>CAYSLH010000059.1:0-19442 GCA_964431605.1 uncultured Myxococcales bacterium
TCCTTGGTTACTGGATAAGGCCAATTTGCCATGCACAGTTTGGAATAAAAGCTCCTGAGCATGAGACGCATAAAGTGCGGCTGGTGTTCATTTTGAGGTAAGAGTTGTTTGCTGTCAACCTAAGTTGAGTTGCTGTGATAGCCGAATGAAAATGTCAGTAGTTGAGGAACGAAGGGGTGGCGTGGAATGAAAAAGAGTCACGTTGTCCTTTAAAAGTCATGCCACAAGGTTGCCTTGCGTGTTTTTTTGCTTAAATTCTTCATGAGGTGCTCCGGCCGTGTGGATCTGGCGGAGAATTTTCGACAAGAGGTAAGATCATGGGAAATAACATCAAATTCGAAAAAGGAAAATTGCACGTTCGTTGTGATTCGTGTCATAAACTAAACGCGGTCCCTTTGGAAAAACTCACCAATGGTCCCATATGTGGCTCTTGCAAGGCAAATCTGTCTCCACCTGCCCAGCCTGTTGAGCTTGAGGACAGTAATTTTGGTGAATTTATCAACAAATCCCCCCTGCCTGTGTTGGTTGATTTCTGGGCTCCATGGTGTGGACCTTGCAGGGCCATGGGCCCGGCCGTGCAATCTTTGGCAAAGAGCAAATCAGGCCGGGCTTTGGTTGCCAAACTGGATACCGAATCGAATCCAAGAACCGCCGCGGTGTTTCGCATTCAGAGCATTCCAACCACCATGGTCTTTGACAAGGGCAGGGTGTTCAATTCCGGGGTGGGTCTTATGAGAGAGGATCAACTGGCGTCAATGTTACCGTGATAGTTTTTTAGAAAACCACGCCAGGGCCAGAAACAGCCACAAAAGCCCAACACCAGCCGCAGGTGACCTTTGGGTGGTGCACCCGCATCCGCTTTGTTGTTCCGAGGAAGAAACCGCCACCTGGAAATCCTGAAAGTCACTTCCAGCATGATTTTTTACCACCAGGGTGACATTTACTGGTCCGAGCTGCGAATCAGAGGGAATCCAGGTGAGTTTTCCTGTCTCGGGGTTTATTTGCATGCCTTGGGGGGCTCCGAGCAGTTGTTCTCCAACATGTTTTCCCAAGGACCAATCGAAGGGTGGAGTGCCGACGGCCATGGGTGCGTAGAACCATGACTTGGAGACATGGGCCGTGTTAGCGGGAGTCGATATTATGGAAGGTGCATAGGTTCCATTATCGGATACGGCTATGTGTATAACCTGCTCTGCGTGCAAACCGGAATCGTCAGTTGCCCTGACCCTTACCTGGTACAATCCTGCTTGGGAGAACAAGTGCTGTTGTTCCGGTCCTGTTATTACGAATCCTCCACCCATGTCCCATTCGATTAGTTCGATGGTACCGTCCGGGTCGGTGGCCTGAGCTCTGAATGTCACATTCAAAGGAGCGGCTCCACGGGAAGGGGTGGCTGTAGCCAAGAGACTTGGTGGACTGCTGTGACCGTCTGTCACCACCACCTGGTCTCGGGCGAATGAAAAAGACCCCTTGTCGTCTGTCACCATCAATTCGATGCCCACTGTGCCAGGCTTGGAAAAAGAATATGTTACCGTTTTTGCCTGAATCTGAGTGCCATCCGGCAAAAACCATTGGTAGGCTACCAATTCACAGCAGTCTGCCGCGTGACTTTGAGAGGCATCGAGCGTTACATCCAATGGAGCAGGACCAGTCTCAGGTTGCAGTGATATGACGGCGGTGGGAAGATCTCGTTCTGAACCCATGACCGTGACAGTGACCGAGTCAGGATCGGATTGGTCCTCACCTGCACTTACCATGAGCTGAAATTGTAAATCCTCAGAACCGGTTAGCTCGGGAGCGTCGAATTTTGGTGATTCCGTATCTTGTCCCAGTAGTTCCACCTGGTCTCCTGCGGTTTGCACCCATTGGAACGATAGCATCCTGTTGCCTGGGTCAAAGCTTTCTCCTCCATCGAGGGTAACATGTTCGCCTGAGGTGACTCGCTGATCTTCACCGGCATTTGCGACAGGGCGACCGTCACCAAAGTACAATATTCCATGTCCGGTGGCCTGGTGTGGAGCAACAGTGGTTGCAAGCAATCGAGCACGTCCGGCAAGGGCGGGAGCCGTGACCGAAAAGGAAAACAACCCCTGTTGGTCTGTGGCGCGCTGGATGCCTGGTCTCAGTTGGTCTGCGTCCTGTGAGTCTATTTCTCCTTGCGAACTCAAGACGGTCACCATGGTGCCGGGCTCGACCGGGTTTTGGTCCGCATCCAGCACCGGCCCTCCTGTAACGGTAGAAACGGCTTCCCCGTCAGCCGGGATTATCGATGGATTTGCCTCGAGGGGAAATTCTCCTGCTGCAATTCCTGGTGTGACAACGATATCACCTGTCAGGGCATCCTGGACGTCAGGGTCATAGAAATCGGCAGCTATTTTTCCCGCACCTGGAGTGGTTGGATCGAACATTGTACTGGTTGATGGACCTGGTTGAGCTGAGCCCATGTCGCCCTGTACGCTCCAGGTCACCACCACAGGACCCAGGGATTCGCCTTGTGCGTCACGGCCTAGCGCAAATAATTCCAGCGAGTCATCTGTGGTAAGTTGCATGTCAACAATGGGTTGACCTGAACCGTCCGGAGAATCTTCGATACTTATATGAGTGAGGCCTTCGGGGCCTGAGCAGAAGTCTCCGTCACATGTGTACGGAGCGCAATCCTGTTCGCCCCGTTGTTCACACTGACCTTGCCCATCGCACGTATCAGGACGATGTAGTACTCCCGCCAGGCAGGATTGTTCACCGCAAATGGTTCCTGAGGGCCAAAGATGGCAGGAGCCATTACCGTCACAGGTTCCGTCGGTGCCACATGTGGAAGGATCCTGTTGCTGACACTCGTCGAAAGGATCTTGTCCCGCATCTATTGCAACACAATCCTCCCTGTCACCGGCACATACCATGCATGGACCACACCTGTCTTCCGGGTCTTGGCCGGCTTGCACAAAAACAGAGCATGACCCATGACCGTCACACCTCGCGCATGGAGCACATGCCGTGTCTTCACCTGGCAACAGGCATTGCCCTTGGCCATCGCAACTGCCACCACATACACCGTCACCTGCACATTCCGCGTCCGGGTCCTGACCTGCAAAAATGGCTGTACATGTTCCCACAGAGCCCTGAAGATCACATCGTTGACACAGTCCCTTACAAGCGCTTTGGCAGCAGACTCCATCTACACAATGTCCGTTCCGGCATTGGCCGTCTCTCACACAGGCTGAGCCATCTATGAGATTCTCTTGGCATGATTGCTCGTCACAGTGAAAGCCGGCAGCGCAATTGGTGTCGTCTTCGCAAGTGTCCCTGCATGCGTCGGGAGAAAGACAAGTATATGGTTCGCAATTTAGTTGCCCGAGATCGAAGCATGAACCGAGTCCATCGCATAAGTCGGCAGGCTCCAGTATTCCGTCGTGACATGCTGCAGGGTTACAGATCGTGTCTGCGGGCCATAATTCGCAACCACCTGCTCCATCACAAGTACCGGTGGTGGAGCAGGTCTCTTGTGGAGTCTCTTCGCAATCTTCGAGGGGATCTTCTCCTTCGGGTACTGGTACGCAGGATGCATCCTGGCCGGAACATGCAAAGCAGGGAGCACAATCATCGAAAGGATCCTGCTGTCGTGCTGATAGGTGAGTACAAAAACCCTGGCCGTCACAGGATGTGCAGACATCACACCTGGTGGTGTCAGGTGCGAATGCGCATTGTCCCTGGCCGTCACATACTCCGCCGCAGATTCCATCGCCAGGACAGTCTTGCCGTGGATCTTGCCCCTGTGGCACTGTCATGCATGTGCCTGGGTTGGGATCGAGATTGCATGCTTGGCATAGTCCCTCACAGGTGTTTTCGCAACATACTCCATCGACGCAGTGGCCCGTGATGCATTCTGCGTCATTAGCGCAGTCCTGGCCAAGGTGAATGTATGCCGCACATGAGCCCTGAACGCAGTGGGAGTCACCGGCACAATCCGAATCATCCTGACAATCGGTGCGGCAGCTTACAGCATCCAGGCAGGCGTATGGGGTACAGGGTTCGTCCTGGCTGATTATGCAGTTGCCGGCGCCGTCGCACCTGTCTGCCGGGTGGTGTATTGCAGCAGTGCATGTCTCCGGCCCGCATAGGGTGTCGTCAGGATAAAGCTCGCAAGCACCGGCTCCATCACATTGCCCTGTCTGTCCACACGTCTCTGCGGGAAAATACCGGCATTCATCGACCGGGTCTGTGCCTGCTTGCGCAGCAACACAATCCGGGCCGTCCCCTGGGCAAACACGGCAGAGACCACATCGGTCCGCTGGGTCCGTCCCACCTGGTTCGTATTGGTTGCAATTGCCCTCGCCATCACAAGACGCGCAGTCAGCGCATCTTGTACCAAGTTGTGGAAAAACACAGTTACCCGTGCCGTCGCAGTACGAGCCGCATATGCCGGTTCCGATGCATTCTTCGTCTGGATCCTGGCCGGGAGGTATATAGCGGCAGTTTCCTTCGAAGCCGGCTAAGGCGCACGACTGGCATAGCCCTACACAGAATCCATCGCAGCAGTAGCCATCTACGCAGTTTCCGCTGGAACACTCGGAGTCCGCCTGGCATGTGGTGGATAGGGGCTTTTTTTCTACCATGACATCGATGGGTTCACTAGGGTCACCAAACCAACCGGCTACATCGTCTTTCATCTGCCATTGGAATGTGTATGTTCCGGGAGAGTCTGGCGCCGTGATTTCAAAGTCGAACACGGCAGTCGAACCAGTTCCCACCGTCGACGGAAGCTCGACCATGGAAAGCCCCCAAGTGTTGTTGTCAGCCGGGTTCTGACTGCCAAGTCCATAGCCGCCTGCCTGGCTCCATTGATCTACTCCATCATTTTTGAAGGTCAGGCTGACTTCTGCTTCCTGCTGTAGGTACATGGTGGAAGGAGGAGGCGTTTGGTCTACAAAACTTGCCCTGTGTTCCGGCAGGATATAGTCAACCGTGAGTTTTGGGCGTTGGCTGGATATCTGCGAATCATCGCTGGCCCAATACAGGACATCATCATTGTACAACTCGTCGATGGGCATGATTGCAACCCCGAAGTTCGAGCTTGGATCTGTAACCCAGTCCGATGTCATTTGGGTAATGTCCCAGTCCCACCATCGTCCAACTTGGGTGATATACACTTGCGATTCGTATTGACCATTGCTCCAGTCGGATGGTGCCGAGTTGAAAGTAAGGGAAGATTCCGACCAGTCGGACAGAACCTTGTGGGATGCGCCTGTCTGGTAATTTCCGTAGCCGCTGTCGAGGTACATGGATAAAACAGCCTGGACCACCATCGCTCCGTCTGGTATGGAGCCGGTCAGGTCGAATTTCATATAGGGCCAACCGAAACATTCTGAATTGAGTCCATCGTGCCTGCCGAAAATCCAAAGGTCATCACCCTCGTAATTTGTGTCTGGTTCACACTGCCATACATCAGCACCGTCATGCTGATAATTTGAATCAGGACTCATGCCTTCTTGAAAAACGTTCGTATCTTGAACATCCTTGGAAGATAGTTTTTTCCCCACCGAAGGGCTGAGCACGACCCTGTGGACCATACCGCAGCAGTCTGCCGAAGCACCATTATTCTGCCGGGACGATGATATTCCGGTCGTGGACGTATTGAGTGTGGAATCCGGTTCGTTACAGCATGCAATCTGCGCTATCAGTACAAGCAGTGTCATGGGGCTAGTAGAACGAACCGGTATGGCAATTGAAGAATTCACGGCCACCTCGCAGCTTCCATGGGTCTATATCAAGGAATTATGGACCTCATGGCGATGTTCTGTCAAAACACGGATTATTCAAATTATTCAACCTGTCTGTCTCATGTAATAATATTCCACCGATCTTGACCCGAGTTGATTTCAATGGGATTATTTATCCGCCAAAGGTTTTTTTGATCCACTTCTATTGCTTGGAGTCTTGATGGCAATGCGCCATATGCAAATCGGCCCTTCTGATGGTGATTTCACCTTCAAGACATTGGTTGAGCGTGTGGTCGCCGGGGACGAAGAGGCATGGCAACAGTTCGTGGAGAGATTTTCCAACCTGGTGTTCAGCTTGGTGTGGCGATACGCCGGGGGAGACAACGACCTGTGTAGCGACCTATATCTTTATGTCATCAACGGATTGCACCAGACAAACGACAAGGGAGAGAGCTTTTTTCGCTTGCGCAGGTATCTGGCGAGCATAGACAAATATCACGGTAAGGGCAAACTCTCCACGTGGCTGGGGCGTGTTACCCAGAACCTGGTAAGTGATTATTTCAGAGAGCAGGAAGGCCGCAAGAGTTTACCCAGGGCCATCGGGCGACTTGACACAATGAGTCAGGAGATATTCAAACTTCTTTATTGGGACTGCTTGCCCGAACGAGAGGCCTACTCAGTAGTAAAATCAGGCCATGGGGAATTGGACCCGGAAAAATTCGATACAATCGTAGAGATGATCAATCGCTCTTTGAAAAAAGCCAACAGGTGGTCCATTTATAGCGAAGTGATTCGTCGGAGTCCGGCTTTGCCAATCCATCCTGGTGTTGGAGACAACGGACCACAAGGTAAGTCAGTGCAAGTGCAGGATCCTGATCCAAGCTCCAGGCCCCAGGAAGTTTTGGAAAAAATGACGCAGCAAGACGTCGCCTTATCCATGGCTCGTTGTCTTCGCCAGGCCATAGATGAGCTTTCCTTGGAAAAGAGGGCCATGCTCGTTTTGAGATTCAAACACGGCCTGACCGCTGGACAAATTGCGCATCTTTTGAAGAGAGACGATGACAGGAAAATTTATAATGACTTGGATCAAGTGAAGAATTTTCTCAAGCAGCGCCTTGAGGATGCTGGATTCAAGTGGGAGCAATTTGCCGATGCTCTGCCGACGTTGGATGGGATTTTTGACAAAGTCGAGAAGGGGATGGATGGAAAAATAAAATGTGATTAAAGACACATAGTTTTCAAAAAGAGGTTTTTTTTCCGTAAGATAACTATTGGACGGACGATGGTTGAACAATAGGGTTGAACAATAGACTGAAGTTCGGGAAGTGAACTGAGATGAATTGTCCAAGCTCCTCAACGTTGGAAGATCTGGTGGCCGGTCGTTTGGAACCGGACCAGCAAGAGCACCTGTTGGGGCATGTCTCCCATTGTGTTGTCTGTTCCAGGGAGGTGGCTTTCCTTAGAGCTTCATCATTGGTACTCCAGGGCCTTTCGAGTGAGCAGGATTGTCTTTCTGACGAAATGCTGTGCGCATTTGCCGATGGCGCGCTGGACGAGGAGGAAAATGAGCAGGTTATGGAACATATCTCGCGATGCGATGATTGTTCGGCTGCTCTCGCAAATCTTGTCAGATCATTGGATGAGACCTTCTCTGAACATAGCGAGCCCAAAAGCCCACCAGTGGCGTTGCTCAACAGGGCAATCAGGATAGGTGCCCAAGGCCGCAGCGCATCGAAAAAAAAAGACGAGACCAAAGGCATACTGTCGTTTTTTACAAACAGTTCGTTACCATGGCGTATGGGTTTTGCCGGGTTGGTGGCTTCGGCTGTATTGATCCTGGTGGTCGTTGTGAGAGGACCCTCTCAAAAAGCCTCCCATCATGATTTGCTCGATGCCGGATTGAAGGCTTGGCGGGCACAACAGCTTGCTGAACATGAAAAGCCAGCTTTGTCTCACCATGTGCAAAAGCCCGACCATGATTTTGAGGACTCCGGCCATGACGTGGCATCCAACACTGAACAGTCCACCGATAAAACAAAATCCGTCTCGGTTGACGCCTTGGCTTCTCTGTCTTCAAAACGTCGAGGCGTGGTTGCCCGGAGATTGGTTCCGGTGGTCGTGTTCTCCGGACTGGAGTCAAAAGCTTTTTCACCTAATACAAATGTCACTTCGAGTGCCTATGGCATTGGTCGAGCCATAGTGTTCCTGGAAAAATTCAAGGATTATGCCATGGAGTCTAAAGAGCTAGGTGACTCCATGGCAAAGGTTCTTGTTTCCCTGGAAGAATATGTTAGAAGTTCATCCATGAAGGAGTCGGATCGCCGGCGACTCGTGAAATTTATCTCTGGATTGGCAAGGAACCTGGACTCGGGACGAGTGGAGCCGGGCAAGGCTTCTCGGCGCATCGACGTACTTTGCAAAGCGATCCGGGACATAATGGAAAAAGGTCATGATACAGGTCCTGGTCTCAAGCTTGGCGAGTTGGTGCAGGGTTGGTCGACCGATGTCTTGAGCGGGAAAAGGGGTAGAGACGATAAGTTGAAAAAGGTACGTGAGATCATTCGTTCCGGCTTGAACATGGATCAAAAGGTTAGAAAGGCAGCATTGAGTATTATCGATGAAATGGAAAAATCTGCGGGAATCAAGGACACCAAGCAGCGCACCGTGCAAGTACTCGAAGAGTTGAGAAATTTCGATCACATGATTGTTTCTGAATCTCCAACCCAATAGGACGTGTTACTCGTCAGGCTTGTCGATGGGTTTTTCGACGTTATCCTGAGGAGGATTCGGTTTGTTCTCCGGGTTCAGCATTTCCTTGAGATCCTTGTATGCACCGAACCTGACGACTTTCTTTCTGGGTATGCGGATTTTTTCACCAGTACGGGGGTTTCGGCCGTCACGCGCCTTATGTACTCTGACTCTAAGAACTCCGAGACCTGGCAGAACGAACTGTCCTTCGCTGGCGAGTTTTCTCTTTGCCAGGGCTACCAACCCATCATAGAAGCGATTGATATTGGCTTTGCTGATTCCAGACGCACGCATGATCCCTTCTACCATTTCGTCTCTATTCATCCTTTGCCTCCTTTGAAATTTTCAAGTTCCATTGTTGCAGGACATTCGCGGTAAAGCCAACTCAAATTTTTCGAGTAAAATGCAGAGGTGTTACGGCGAAGCCAAATTAAATTATCGTGATGGAGGCTAAAACATTCGCGGCGAAGCCAAATTAAATTATCGTGATGGAGGCTGAGACATTCGCGGCGAAGCCAAATTAAAAATTCAGTTCAGCTTGATGGGAAAAATGTCGATCCATTTCTATCCATTTTCGTTCCTGATCTGTCAGCTTTAGGGGATATGAACCATCAAAGCAAGCCGCGCAATGGCCTTTTGGATAAGCATGTCGCAAATCTTCGATGGGGAGATATGTGAGAGAATCCAGGCCTAATTTTTTCGAAAATCGATCTTCCAGCAGATGTAGTTGTTTTTTGTCCAATGGTCCGCTGGTGTGGTCTGGTAGAAACCTTGGAGCAGCAAGCTCTTCAATTGTGGACATATCTATACCGTAATAGCACGGGTGCATGACAGGCGGAGAATAAATCGCCAAGTGAACCTGGACTGCGCCTTGGTCTCTGATGAGTTGAATCGTGTGAGTCAATGTGGTGCCGCGAACGATACTATCGTCCACCAGCAATACTTTTTTCCCAGCGAACTCGCTTCGGATTGCGTTCAATTTCAGTTTCAAGGCGGAGGTTCGTTCGTTATGGCTGGACATGATGAATGTCCTGCCTGTGTAGCGGTTTTTGATAAACCCTTCCCTGTATGGAAGGCCCAGTGTCTCAGCCATGGCTGCTGCGGCAGGTCTGGACGTGTCCGGTATGGGTATTACTGTGTCAGCATCCAGTCCTTTGGCCTTCCATGCCTTGGCCAACTGTTGTCCCAGCGACAGGCGCACCGAATATACGCTATCTGAGTTCATGGTTGAATCGGGCCTGGCGAAATAGATATATTCGAAAATACAGGGTGAAGGTTTTGCGTCCCATAGCTTGTAGCTTTGGGGTTCTCGTCCTCTTCTCATGACCAGTACTTCTCCTGGCTTCACATCACCTTGTATTTTCGCCCCGAGCACATCTAGAGCGACCGACTCTGATGCCACGATGGTTGAGCCGTTGAAGGTGCCCCAAACCGCGGGCCTGATGCCATGGGGATCCCTGATGGCCAGTAAGGTCTCTTTTCCATCGAGCACCAATGCTGTTACGATGGAATATGCTCCTCTGGTTTTTGCAAAGGTTTGTCTCAGGGCTTCGAGCGCATCGTCGAGAGTATGTTCTTTTCGTCTGAGTCTCATCAGGTTTACAGCGAACAAGCTCAGTACCGGTTCTATGTCGCATGTACTCATGAGGTGAACGGAATCTTCGGAAAGCTCTTGGCTGATCCGGGCAACGTTGAGGATATTGCCATTGTGGGCCATGATGACACCCGGCTGCCTGTAGAAAAACGGCTGGGCGTCACACAGCACACCTGTGCCCATGGTGGGATAACGGACATGGCCGATCCCGATGTTTCCTGGTAGTTGGGAGATTTGCTCAGGACCAAACCCGTTGCTGACCAATCCGAGCCGTTTGAGCAAAGGGAAAGATCCTTTGCTGATTGTCGCAACCCCGGCGCTATCCTGGCCGCGATGTTGGATCGATTGCAACGCTAGGAGGATATCCCCTGCGACCTGCTTACTGGAGATTATTCCGACGAACCCGCACATGATAGACCGGAGGGTAGACCCAAGGGGCACCAAAGGTCAATGCTGAAAATATCGGATTTTTCATTTAGAGCGCTAATGTAATGTGAATACTGATCCGGTTATCTTTTTATTTCAACACCCTTGAGGGCCTTGATGTCTGTGAAATCATGCTTTTCTTTCAAGAAGGTAAGCAGGTCCGATGGAGGTGTATCAGGGCTGCTGAGCACATACAAAACGAAATCTTCTGTGGCTTCCAGGGCTGCATCTTGTCCTGCCTGTCTTGCTCGGGCCAGGATATCTTGGGTCCAGCTGGAGCAGACTTCTCCAAGTGATTCACCTATGTTCTTTGTTACATTATCCAATGCTGCGGACAGGAGCTGTTCATCCGACATCGGAAACTTCAGAGGATCCGCTTTTACGTTGTACCTGGGCTCGGGTTTGTTTGTGGTGTCTGTGGTTTTGGCTTGACCTTTGGTCTTCCTGTTTCGAATGAGATA
Organism: uncultured Myxococcales bacterium; assembly: GCA_964431605.1. Lineage (GTDB taxonomy): Bacteria > Myxococcota > B64-G9 > B64-G9 > B64-G9 > JALVPF01. The sequence goes on from CAYSLH010000059.1 coordinate 10,944, forward strand.
CTGAGAGTTTTCACTAATGGCGCTCAATATTGCTGTGACCGTTACTGTCCGTGTGACTTCGAATATGTCATACTGGTGCACATCGAACACAGGCTCATCGAGCATTCTCGGTGTTTTGGAGAGTTTGTTTCTCAGTTCAAGGGCTTTATCAGACTTTTTTTGTTGCTCTTCTGTGTGCGCCTTCAGGCTTTTCTTGGCCCTGCTGAGTTTATTTCGAAGAGACACTTCGTCATCACTGGGCCCGGCATCTGCAAATGCCTGTCTGGTCTGCTCCATCTGTTTTTGATCTTCTGCGATAATGGAGTCCAGTTGCTCCACTCTTTGTCTCAGGTCTTTTATTTGTTTTTCCATCTCCAGGTATTTGGGGTTATCCACGGGCCTTGTGCCTGATTGGTATTTTTGCTCTCCGGTGGTCATGGTCCTGGAGTTTCTGAAATCAATGGATGACACGCCGACTTTTAAAGTTGCCTTGGGTTGATCCGTACCTACCTGGAGATTGCAGTCGGAAGCCTTCAGGTGCCCAAGTCGCTGCAACAGTTTTGCAGTGGGCCTGATGAGTTTTCTTTTGACCCTTGCTGGTTTTATATCGACTACGAATGTTGCTGCTTGTTCAAGCTCTTGCCTAGCCTTCAGTTCCCTGTCTGCCGAGTCACCATAAGCACCCACCAGTTTGCGAATTTTGACCAATTCCAAAAGAGCGTTCCCCTGCAGACCCCTGGCCTGTAATTCCTTGGCCTTTTGGAGCAATCTTTCGGCCATCGCAAGATGTGTATCCTTTATGCCTTGCCTGGCTCTTTTCAGCCTGGGAAGTTCCTTGAGAATTTCTTTGAAAACGGCCTCGGCTTTTTTGAATTTTTTTGAATCGAGAAGTTTTTCTCCCTTGGCAATATGAACCAATGCGGCTTTTTTCAGGTGTTTGATGTATGGCCCATGCTCTGGTTTTATCTCGAGAGCCTGTTTGAATGATCGAACTGCACCAAGGCTGTCTCCCTTTTTCAGCGAAGCGAGCCCATCCTGGTCGGCTCTGGATGATAACTCGAGTTCCAGATCGTCGATTTTAGCCTGCAATTGCTCGTCGTCAGGATCCATGCGGTGAGCTTTTTTGTAAGCACTCAACGCCTCCTCTAAAAGACCTGCTTCCCTAAGTTCGTCTCCTCTTTTAATTTGAGACGAGGCGCCAAAACACCCAATGGTCAATACCAGCATGAGAGTGAGAAAAATTGACAGGCTTGATCTAATGGACATGGTTCGAGTCCTTATGGCAACAGGCGCCATGCTTCATCCGGGAAATCCATCTGCTGCCTGGAAAGGAGGATCAGTGGTCGTCCAGGGGAGAGAAGATCGCCGGAATTCGGAAGCGGGTTTGTGCGATCTGCATCATGGTTTCGATCGATTATGCCAAAAACAGTGTAACGGCTTTCTGCCACCTCGTTGATCTGAAAGTCACAAGCCGGGCCGGTCAGTTGGCAACTGGCAATATACAAAGGTGTATCGTCAAGACTGGCGCCTTGTTCCATGAGACGCAAAAAGGCCCAGGAGCCGCTGGCATCTATACTGGTAGAGGTGACAGTTCCGAAAAACATGTGTGTTATTGTCTCAGGCTGCACCTGTCCACATCCTGTCCAGTTGAGAGTAGAGACAAAGAGCCACAAAACGAAAAAAGATTTCAATGTCGAAGATTCAATCGAAATTTTATCGAGACCGGTCATGCCTTACCTCGAAGTATGTTTCGTGAGTAACATTTCCACCTCAATCTCCTGAGTCAGGTTTTTGTCCATGGCTCGAAACGGAATGTGAATTCAATTGTTGTTGAAGCAGCTTTAGATGACTGTCGCGTTCTGCGATCTGCTGTCTTAGGTTCATGTGTTCTTGCTCCAGGCGCCTTTGATCATCGGTTTTGACTGTTCGCAACCGGTGAACCTCTGTTTCCAATTCAGCTATGCGACGTTTGGCGCCCCCGACCTCGGCTTCCAATTTGGCAACCTGAGCTGCGGCGCCGGGTGCGTTTTGGCCTCCATCTTCAGAAGCCTTCCCGCTTTCTAACAGTCGGCACCTTTTTTGGGCTTTGTCCAATTCCTGTTGAACTTCGGTCATCTTTGACGTGAATTGCTCGGCCCTGTTCATGGCATCGGTTTTTTCCCGTTCTGCGACCTCTATGCGTGTCTGGAGCTTTTCGACCCGGCCCAACGCAGCCCGGACCTGCTCTTCGAGGGAGGCGAGGCGTGCAGTGGAGTCTTTTTCACTCTGTTCCAATTCGTTCTTTACGGCAATCAACCTGGTCATATCGTCTTGCAGTTCTTTTAGCAATTTGTTGGCGTGCTCTTTTTTGTCAGCCAGTTCCTGGGCCCGCTGTTCCCACCATGATTTTTGTTGTTCCATCTCGGACAAACGTTCGGTCATGGCGTGCATTTGTTCTTCTCTTCTGCGCATCTGTTCGCCCAAAGCTGAAATTTCCGTGCTCGTGTGATCTTCTATCTCGGCCAGCTGTTTTTGCATGGTTGCGATACGGGATTGAAGCACCTTCTCCCGCTCCAGTGCAAGTTGGAGTTCTTCCTCCAGTGGGACTCGCTCCTGCTCTGCCTTGACTCGGAGGTCTTCTAACTGATCTAGAAGTTGTTTGTTTCTCAGGCTTTCAGTCTCCAGTTTTTTTGTTGCATGATGAAGATCCTGTTCGCGCTGATCCAACTGCTGCCGGAAGGCTTCGGCCCGGCTGGTCTCCTCTGATTTTGAAGTCTCGAGTTTTAGAGCTCGCTCTTCGATTTGTTTCAAGCTGGTCTCTAACTTGGTGATGGTCTCGTTGAGTTTGTCACGTTGCTGTATGAGCTCTTCTTTTTGGGATGACAGAAGTTGCTGTTGTTCTTGAAGGTCGGAGTTTTCGGAACGAAGTTGTTCCACCTCCCAATTGACCTCTTCCATTTCTTCTTCCAGGTTGGCTGCCCTGGATGATTCCCTTTCCAGTTCTTGTTTGTGCCATGCCAGATCCTGCTCGAGTTCAACGGCCTTTTGTGCCTTGGCTCTGAGTTTTTCAAGATTGTCACTGGTCTCTGAGAGTTTGTCTTGTACCTGTTGTATCTGCCTGGTCAGGAACTTTTTTTCGGCCTCGGTTCGTTCGATGGTTTTTTCTGCGTTACTGCTGGCCTGTTCGGCATTTGCGAGTTTTCTACGCGCAATGGCCAAGTCCGCCTGTGTTCTGTTTAGCTCCTGCTCCAGCTGCCTGTTGATATCGTCATCAGCAAGCTCTAAGTGATCGAGCTTGTTTTCCAACTCCTGTCGGAGCTGTTCCTGCTCGATGACGGCAGATCGCATAAGGTCCAGGGCCGCCATGAGATCTTCTTCGTGTTTCCTGGCTTCGTATAGTTCACGGGTAAGCTCGTCGATTTTCTCCCTGGCATCTTCCAGGTCTTGCTGTTGTCGTTTTTGGCTGTCTTCCAGTTCCCGTAGTGCGTTCGTGCGATGGTGATCTTTCGCCTTTCCTTCCTCCATTCGATTGACCAAGGCCACGAGATCCGATTCCAGTTCACTGACGCGGGCTTTCTCCTCGGAAAGTAGTTTTTCGAGTTTAGCTCTGCGGCCCGTCTCTTGCGTAAGGGTGGAACGAAGTTCCCGAAGTTCCTCCTCCCGGTCGTTCAGTTCCGTGGACAATGCCTGCTTGTCCTGCTCGGCCTGGTCCACTTTCTTTTTTTCCTTGGAAAGAATCTCCTGGAGGCGCTTCTGTTCGTTATTTGCCATGGTGAGTTCGTGTTCGAGCCTGCCCAGAGATTTTTTGGATGTTTTCAGATCTCGCTCCAACTCATGAATACGGTTTAGACGTTCTTCTGACAGCCTGGTGATGTCCCTTTGAGCATTCTGCTGTAGTTGAAGCTCCTCGAGAAGCTTCTCCGACTGTTGTACCCGCAGCTCGATGGCCTGTGTGGCGCTAGCAAGCTCCTCTTGCATGTCCTTGTTTTCTTGTCTGGCTTTGTCGAGTTCGACACCGATATTTTCGATGGAATGTTTCAGCCCCTTGTTTTCTTCCCTCAAAGATGCCACCAGCACCTGCTGATCTGTGCGGTTTTTTGCCTTCTGTGCTTTTTGCTTGAGCAGGTCGGCTATCTGCTTTTCCAGCTTTGATAATAGTTTCTCTCGGTCGGCGAGCTGTTTTTCTATTTTTTCGTTTTCGGATCTCGATGCTTGTAACCAGGATGTTTTTTCTTCCAGCCCGGCATTGAGAGAGGCGATGGTGTTTCTGAGTTGCTCGATGGTTTTAGTCTTGGCGGCCAGGTCGCCTTCCAGTACGTGCAGCCAGTCCCGTTGTTCTTCTGCAGCTTGATGAAGCGTCTCGTTTTCCTTGGTAAGTTGTTGGATCTGTTCGAGGGCTTCATCCCTCTGTCCCATGGAAGCCCTCAGGATTTTTACAAGATCGTCCATCTCCAAAGGTTCGCCTTCTGCCCGGCCCAGTATGGTATTGAGTATGTCTCGTCTTACCAGTATGTGTTCGTCGTGTCGTTCCTGCAGTTCCCAGCGCAGTCGTTCCATGGCTTGCTCTTTTTGGAGTAACTCCCGCCTCAGCGCTTCTGACTCGCTTTGAGCTGCTGCGACCCGCCCTTCCAGTATGGTCAATTGTTCTGATAATTCCACCCTTCGTTGATCCATTTGTTCGGCGAGAAGAGCCTTGTCGGATAACTGTTGCTGGTTTTCCGCTTCTTTGATGCGCCTGAGATTCAGTTCCTCATTCTGCTCGATAATCTGTGATTCTTGTTCGGCTATACGTTGTTCCAGGTGTTTGATTTTTTCTGCCTGTTGTTTGCAGATATCTTCCTTTGCTTTGATGGATTTTGCCTTCAGGTGTTCACTCGTATCGTCAACTACCTGTGAAAAGGGCAATTGTACCAAGGACTGTGATTCGATTTGCACTGGGTTACGGCCACAAATGGCAAGGTAGTAGGCAATTTCTTCTGTATCTTCGTCCAGCATGCTCGTATCCATCTCCAGTGGAGCATCCTGGGAGTCAGCTCCCATCCAGCCAATGGAAAATCCCAGGAACGGTGATTGGACGAAGATGCTAACGCTGGTGAATCTTTCTTGCAGCCAGGATACAAATTTTTCGAAAGGCGCAACCTGCCGTGATGGACTCACACCAAAAATGGTCGTGTAAGAAGAATGGGGCAGGGCTGTTATCAAGTGGCCGTTGGGCTTGAGAACTCTTTCTATTTCGCTCAATAAGGACGGATCCATCCTGTCGGTAAGAGAAAAAGCGCAAACCATGTCGAAACTTGCCGATGCAAAGTCGAGACTACTTCCATCATAGTGGGTCAGCAGGAGTCCTTCGGATGACTCCTGGTGGTTGACGTCGTGGGGTTGTATTTCCTCGTTGGCTTTTACTCCTGTTACGTGGGCTGCTCCTTTTTTCAGAAGGTACTTTGCGCCCGTGCCGTCCCCACAGTCCACCTCGAGTATGCGTTTATCCACCAGGAGCGGTTCCAAGAAGGCATATCGCGGCAGGATGTCTCCCCATGGTATGCCGGCTGAGTAGAATCTCATGTTGTCGCTCCTTCGAATATGTTTCTCAGGACAATATTGTAGGAGCGAGCCTGTTGCAGGTCAAATTCTATGGTGGGGGGATGTATGACGAACGTGATGAATATGTAAAGTAGCATGTTCGTCTCATGACCATGACCAGGAAGATAACATATTTGAATTGTCGGTTGACACAGGAGCCGGGGCGCAAATATGATAGCTAACATCTCGGGCCCAGTGCCTGAAGCAACCTTAAATATATTGCATTTTACCCTAGGAGGGAGACATGAAAAAGACAGTGTTGGTAGTGATGGTTGTGTTGTTTGGAAGTCTGTCTGCTACGGCATTTGGTCAGTCGTTGTTCGATCGATGCCAGCAGGAAAAGACCCGCATCGATGGACTGAAAACCCAGTTGACCGATATTGGCAACAAGATTACGGGCATAGATCAGCAGTTGGCCGACCTGGCCCGAAGGATGCGGGAACTTCGCGCGGATCGCAGTCGCAAGGTGAGGGAAAAGACCGCGTTGACAAGGCGTATCCGTAGGCAAGAAGCCATGCACAACCGACGTTGTAGGGGATTGAAACAGTGCGAAAGACTGGAGAAGCAGGTGGCCAGGCTTCGTAAGCAGATGCAACCGTTGTCCGACAGGTTGCGTCAAATCAGAGATGGTATCAGGGCCAGACATCAGGAAATCAATGATCTGAACCGTGATGTGGATCGTCTCGAAAACCAGTATAACCATCTCGGATGCGCCAATCTGCAGATTGGTCAGACGGCCCAGAGTACGTTTGACAAGTGTTCCCAGTTGTCAAGGGATTGGAATGGCATCCAGGGACGTATCAACAGACTTTTGGCGTCTGTAAGAGCCCTGCGGCAGAATTACCAACAGGTGATGAAAAAGATGCGTGCTTCGTCCGTACAGCTCAGTCGGTTGTTGAAGAAATTCCGTGCCAATTGTTCCCACTCCACCGAGTCTCTTGCCACTCTGGAGAGCATGGAAAAGGATCAGCACGAATACAATTCCATCAAGAGCGATTTGGACCAAATGGACGTGCAAGTCAGGAAATTCAGGAAATTGAAGCTTCGTCCTGCCAAGGTCAAAAAGGCTCTCAAGCCCACCCTGAGACCCAAGAAGGACAAGGGAAACAAGGGTAAGAACAAGCATACTATGAAACCCGTGAAATAGTTTTACTTCCAACGCCTGCCTTTTGAATCGACTTGGTCGCACGCTACTCTTTGCACCAGGACCTATAATCTGTTATCCAATTAATGTGATATTGCTCAGGAGGCTCGTCGGTGCAAGCCCCCCATACCCGTTGCATGAGTTGCGAAGCTCCCATCCCTTTCAAGCCGGGAGCAGGAAGCCGTCTCTGTCCCTTTTGTGGTGCCATCAATCTGGTCAGGGAGCAACTCATAGCCGCCTTGCCACTGGAGCTGAAGATAGACGAAATTTTCAGGTTGTATCAAAAGGCTGAGATAGACCGTGGCCTGTTAGCTGCCGGTCAACTCATCGAGTCGGTACCCAGCAATTTTCGGCTATTGCTGTACAGGGCGTGTTTGGAGATCGCTTCGGGACAAGCGGAAAATGCCGTATTTTCTCTAATAGACCTTGGAGGGCTCGACGCCCCGGTTTACCTGCGAGCCGATGCCCAGGCAAAGCTGGCCGAAGCCCTGTTCGAGGCTGGTCGTATCGGCGAGTCGGTTGAAGCATGCGAACGTTGTCTGAGGCTTCAGGAGGGTCATCCGGCCGGCAGTTTTTTCTTGGCTAAGGCATGCTTGAAATTGGGCGAATTGCAACGTTCACTGCAGATCGTTCAACAGATGCTGGGAAAAATCGACCATCCTTGTCAGACCACCTTTCCTCCAAGGCGAGACGAGTTGTTGATATTGAAAGCCGAAATAGAGCAAGCCCTTGGTGACTATTCCAGTGCCATGTCAACCTTGGAGCGCCTCATCTCAACCGTGACCGAAGCCCCTCTGGAGCTGCTGATTGTCGCTTCCCACCGTTTGGGAAGATATTACCTTGAACATGCCTTGAGTAACTCCATGGCCTTGGATGTTTTCAAAATTGCAAGCCTGATGGATCCGGAAAACCGCCATGGACTGTTGGATGATTTACGTGATGCCGCTGCAGTTGCAGGAGTGGACCAGGATGATGTCCTCGCCGAGTTCAGCCAGGCACGTCAGGAGCTATTGTCGGCCATTCGAACTGCGCTGGATAAATCGGATACCGGGCAAACTCTTCAACCCGCCATGATTTCTCCGGAGATGGAATTGGTAAGGATAGCCTCTGATCCGGATTCGAGAGTGGACATTCTGGATGCAGCGGCTCAAAAGGTTTTATCCGAAAGGTTCGACCGGGGCACCCTTTATCCGCTCCGCACCATCGAGGATTTTCGCAGATGGGCGGCCAGTTGGATGCTCAGGGCAAAGGTCAAGGTTCTGGGTGAGAAACGTATCGAGCTACGGCGACTGATGAAACTCAAACAGTCCATGCAATCATCCGGGCAGGCAGGACCCAGGACTTCATCTAAGGTAAATTTTGTCGCCGACAAAAGGAAAAAGACAAGTGTCGGCAAGATGATCCTGCTGGTCTCTATGATGATCGTTTTGATGCTGGGCTTGTTTTTGGTCTTGACGGGACGGCAGTTTCTCGATGAGTTCAAGGGCTCTGTGATAAAGGTCGAATGCGCGGGAGAAGGTGGCGCTCCACCTTGCAGCCTACATGTGGCAGCAGGGCCAGAGGGCAAAAAGAGGTTTGAAAGGAAAAAACATCCGGAAGGACAATTGCAACGGATTTGGTCCTGGTGGATTGATCAACAGGTACATCCTGATGGCACCATCGTCTACTCACTGGATCTACCCTGGGGGCATATGGATGCCGAAAAACTGAGAGGTTGTATCGGCAAGGTAGTTGAAAAGAGAAGGTATTCTTTCAGTCCTGTTTGTCTTGGCGAAAAGTAGAAAAATATTTTCCTGATCTATACAGGCGGTAAGCAG
>CAYSLH010000060.1:0-6602 GCA_964431605.1 uncultured Myxococcales bacterium
GAGAAGTTTCAAGGGTGTTATAAAGTGAATTGTCAATCCTTTTGGATGGCTTCCATGGCAAAATCTCCCGGGGAATTCCAGTCCATATCGGAGAGCATGGTATATAGATTGTCAGTCTAATCTGAGGTAAGCGGCGCCCTCCTCGTAGCATTCGTTGTCAGGAACGTGATTGATTTTATCATGGTGAGGGCTCTCACTGTATCGAGTACCCTGCCCGGAATGAGGTGGTCTTCTAATCTTTGAAAAATTCAGGATGGGCTTGTCTGTATGCCTCGAAGGTCTCCAGGGTATCTTTTGTGTTTAGAGCATCCCACTTCATGATTTTACGCAAGGCATCCATCTGTTGCTTACTCGGTGGGGCAGGGGGACTTTGCAGCACAAGTCCTCTAGTGTCACCCTGTATGGTAAGGAGGGGATCGCCAAGTATCACTATGCCCAGGTACCACTCGTCATCGTATTTTCCCGTGACGTTATACCAATGCCTGAAAGATTCTCCCCATGAATTGCCAGAGGCAAGATCGCTGTGGAAGGTCCAGGGACTATGGATTCCCCCGGTCTTGGTGGAGCCAATGGTTGCGAGTCCATAATCGGTGGCCGTGAGATAAGTCATGCCAAGGTTGGTCTGAGTAAACCTGCATGCGGAACAATCAAACATGTTGTAGAAGGTGCCCTGAAAATTGTTACTCGCTATGGCCGAAGTGGAAATGGTCCCACCACCTGAACCAGATACATAAAGGGTGTTGGGAGACGAGTGTATCCACTGGTATACGAATTCTGCTCCACCAGAAGTCATCTTGCTGATATATGCAGCTTTTGTGGTCGCAGACAGGTCGGAGAGTAATTGCACCGTCGTATACATGGCTTCCAGACCGTAGGTCCCGGCCCATGGCTCCCAATCGTCGTCCATGAAGACAAAGGCGGATACATCAACGAGCGAACCACTGACGCGATAATCATGGTTCTTCGAGAAATAGTCCACAAGCTCAGAAGACGTACCATTGAGTCTCGACACAAATATTTCCAAATCCAGCGAGGTATGAGAGTCATACTTGCCGTTGGAGTTTGAATCTGTCCACACAGCGTCTCTGTCTTCCAGGTATAGATCCATGGGAAACTGTTCAAAGGTATCAAAGGCGGTCTGCTCGTACCAGGCGGAAGGCAGGTCCCCGATAAGAAAAGCGCCTTGTACCGCGTAATAATCCACTTGATGGTATATGAGTGACTTTAGCTCGTCCACCGTACCTCCAGACCATGAGATGACTCTTGCCTTATATCCGGAGTTGGCCAGATCCGCCTTGTAGGTGCTCAGGCTTGCAGAGAGATCGCTTGACAGTGAGTCTGCTACGATTACAACGATATCAAAATCGCAGTCCTGTGGGCAGGTGGTGTAGTCTTCACTTTCGTCACAAGTGCCGTTCGGGCATTGAGCTTCTGGTACACAAGTGAATCCGTCTCCGCTCCAACCATTGTTACAAGCACATGTATATGAACCATCCGTGTTGGTACAAGTGGCGTTGGTATCACATTGATCTGTACCGTCTGTGCATTCGTCTATGTCAGCGCAGGTCTGTCCGTTACCGTAATAACCGTTATTACAGGTACAGATGTATGAACCAGGAGTGTTTTCGCAGGTGGCGTTGGGATCGCAGGGATTGGCCCCCTGGCATTCATCGATGTCTGCACATGACAATCCGTCCCCGGCAAACCCAGTGTTGCATTGACATGATGCGTCTACGCAACTGGCATTTATGTCACAGACATTCTCAAATACACATCCGGATGATGGATCGCAGCTGTCAGCCGTACAGTCGCTATGGTCATCACATTCAACTGCAGTTGCCACACACGATCCTTCTGAGCAGACATCATCGGTGGTGCAGGCATCATGGTCGTCACAAGGTTTGGAATTATTGGAAAACATGCAACCTGTATGAGGGTCGCAAGAATCGTCAGTACACTCGTTTCCATCATCGCATGAGATCGCAGTTCCTTCGCACACACCACCGGTGCATACGTCGTTTTCAGTGCACAAGTTACCATCGTTACAGACCATGTTATTGTTTTCATTCAGGCAACCCAACTTCGGGTCACATGAATCATCTGTACAGGGATTGTCGTCATCACAATCAGCTTCCATTCCCGGCTGACACCGCCCTCCTATGCATGTGTCGTCAGATGTGCAAGCATCTCCATCATCGCATGGTGCGGTATTGTTCGAAAAAATACAGCCCTGTTGGGGATCACATGAGTCATCGGTGCATTCGTTTCCATCATCACAGCTAATCATTACACCTGAGCATGAGCCATCCAGACATACGTCGTCATCAGTGCATAGGTTTTCATCGTCACAGGTTATGTTGTTGTTGGAGTGAACACATACCTTGTCCATGCCGCAGGAGTCATCTGTACAGGGATTGTCGTCATCACAATCTGTGTCAGTCTCGCAGATTTTTATGCCTGCATCATCCTGGGAAGACTGGATGATTCCGGTGGTGCATCCTGGAGATGCCCACACAGCAACAATCAAGACTGAATAAAATATCCCAATCGACTCGATTTTCATCAACGATTCCTTCTTTCTGTTAAAAGTACTAAAAGTACTCGATGTATGTTGAATCTATGTGATGATATCACAGGATTATGCGCCTGGGGGCTTAGAAAGGAAAAAGAATGTTCCTATTTTGAATGCCTACATCCCCGGGCACTGAGCTGCTACTTTTGCATCGATCCCCTTGTCTCCATAAGCCTTTGTAAAATGTGCGCCAAACTCTGCAGCCAGCTTTTTTGCCCGCTGGGTATAATGCTGTGCATCTGGCCAGGTGGCTTGTGGGTCGAGGATTTTTTGTGGCACACCGGGACATGAGATGGGGACCATGATGTGAAAGATCGAATCTTCCCTGTATTCCACTTTGTCCAACTTGCCGCCAAGAGCAGCATGTACCATCTGGCGGGTAAGATTTATGTTCATACGTTTACCAACTCCGTATGGCCCACCTGACCAACCCGTGTTGATAAGAAAAACCCTGGAACCGTGTTCGTCCAGTTTTTCTCCAAGCATGCGAGCATATACGTCAGGCGTGCGTGGCATGAATGGTTCTCCAAAAAATCTGCTGAAGACAGTCTTGGGCTCTACGATACCAGTCTCCGTGCCTGCCAGTTTGCTCGTATATCCCATGAGGAACCATAGCATGGCTTGTTCTTTCGTAAGTTTACTAACCGGAGGAATGACCCCGTTTGCATCGGCAGTCAGAAACAAGATCGTCTTTGGATGTCCTCCTACTGGGGGATCTTTTATGTTGGACAAAAAAGTCAGAGGGTATGATGCGCGGGAGTTTGGCGTAAGTCGGTCGTCAAAAAGATCGAATGTTCCGTTTGGCCACATCATGGCATTTTCCACTATGGCTCCATGATCAAGATATTCAGCCTTATGAAAAACCGCATTGAAAATCTCTGGTTCGTTTTCAGGGTCCAGGTCGATGAGCTTTGCGTAGCAGCCGTTTTCAAAATTGGCCACACCCTGCCTGCCCCAACCATGCTCATCGTCTCCTAAAAGAGCCCGCCTTTTATCCGCTGACAGTGTGGTTTTTCCCGTGCCGCTAAGACCGAGAAGAAGCGCTGTGTCCCCGTCTGGACCCTCATTACAGGAGCAGTGAATGGGCAGGATATCCTTTGCCGGCAGATAGTAGTTCATGACGGTAAAGATCAATTTTTTCACGCTGCCGCCATAGGCAGAGCCATAGATCACGCCCAGCCTGCGGTCCAGATCCATGGCAACTGCCATCCCTGATGTGCTCCCATCTTCTAACTTGCGCAGTCTGCCCTCGTATTTTTTTGGATCGAGCTTGTCGTAGGGGCATGCGAGGAGTGTAAAGGGTTCATCTGCAAAGCAGCTCTTTTGGATGTCTTTCGGAATGGGGCGGAACATGTTATCGGTAAACAAGGCGGTAAGTGCCCGGTCCGTAACTACCTTGACGGGCAAGGCCCATGAGGGATCGGCTCCCAGCACCCTGTTGGTGATAAAAATGGTCTTTTTGTGAGCTAGTGTCTCTAGCGCATCATTTATAAGCATGTCGAAGGTGGATTCGTCCATGGCGATATTGTTTGGAGAATCCCAGTCAATGTCTGACTCGGATATTTTTCTTCTGACTATCAGGGTATCTTTAGGGCTTCGGCCGGTGGATTCCAAAGGAGTCCATGTAGCAAGAGCGCCGTTTGCGCTAACGATGGATTCCTTGCGGACAACGGCTTCGTGGATCATATCACTGCGGGTAATGTCCACTCTTGCATCAGTGTGGCCACTTAGCAGAGAATTTATTTTTTCAGTCCAACTCATGGGCTATTTCTCCTGTATTGTAAGAAGGTCGTGCAACTATTTTTTAGAAACCCTTTTGTACGCTCTCCATCTTTCCCTGATCTGTCTTACGTATGCCACCGGTTCGCTACCCCTGCAGTATCCATATCTTGCTCGCCTCGAAAAGTCCGGTTTTGAGAGCAAGAGCATGGCGCGTTCAACATTCCCAAACCATTTATTCGGGTCTAGACCCTGGTTTCGTGCAAGTGCCCTGGCATCCAGCACGTGTCCAAGACCAGCGTTGTATGCAGCCAGCGCAAGCCAGTTTCTGGTATAGGGGTTAAGCTCTTGGTCAAATCGATCCCTGGTCCATGATAGGTATCTAATGCCTGCTTGTATTCCAGTCTCCGGATCTTCGAGATCATTGAACCCCAACTGCCTGGCTGTTTTAGGCATGACCTGTAACAGACCCTTTGCCCCAACCCATGATTTAGCTTTCGGGTCAAACCTGCTTTCGGCGAACATCTGGCTTACGATTAGTCTCCAGTCGAATTTATATTTGGTAGAGTGCTTTTTTACGATGTCGTCATAGGGGCTCAGGCGTCCAGTGCGTTCCGATCTGGTCCTGGCTTGTTTCGCCATACGACGGGTGTTTTTGAAATACTTGTTGTAGGTAATATTGTAAAAGAGGCCCTTGTACTCCTTTTTGAAAAATGTGTTTATGGCATCTATGAGCTTTTTGTTTTTTGGATTAGCGGCCCATACTAAAGGGGATTTGGCTCCAAGGGGCATGAGCGCGCGGATATCATTCCTGTAGGTCAATTCGATGGCAAGAATATGGCTGTCTGCAACAGTAAGATCGTATTCTTTTTTGGCCACGGCACCTATGATTTGTTCTGTCTCCATGTCCACAGGGGCTTGTTTTATTTGAAACTCCACTCCACTGGACTGGATTTTTTTCAGGCTCGACATGTATGATGAACCGGGCCTTACCACCACGGTTCTTCCCTGAAGTTGATCGATGCTTTCGAAAGGTGGCTCATCAGCTCTTCCCACGAGGGTCTCGGTGACAAAGAGATACGGCCTGGAAAATGCTGCACCAGAGGATTTTCTTTTTTCGGTCAAGGTCATGGAGGCTGCGATGACATCCCCTCGACCAGCCAAAAGCCATGGAATCAGGTCTTCCCTGGTAGGAGGAACGATGATTTCAACCTCCAGTCCCTGCTGTTTTGCAAACTCCCTGGCAAGGTCGTATTCGAACCCTACGAGCTCACCCCTGTACAGGTAATATGTCGCGGCGGTATTTCGTGTCAGGATCCTCAGGACACCCCGTTTTTTCAAATCCGGCAGGTCCGAGGTGAAGACTTCATCCTTATTCTCCAACTTGATTTTTTCTGAGAGAAAAGCATTTAGTTCGGACAGAAGTTGTTTTGATCCCCTTCTTACAGCCCAGGCGACCGGCCTGTCGTCTGATACATCCATGGCGGGCTTGATATTAGGAAGATATTTTTTTGCTGCCTTGACGATGCTCGAGTCTGCGATGGTGGTGTCGAGTTGTCCATGCGCCACCCGCTGAAGGATTTGTTCTGTATCCAATCGTTCGTCCATGGGTTGAATTTCCAAGCCTGGATGAGTTGCAGCCAAAGCTTTGGCAGTCGAATAATAAGAAGATGAAAGTCTTATGGCTATCTTGCGGCCCCTGAGTTGAGATTCTGATGTTATGGCATCATCTGAGCGGGTGACCAACTGCTCCCGGACCGTGTTTATGGGGACGCTGAAAGCCACTTTCCTTCGCCTTTGGGGAGTTATGGTAAGACTTGCCACAACCATGTCGCCTTTGCCCTGTTCCAACCACGCAAGCAGTTGGTCGTGACTGGGAACATATACTATAACGGATTCAAGACCCATGGTTTTCGCAAACTTCCTGGCGAGTTTTTCTTCGTGGTCGAGAGGAAAATCTCCCCTGGGAAGCCTTGCTGCCAGATGTTGCCGGGCCATGAGCAGCCTGAGGGTGCCATGTTTTTGCAGGGCTCCCAAGTCACCCGTCTCTTCGTACAGCCAGGGTTTTTGTTGCAGGTGTTTTTGATGCGACCTGGTTGCTTTTTGTTTTTCTTGTAGTCGGCCTTCAGAATCGTTCTTTGTGCAACTTGCAAACCCAAGGGCTAAAGAGAATGCGGTCAGTAATGGTAAGAAAATTGTTCTCATGGGTGGGATTGTTTCACGGGTTGTTGTTTCTGGCAACTGTGTGTTGTTTTGACTTGTGGGGGCATGGGCGCTAATCATAAGCACACAGTTCATTCTTTTGAAAAGA
>CAYSLH010000060.1:6702-19321 GCA_964431605.1 uncultured Myxococcales bacterium
ACTTGTGGGGGCATGGGCGCTAATCATAAGCACACAGTTCATTCTTTTGAAAAGAAAAGATCTGTGTCGGACGTATGTTGTATTTTCAATTTTCTCCCTTAGGAGACATCAAAATGAAAAAATCGAGACTCAGGTTCGATATTTTATCCATAAAGCCGATGAGAACAATAATAGCCTCTCCAGTATTTCCGGTGGTTTTGCAGGTTTTCGTGGTGGCGGTCGTATTGGCAGTAGCGTATTTTGGTCTGGGTGTGGGAGAAGGTTTGGATGATAGCAGCATTGACATCCTGAGAAAGACAAACCTGAGTTCCTTACTGGTCTGGGGTATCTGGTGGCCTGCCATGATAGCCCTTGTACTATTTTTCGGTCGTGTTTGGTGCACGGTATGTCCCATGGAATTGGTCAATCGGGTGGCGGATTCCGTGGCGCGAAAAATTGGCTGGCGGCGTGTTCGCCTTGGAAAGTTTCTCAGAGCCGGCTGGATGGTCATAGCGGCTTATCTGGTCATGCAAATACTGGTTGAAGTCGGAGACGCAAATCATATCCCTAACCGGACGGCATTACTCTTGTTCGGCCTGGTTGGTTTTGCCTTCTTGACCGGATTGATTTTTCGTCACCCCAGGTCCTTTTGCCAGAGCTTTTGCCCTGCCGGCGCACTTTTGTCTGTATACGGAAGATACACGCCGTTGCAATTGGATATCAGCAAGGATTCTGTTTGCGACGAATGTGTAACCAAGGATTGTATCCGTGAGAAAAACCGCTATCGTTTCGATAAACGAAGTTGCCCCTCTTTGCTGCAGCCTTATAAAAGAGAGGCCTCGGACGGTTGCGTGCTGTGTTTTCAATGTTCGAAGGTTTGTCCTTATGACAACATGGGTTGGGGAATCGTAAAGGCAGGCGCCCAGGTGCGTAGAAAAAGCATGCTCAAACCTTTCGAAGCGGTTTTCATCATGGTTGCTTTGGGTTCGGTGTTTCACGAGACAGCAGAAGAGGTTCCGTGGTTCATTTCAATTTTCGACCACGTTCCTGAATCGCTGGCGTCGATGGCTCCCTCTTGGGAGGGAGTATTCGTGTTTTTGTGGTACATCATAGTGTTACCCGCAGTTTTTTGGATGTTAGTCTCGTTGCTTGCCTTACTCTTTGGTCAAAAAGCAAGCATGGGCAGGGTGATGATTGGTGCAGCTACCGGTGCGGCGCCGGTGGTGGCAATAGCTCATTTTGCCAAGGCCTCGTATAAAATTTTTTCCTTTGGTGGTTATTTACCTGCCGCATTGTCCGACCCGTCTGGCATGGAAACGGCACATAAGATATTGAATGGCTCTGTAGGGAGCCCGGCTGCGTTGGTGGGATTATCGGTTGTTGGTTGGATCATGTTGGCTGCAACCTTGTTCATGGCCTGGCTGTCCTTGAGATGGATGCGTGACCTGCCGGACGAGATCATAACCGTCGCTCGAACTGCGATGGCAGGAGCGTTGGTCCTTTTTTCTTCGCTTTTGGTCATATGGGGCCTGTCCGGTTGAAGCTTGAGTTGATTGATGAGCATTATTAGCGACGTTTTGTGATTAATTTTTATGGGTGGAATTATCTGGGTGTAGGACTTAGCTTGATGCTCTGGGGGCGCTGATTGGGAGGGGCGTTGGTTGGACGAACACCATGAATAGGAGGAATAGATGCCAAGGAATTTGAAAAACTCGATCCATGCGTCGATTCATTTTTTTATATTGTTTGCGTTGGCCATAATCGTTCCTGGTAAATCTTTTGCCGACCCTGCAAAACATAAACTGGACGCAAAGGCGATCTTGGACAACATCGACGATATGTACAGGGGAAAATCGTCAAAGGGTAAGATGATCATGAAAGTAGTAACAGAGCATTGGAGTAGGGAGATGACCTTGGAGTTTTACTCCCGTGGCAAGGATTTGTCTTTGGCGAGAATTTTATCCCCTAAGAAAGAAAAGGGCATGGCAACACTGCGAAATGGAAAGAACATTTGGAACTACTTGCCCAAGGTAAACCGAGTGATGAAGGTCCCTTCGTCCATGATGGGTAGTTCATGGATGGGCTCACACTTTACAAATGATGATCTCGTCAAGGAATCGCGCATGGCTGATGATTATGACTTCAAAGTGGATTACCAGGGAAAACGAGATGGGCAAGATGTTATAGAGATTTTGTGTACCCCTAAAAAAAGAGCTGCCGTGGTCTGGGGTAAAATCGTTGTCAGAGTGAGAGCTTCGGATTATGAACCTTTGGTGATCACCTATTTCGATGAGGACATGATGAAGTCCAGGGAAATGCGGTTTTCTGATTTCAGAAAAATTGGAGGAAGGCTGATACCCACGACTTTGAAGATGGTACCGGAGGATAAACCTGGTGAGTACACCTTGGTCAAATATGAGGACATTGATTTCAACGTAGAACTCAAAGACAGCCTGTTTACCATACGTGGACTTCAGAGATAGGGCACGAAAATGCTCGGATTGAAGATCGCCTGGCGCAATATCTGGCGTAACAAACGTCGAACCACAGTCACTGCAACAGCCATTGCATTGAATACTGCCATCCTGATGTTGCTGTTCGGCCTCATGAACGGCATGAAAAGGAGTTCTGTAAAAAACGTCACAGATCTCACTGTGGGTGAAGTCCAGGTTCACGCACCAAAATACAGAATAGACAGGTCAATGTTTCGTGCCATACCAAATCCTGAGAAAATCCTCGATAGAGCAAAAAGCCTTGGTGTCAGTGCTGCTCCGCGAGCTTATGGGTATGGGTTGGTGTCCATCGGAAGCAAATCCGCAGGAGCACAGTTCTGGGGAGTCGATCCAAAAGCTGAACTGGAAACATTTACACTTGCCAAGCACCTCTCGTCCGGTTCATTCCTATCGGCAGAACCCTCTGGAACTCAGAGAATGGGAAAAAGCCCCATAAAGGAACTTGTCCTTGGAAGGAAGTTGGCAAGGTCACTGCACGCCCGGATTGGAACCGAGATCATAGCGGTTGTCCAAGGTGCAGATGGTAGCGTGGGAAACGAACTTTTTACTGTAACAGGGATTTTGAAATCGTGCGGTGAGGAAATCGATCGGAGTGCTGCAATCATCAAGGCCGTTGATTTCGAAGATTTATTCGTATCTCAAGGACGTATTCACGAGATTGCTCTGAATTCTGGTGGGCGCTTGACACCTGAGGGCTTGGCTAAGGCCCTGGCTCAATCCGCACCGAAAATGGAGGTAATGACTTGGAGACAGATACTTCCAGCTTTTAGCGCCATGATAAACATGTTAGATGGTTCCATGATCCTTTTCTCTTTCATCTTCTTTTTGGCTGCTGGCCTTGGTGTTCTAAACACAATGCTCATGGCGACTTTTGAGCGAATCAGGGAGTTTGGCGTACTCAAGGCACTGGGTTCCACACCATGGAGAATACTCAGTGGGGTGTCCACCGAGGCCTTTGTCATGGCTGTGTTCGCCAGTTTGTTGGGCTCGGTAGTAGGTATCGCTTCCATGTACTATTTCCATCGGGTTGGACTGGACCTTTCCTTTGCCGGAGGAGATATCTCTTTTTCTGGTGTGGCCTTCGATCCTGTGTGGCGTTCGACCATGGATGCTTCTTCCATCGTTGGGCCGGTAATATCTATGTGGTTCGTCTCAGTTCTCGCTGCTTTGTATCCGGGAGTCAAGGTAGCAAGGATTGATGCGGTCACTGCCATGAACCACGTTTGACGAGGAGAGGTTAGATGTCTTTGTTGGTAAAACTCGCGTGGCGTAGCATTTGGAGGCATAAACGCCGCACGTTCATCACCATATTCTCAATAGCATTCAGTCTGGGGCTCGCCGTGTTCTTCATCTCTTTTGCCGAGGGGGTATATGCGGAACTCATAGATGATGCGGTAAAAATGCAGGCAGGGCATCTTACCATCGAGAACAAGGAATATCGTACAGCTCCTGCTGTCGATCTCTTAGTGGATGATGTACGCAAGCTTAGACACCAGGTAGAGCAGATTCCCGCTGTGGCAAAGACAAAGGCGATAGTTGTTGGTCAGGGTGTAGCCAAGTCAAGTGCTGGGGCGGTAGGTGTAGCTATTTCCGGTGTCGAGCCCAAGGTGGAACAAAACACATCTCCTCTATCAGGAAAGATAATTGCTGGGAAGTATCTCGCTGACAATGACACGAATTCGGTTGTGGTGGGGAAAAATCTGGCGCAGAGATTGCATTTGGAAAATTCGAGGGAGATGAAGAAGATCCATGCTCTTTTAGAACCTGTGTATTCTTCATTCCACCTGGATGTACGACAGTTGGATGATCTTCTGCGTGTCAGGTTGTCCATAGGAAAAAAATTGGTTCTTACAACCAACGACGTGAATGGACAGATAGTCGAAGAATTGGTGAGGGTAAAAGGGATCTTTGAAACTGGTTCGGTACAAATCGATGGATATTACGTACAAGTCCCCATATCTTTTGCAAGGCGGCTTTTTGGTATAGGTGATGATCAGGCCAGCCAGCTTGGCATACTCCTGTCGTCCGGCTCGGATCGGGATAAGGTTATTTTCAGCGTTAATAAGCTTATCGCCAATGAGGCAGATGCCAAATCCATCTCCGTGAAAAAATGGGAAGAGGTCATGCCTGACCTTGCCGCCTATATAAAAATTGATGGCGGTTCCAACTATGTTTTCCAGGGGATCTTGATTTTCCTGGTCATGTTCACAATTTTCAACACCATTCTCATGTCGGTGCTCGAACGTAGAAGAGAGTTCGGAATGTTGATGGCCATCGGCACACCATATCAACGGATCAAAAAACAAGTGCTCATGGAGACTGTATTCATAGCAGCTTGGGGAGTATTGATGGGTTTAGTCCTGGGGGGGCTTGGAGGATATGCCTTACAGGTAAACGGCCTTGACCTGAGCAAGCTTTACCCGGAAGGTATCACTGTCTCTGGTATGGCCTTTGACATGGTTATCCACGCAAAAGTTGAAATCTCTACTTTGGCTTTGGTTGGAGGGTTGGTGTTCGGAGCAACGATACTTCTTTGCCTTTATCCCATGGGACGGATTAAAAAAATTCCCGTGGCTGAAGTAATCAGGTGAGCTAGTCATGGATGGCATCGTGAAGTTGGAAGATGTGCGTAAGGATTATGGTCAAGGCGATGTAGTGGTGCATGCGCTAAGAGGTGTCAGCCTGGAGATAGACAAGGGTGAAATGACCGCTATTGCCGGGCCATCTGGTTCTGGAAAATCCACTTTGCTGAATATGATATCAGGTTTGGATAAACCTTCATCGGGATCGATTTGGGTGGATGGTAAGGATATCTCTTCGATGTCCAGATCTCGACTTTCAAGATTGCGGCTCGAGAGAATAGGGTTCGTATTTCAGGCATATAACCTTTTGCCGGTTCTCACTGCCTATGAAAACGCCGAATACGTGCTTCTCATGAGAGGTGTACCGGCATCGGAGAGAAAAGAACGGGTAATGGCTATACTAAGGAGAGTCGGTCTAGCGGGAATGGAAAATCGATTTCCGCGCGAACTTTCAGGAGGCCAGCAGCAGCGTGTGGCAATCGCCAGAGCTATTGTCTCTGAGCCGGCGTTGGTCTTGGCCGATGAACCAACTGCCAACGTTGATTCGAAGACAGCTTCGGCGTTGTTGGACTTGATGGCTGAACTGAATGAAGAAAAAGGCAGCACCTTTTTGTTCTCCACTCATGATCGTGCTGTTATGAAACGAGCAAAGCGTTTGATCATATTGAAAGACGGGCAAATCCTGGAAAATGGCAGCTTGGAGCATCTGGATGAATAGATGTTATTTGATGGTAGAAATGGTTTTACTATTAGTGCCGGGCGTGGCAAAAGGGCTCGTCGGTGATTCTATAGGGGACATGGGTCTCGATGGGAGCCTTAGGAGCATCACCGCAGCCACTTATAACTTCAGGTATGGATTTCCCAGCCAGATCTCCGATGAGACCATTGATCTATATCCTGAGCGTTCCGATGGTTTTTCGCAAAGTATCCTTCGTCTGGTCCTGGGTGGGGAACCTTTCGATTGGCTGAAATATGAGGTCCACGGTGTAGAAGATCTGAATATGACTACGTCGGGATCCCTGTTCGGTGGTGAACTTTTTGGTGGCTCGTCCATGAGCCGCTACCGGCTTACCAATGCATCCTGGCAGTGGGGTAACGAGGCTCACGTGAAATCCATGCTCTGGCTGGACAGGTTCAACCTGAAGTTCACTCTTCCATGGGCTGATGTTACTATTGGTCGTCAGGCAGTGACTTTTGGAAAAGCCTATTTCTGGAATCCTCTGGATGTGTTTCTCGCCTTCGACCCCAGGGCCTTCGACAGGGATTACAAACCAGGTGTGGATGGCCTGCGGCTCGATGTTCCCATTGGACAGATGTCTGGAGTCAGCATTGTTGGCGTCGCAGGGCGCTCAGATGCTGGACAGGATTTTGGGGCCTCGTGGCGTGGGTCTGCCTTGATCGCTCGCGTGTACACCAACCTGTTTGATTGGGATTTGGCCATACAGGGAGGCAAGGTATTTGGTGGTTATCAGATTGGTGCTGCAGCCTCAGGTGAACTAGGACCTGTGGACGTTAGGGCAGAGGCTGCTTATTTTATCGCCATGAAATCGGATCAGCTCCCGGATCACCTGGACGCGGTGGCGGGTTTGGGATATCGCTTCGATTTCGACCTGCTGGTGGAGGCAGAATATTTCTACAACGGTGCAGGAGACATTGAAAACTGGGATAGTAGTCTGCAAAGGGTATCGAGCGGCAGAACCCTTCACATGGGAAAGCACCTGCTGGGCATCATGATGGATTACGAGATACTGCCAATACTACATGGAACCATGGCATGGATTTTTTCCATGTCGGACCAATCTAGCCTGGTTCAGCCGGGGCTATCCCTGTCAATCTCAGACGAGGCTGATTTCGTCTTTGGCGCCATGATCGCTCTGGGCGCTCGCCCCACCAACGAAGCCATATCATACAACAACACTATGGGGCTCAATAGCGAGTTCGGCACTTATCCAAATTTCTATTACATGGAGTTCAAGTTTTATTTTTAACGGCATCCGATTGGATGGGTGCGAGTATGGATAAACCAATTCTGGCGAGACTGAGCATCTCCATTACGTCTTTATCGTCAAAAGGAGACCCCTCGGCCGTGGCTTGAAACTCCACGAGCTTGCCTGAATGGGTAAGCACCAGGTTCGCATCCACATCAGCCTGATGGTCTTCTTCATAGCAAGGGTCCAGAACAATTCGATCTCCCAGCTTTACACAAGAGACAGCCAGGACAGGTTCAAGTAAGGGATCGTAGTCCAGTAATCCTTCGTCAAGAAGTGTCTTTGTAGCCAAAGCCAGCGCGACCCAACCACCTGTGATAGAAGCGACCCTTGTGCCTCCGTCCGCTTGAATTACATCACAGTCTATGGTGATCAACCTTTCTCCCAATGCCGCCAAGTTTACGCTTGCTCTCAGGGCGCGGCCGATCAGCCTCTGAATTTCCTTGGCTCTCCCACCGGAACCCCTTCGGCCGCGGCCAGGCACTGCGCCTGGAAGCATGGAGTATTCGGCGGTGATCCATCCGCTGCCTCGTCCTTCAAGCCAGCCTGGGACGTGGTCGGAGATACTGGCGGCAACCAGCACAATAGTTTTTCCAAAGGAAATTTGAACTGAACCGGCTGGGTCTTTTTGTACTCCCGTGATTATCTTCACCTGCCTGTGTTCATTTTCAGCTCTGTGATCGGGTCTGGTCATGATCTCGCTCGGTTTTCATTTGGGTTTGTGTAAGTGATATCGACGGAGCACGATTATGAAAATCGATCATGGGAACGCACTGCCGTCTATTTTTTTCCCAGGGCTGAAAATAGCTGTTTCATCGCCTGTGGCATCGGTGTGGGCTGTGAAGTCTCCCGTAATATCCGGGGCCCTGGTAATAGACTGGTCTTGCACTGCAGCGATTATTCCTTCGTCACCGTATGCGAACACGATGACCTCTCTCATCTGGTCGTCATAAAGGGTAATAATATCACCACTGTTGTTCATGGAAAGGCCAAAGTTGATTCCAGGATCATAATTTGTTGCCACCATGTAGTGGGCACCGGCCGTATCATCCGGTGCAGTTCCTCCTCCAAAGACAACTACCGCCTCACCTGCTGGAAGTTCGAATCCCACGGGAAAGATATGACGGGGAGTGGCTTGATCCGAGTCCCAAAGAGACCATCCGGACATGTCAATTGCAGCTTGGGATGTGTTGACGATCTCCACGAACTCATCATCAGTAGCGTCTATGTCCCCATCGCCGTTGGCGTCCTGATCGGTGGTTCCGTCAATGAGGATTTCGTTGAAAACAAAATTCGTTTTGAACGGACTTGGGATAGCCTCATCGATTTGTTCATCACAGTCATCATCTATGTTGTTGCGGGGATTTTCCGTTGCGTCCGGATTGATATTTGCGTTTTCATCATCACAATCGTCTCCATTGACACAAGTGTCGCTTATGGCATTGTGCCCATCCTGATCTGCGTCCACACAGTCGCCACAGACTCCATCCTCGTCGGTGGCGTCATCGCAGTCGTTATCTATATTGTCACAGGCTTCCACTGCATTGGGGTGTATGTCTGGATCGGAGTCGTTGCAGTCAGGACCTGACTGGCAACCCTGTCCGTATGAATCCGAGTCATGATCCACGCAACTGGGACAAACATCACCTTCATCCGTCTCATCGTCGCAATCGTCATCCACTTGGTTGCAGATTTCCGTAGCACCAGGATTGACTGCTGCATTGTTATCATCACAGTCAGGACCAGGCTCGCAGTTTTCGCCGTAGCCGTCGTTGTCTGTGTCTATGCATGTTACACACACATCATCTTCGTCTGTGTAACCATCGCAATCATCATCCACTTGGTTGCAGATTTCCGTCGCACCCGGATGTATATCTGGGTCTGAATCATCGCAATCAAGCCCTGCAGCACAATTGTCACCAAAGGTGTCTTTGTCATCATCCTTGCACTCAGGGCAATCTTCGTCGGTACTGCCGTCACAGTCATCGTCAACTGAGTTATTGCAGATTTCTGAAGCTGCTGGATTCACTGTTGCGTCAGAGTCGTTACAATCAGGGCCTGGAGCACAGTCTATACCGAAAGTATCCTTATCGTTATCGATACACTGGTTGGAATCCTCAGAACTACACGCACCGATCAAACCCGAAGAGACAAGGGAAAACAGAGCTGAAAAAAGTACCATTCGAATATGATTCATTTTATATGACCTCACTTATCACTCGTTGAGCACTCATTAGTTTTTTACGCAAGCCTGAGTGATTCCGGTGGCAAATAAGTCATCGATGGACAGGCAGGAAAAACCATCGGTGCAGTTGCCAGAGCCTGAACAGTCTTCTGAGCAATAGGACTCCAATGAGTATAGGTCCAGGAGACAAATGCCGCTGAGACAGTCGATGGAGCCGTAAGGACATGGCTCTCCCATTACTCCGTCTCCGGTGATACCGTTGCCCCAGTCGGCACAGTTTCTATAACCGGGTGAGGAATAATCGTTTGCAGCTCCGGTTCCTGTCAGGCAGGTCGATCGTGTCCAGTTGGCCTGCTCGTCACCGGCGGTGAGGGTACGTTTTTCGATGGATACACCGTTGCCGGGATTGGTAGGAAAAGAAAATGTGTCCACAATAGTGCTGGCGTCGGCTTTGTACAAGGTGATTGGATCGTTGGTGGAAAGGCCATTGCCAATGGTGGCTCCATCAACGGTCAGGACCAGAGCATCGGACGAAATAATGTAATCGTTTGCAAAGTCTTGATCCACTACGACCGCATATTGACCTGGTTCGATAACGGTCGAGCCACCCTGGTATGAAATGATGGTGTCCATGGCGTCACCGTCTGAAATCATCCAGTTTGAAATATTTTCGCTGTCAGGCCCTGCGTTGAACAATTCGATGAATTCTCCCGTCCCCTCATTGACGGGGTTTGCCATCACTTCGCTGATGACGATAAATGTAGATGTTACATCTCCTGAATCCTCTCCACTCATGGCACAATTTATCGTTCCCGGGCTTAGGTTGCACGGAGACGCCACCCAGTTTTGGGCAACATCGCCTACAACCAAGTCGGCCTTCTCGATGGAGATACCGTTACCGGGATTGAACGGAAATGAAAATGAATCTACAACGGCCGATTCGGATGCGGAACGGAGGATGATTGGGTCTAGGGTGGAGAGACCGGAACCGATTGTGGTATCGTCCGTGGTCAACAGTAACGCTCCGCCTGGCAACTGGTAATCACCTGCGTATTCCCGGTCCAGTACAAGAGCCCAACCTCCAGCCTGAAGAATGGTAGAGCCGCCTTCGAATCCTTCAAGGGTGTCCATTGCGTCTCCGTCATCCAATCTCCAACCCAGTAGATCCACGGGGGATGTACCGTAATTGAAAAGCTCTACGTATTCCCCTGTGTCTTCAGTGAGGGGGTTTGCCATTACTTCGGTTATGGCTATGGTATTCCCCGATACTGGAACTTCAGCACTGGCGCAGTTGATGAATCCTGGAGACGAACCCTGTGCACATGGGGAAGGGGCCCAGTTGGATGGGATGTCTCCGATGGCCGGGTCGAGTTTCTCTACGGAGATTCCATTTCCAGGATTGAAAGGCCTGGAGAATGAGTCTATGACCGATTGACCCGTGGCGTTCAGCAGTGTGATGGGATCTGTTACAGCAAGGCCGTTACCAAGGGTGGAGGTGGACTCGATGGTCAGAAGTACGGTGGAGCCAGGAATGGTATATTGACCTTGATAGTCAGGATCAAGGATCAGTCCATAATCGCCGGGCAATAGTAAGGTAGAGCCACTTTGCCATCCTATAATGGTATCATTGGAATCTCCATCCGAGAGGATGAACCCGGAGACGTCAACTGATTCGTCTCCGAAGTTGTACAGCTCCACGAACTCACCTGTTGACTCATCCAAGGGATTGGCCATGACTTCGTTGATGGCTATCAGGACATCTCTCGAAACATTACCAGGTTGGGAGGCACAGTTTTCAGCTCCTGGGGTATAACCACAGGGACTGGGCTTCCAGTTGGATAATACGTCTCCTTCCTCAATTGAAACCTTTTCTATGGAAATGCCATTTCCAGGATTCGTAGGAAAAGAAAAACGGTCTATAGGAGTGACCATGTTTGATTCCCAGAGTGATACAGGGTCGGAGGTGGATAAACCATTGCCCAAGGTGGTGTTAGCAACGGTCAGAAGCCTGGCTCCTTCTACTAGGGTGTAGTCATTGGCATACTCTGGATCCAGGATTACAGCATATCCATTTGCCGGAATTATGGTAGAGCCATCCTGGTATCCTTTGATTACATCGACGGCATCTCCGTCGGAAAGTACCAACCCTGCCGCATCTATGGCCTGTGTGCCATAGTTGTATAATTCGATAAATTCTCCAGTGTCCTCGTCCAAAGGATTGGCCATGACTTCGTTGATGGCCAGGGTGATGTCGGATGACTGTTTTCTGTACTCGAATGCACCCATGTCTATGGATTCGCCTTGTGGTCGGGGTATTCCATCGAAATCTATGGAAGGAGCCGAATCGAAAGAGCCGGTATCTATGGCAGGTGAAGCTTCTTTGAGGTGAAAATCGTACTCGGTGGCATTTGTAAACTGCGGGTCCAGATTGATATCATGGCTACCGGCATCCAGTCCATAGTAGTTGGTCCAGTTGCCCCAGACCAGGTTGTTGTCTGCCTGGCATGAACCGTTACAGTATATTCCCACGTCGTTGTTTACAAAGATACTATTCGTAAGAGCGCATGAACCTTCGCAATGAAAACCGGCATCTTGTGATTCGTATGCCCCGTTTCCAACGGCATCAATATTGGTAACATGTGCGGTGGAGTCACTGGCTACGAAGAACCCCTTGGAGCTGTTGAAAAGGGACAGGCAGTTTTGGAATGTTGCGCTGGCTCCATCTTCCACTGCAAAACCTTGGCCACAACCGCTAATTACGGTTGCACTTATTATATTGTTTCCGGTACCTTGCACTGACACGGAAAGTCCCGTATCGAAACCGCTGATGCTAACGTGGTCTATTAGCACAGATGATGCATAAGCTCGAACACCGGATGAGAAAGAGCTTGGACCAACGACCTCGAAGTTTCTAAGCTCTGAAAAGTCAGCATTGAAGAAGTAGACATGTCCCAGCAGGCGTGGATACTGGGCGGAGTCGCCGATGATTTTTACGGACTTGTCCATCACAGTTATTTGTTCTGTGTAGTTTCCGGGAGCCACTTGGATGGTGTCTCCTGGTGTGGCAGCATCGATTGCTGCCTGGATGGTCTGGTAGTCTGCTGGGACTTGTAGGGTTGCCTTCTGTTCGATTGTGGAAAACTCGAGGTGTCTATTGGGTGAACAAGAGTTCAGCAGCAAGGTTCCGGTAACGATAGTAGGGAATAAGAATGTCCAATGGTGAAGATGCTTCATGTCAAACTCCTTGCCATCCTTGTGGGGGACGGCCCGATTGCTTTTCCTGTGACGGATTCAGGTTCTCCGATTTTCCGGATGGCGGTAATCTAGATGTGCGCGAGCCGGATGTCAATCTGGAAAACGGGGACGGAGGTC
>CAYSLH010000061.1:0-18906 GCA_964431605.1 uncultured Myxococcales bacterium
CATCGAACTGAAAAGGGACTTCTGAAACAAGAAATAAGACAGTGCCGAGCGTTGCACAAGTGGCTCAAGAGGGTGCAACGCAAACACGGTGAGGAACTCGAAGCGTCCGTGTTGAGACGAAAACTCGCCGGCGGAATAGAAAAGTTGGAAGAGTTGCTGAAAACCAGCCCTCCTGTGATGGATGACTTGCTTGAAGAGCGGAGGCGTATGGAGCAGTTTGCCGAGGACCATTTGACCAGGTTCAGAAAGAGTGCCACTAGGGAATATATCGAGTCTATCGGTGTTGCCGTATTGATAGCCTTGGCGTTGCGGGCTTTTGTTCTGGAGGCCTTCCAAATACCGTCAGGTTCCATGATTCCAAGTCTCAGGGTAGGTGACCATATTTTTGTTAATAAAATGGCCTATGGTATCAGAGTCCCCATGCTGCCTTTGCATATTGGAGGAATCAGGATTCCAGCCGTATCCCTGAACTGGTCCATGCCTGAGCCGGGAGATGTGATCGTGTTCGTAACTCCTGAAAACGAGGTGGAAGACTATATCAAGAGGGTGGTTGCTGTAGCTGGTGACACCGTGGAAGTCAGAGACCAGATGGTCTATGTCAATGGTGAACCCTACACCGTAGAAGATGCCGGCAAATTCAACTATGACCATCTGAATGAAGACGGAGAGTTCAGGGTCGAAGACGGAGAGTTCAGGGTCTTTGCACGAAAGTTTATCGAACTCATTCCAGGCGCCCCTCACCCAATTCTTAGAAAGCCCTGCAGCAGTAACAGGGATTGCAGTTCGAGGTTTGGTACGAATTGCAATTTTGAAAAAGGAGTCTGTCAGCAGACTCATTTTGGACCTTATAAAGTCCCTGAAGGGCATGTGTTCTGTATGGGCGACAATAGGGATGACAGTAGTGACAGCCGTTTTTGGGGCTCTGTACCCATGGAGTTCATCAAGGGCAAGGCTGAGTTCATCTGGTGGTCATACAGGGAAGGATTGGTACGGTGGGAACGAATGTTTACAAGGATTCGCTGATGAAAAACAGCATTTGGAACAGGGCGAGAGCTGGTAAAATCAACCTTGTGACGATTTTTTTGCTTTTAGTGGTGGCTGCAGCAGTGTACTTGGCGATCTTTTTGGTCCCGCCTTATATTGAACATTACAAATTTGAAGAAAAGCTTCGAGCTGTCGCAAAATATGCTCACAGGCAGAAGAATGATGACGAATTGTTGAAAGAAATTCAAAGAGAGTATAAACAGCTTGGCATGGAACTTCCATATGATGCTGTAAAAATCGAGCGGGACCCTGCCCATGGAAAATGGATACACATAACGGCACGATACATAAAAGTAGTAGAGTTGGTTCCGTTTGGAAAGACCATCGACCTGGAGTTTACGTCAGATGTCCAGGAAGGCCTGGAGTAATATCTAAGTGAGTCGTATAATTTTCCGAGGCGGGAGAGTTCTGGACCCGGCAAATGGAATTGATGCCGACCTGGAATTGCTGGTTGAACATGGGGTGATATCCGGTTTGTTTCCTCCCGACCATCCGGTGCTAGGCGTATCGCGTACAGACAAAGTCATAGACGCAAAGGGGTTATGGGTCTTACCGGGGTTTGTAGACCCACATGTACACCTGAGACAACCAGGGATGACAGAAGCGGAAGATGTGGCAAGTGGCACGATGGCCGCTGCTGCGGGTGGCTACACGACAATAGTGTGCATGCCTAATACAATACCTGTCCTCGACGACCCTTCGGTAGTGAGAGATCTGTTGTCCGTTTTGGAACAGGATGCATCTATCCAGGTGAAAATTGCCGCTGCATTGTCTTTGGGACTTCGTGGTCAAGAAACAACAGACCTTTATGCTCTTTTGGATTCAGGTGCGTTTTGCTGGAGCGATGATGGCAAGGGAACTGCAAACCCGGAAGTAATGGCAGAGGTTCTCAAAGTATCTGAAAAACTTGGCCGACCTGTACTTGTCCATGCAGAAGATCATGGCCTGAGTGGTAATGGTGTAATGAGGGCAGGCCCTGTTGCCAAAAGGTTGGGGCTCGAAGGTATCATATCGACATCTGAAACGGTGCGGGTTCGCAGGGATATACGTTTGCAGAGGCGCTTCGGAGGTAAACTCCACTTTCAGCATCTGAGCACCAGGGGTTCCATCGAAGCCGTGCGAAGGGCTAAAAAACGCAGACAGAGCGTGACATGCGAGGTGACCCCCCATCACCTGTTGTTGACAGACCTGGACTTGGAAAAATCTGGCGGCCCTGATGGGCCTAATCCGAATTTTAAGATGAACCCTCCGCTGGGCAGACCTAATCAACAAAGGGCTTTGTGGAATGCCTTGGTAGATGGAACAATTGACGCTATTGGCACTGACCATGCTCCCCATTCCAAGGCGGCAAAGGGCAAGGGATTTAATGCCGCTCCTTTTGGGGTGATCGGATTGGAAACATCGTTCGCCTTGTTGATGAGATTGGTAAAACACGGAGTGCTGGATTTGTATAGAGCGTTGGAACTGCTGACTATCGGGCCTGCAAAAGTCCTCGGTATAGAAGGCGGCACTCTTTCTAAAGGAAGCAGAGCTGATGTATGTTTGGTAGACCCTGGGTTGCGTTGGCGGGTGGATGAAAATTTTTTTGCGTCCAAGTCGTTCAATACGCCGTTTGCCGGTTGGGTACTCGATGGTAGGCCTGTTTTGCTCATGGCAGGAGGAAAGGTCGTTTGGGAACTGGCAAATGATGGAGGATAATAAACATGGCTGAAAAGCTTCTAGAGAGGATATTGGAAAGATACGGCAAGGGGGATTTCGAATCAGAGATTATCTCCGCAAGGAAAGAGTATTTTTCATCTATGAGCGATCTTCGTGACGACGATCCGCTTTTCGAAAGATTGACACAGTGCTTTTTATACTGGTTTGTCATTGATAGACCCATGGACGGAGATGTTCATTCTCCGCTTCAGAGATTCGTAAAGGATTCGGAACTCACAAAGGAGCAATTGCGTATGTGTGAATCCATGGCTGCAGGTATACGAAGCCTTTTCGAAGTGTTGAAGTTAGATGAGGAAGGCGTGACCTTGAAAGATCTCTTCAGCCTGGAAATAGTACACGTAAGGGAGAGGCGTCATTTGGCTGGTTTGAAAAAGGGAGATATTCTTGAGACCAGGTTGTTCCCCCACTCTGACATGCTCGTCTTTGCACCAGGCGCTTTCATTCTTCATCCCAGGGCTGCGGG
The DNA here is from genome assembly GCA_964431605.1 of uncultured Myxococcales bacterium. Lineage (GTDB taxonomy): Bacteria > Myxococcota > B64-G9 > B64-G9 > B64-G9 > JALVPF01. The sequence continues at coordinate 3,227 of CAYSLH010000061.1, forward strand.
TCAAACCATCCGGTCCATGATCGAACGAATCAGAACCACGGGTAAACCCACCACAGAGGAATTCATACTGAAACTTGAGGCCCTGACTTTTAGGTATGTGGATCGGTACAGGGAAAGGGTCCCGGTTGAAAAGGTCTTTGCGGAATTAGATGTGAATTGAATCAAAGGTGGATCACTTTATCCATCCTGTCAAAGTCGTGAGTTAATTTTTTATAGCTGCAGGCGGTTGCGGATTAGCTGATAACTGGGCAAGGGCCTGTACTGCACTTCCAATTTCTTCTAAGTGAGCAGCGGGCAATCGTATGGTGCTTACCAGGGCTCTGCCGTTTACTGAAAAGTTTATAAACATTCCGCTTTTGGACTTGGGAGCAGGTGGAAGGTTTTGCTGTCCTCCCGCTGCTGTTGTGGCAAAATAGATCAAATTGGAAAGGGACATGAACAAGAATCCGCCAGTGTCTTTACCCATGTCTCCTGCTGCTGAAATAAACGCTTCGGATTGGGTTAACCCCTTGGTCGATTTCTTGAACCGTTCAATGGCATCCTTGAGGCTCTTTTCACTATTATTTCCCATGGAGAAGGCCAGGGTCTTATCAAAGACGGCTGTCATGAATCGCATTTTTCCATCTTTATAGATAGCCTTTATCATATCAGCCCGCAGGGGCGGCAAGGAACTCAGGTCCATAGTGACAATGGTTTCTTTCAACTTTACACCGTCGAACTCACCAGCCTCATTTGGTCCATCGACCGTAGCCTTGATACCCATAAGACCGGATTTGGAAGAGTAAATTTTGCCCATGAAGGACATCATTTTGTTCAAGATATCTTCGGTTTTTTTCTCGTCCGTAACCTCCATGAACTCGACAATTTCTAAAGCACCTCCCTTGGAGAAGTCTTCAACAATACATATTTCGTCACCCATTATGTCGAACCAGCCCTTGAAAACGCTCCTTGTGTCTTCAGAGATTTTCTCATCGGTGAAATTTTTAATGGCTTCTTGGGTAAAATCTATAAGGTCTTTTTTTAACTGCTTCCACTGTACGTTTCCGCCCATTGCCAGGAATCCGTCGGCAGGCAAACCGTTGACCAATCGGAGCTTCGTGTGTTTCTGATCAGCGAGGAATTTTGCAAAAAATGAACCAGGTTCTGCGACTATACCTGTATGAATGACGGCATTCTCTGCAGTAACCCCCATGGCAAGAGTAAGCTGTTTTGTTTGCTTTAGTAGCGCAAAGCCCTTGTCGGACAGCCAGCCCAGAATCCATCTCATGGCTTTTGGGTTGAGTGCTAGTTTGCTCGGCATGCCGAGAGTGATCTTTTCGATTTGTTGTTTGACTACCTGAGGCATCATGGATAGCTGAACCGCAAACGCTTTGCGCATGTTGTCTACATGAAGAGCAGCATTCAAACCGTCCGAAGGTGCTCCGTCTTTTAGCCTTTCAATCAGCACCTTGCCTGCATCCTTGATTACTGCAGGAGCCAATGCAATCAGCGCGGTTGCTCCCTCGAATTTGATATACATGCTCTGTTCGGTTTTTTTCGCTTTTGTTGCATCCTGTCCGCCCTTGAAAACGGCATAAGGGTCCACCACTTCTCTGGAAAGCTGGTGTATACCGTCTTTTTCCCCCTTGTGTTTCCATGCAGGTTTCAACGATCCGAGTAGTGCCTTTTGACCTTTGGTGCTTACAGCAACCAAGAACGGAATCGGGTATTTCATGGTGTTGAGGATCAACATACCTGCCGGAGCTGATAAGTCTATGACCGAGGTGTCTTTGAGCCCCATTTTTACCAGGTACTGGTTGATCGATTGCGCCATAAATCCGCTGGGAACAGGACCTGCTTTGCCAGCCAAGGCCTCCAAGTTCCTGAGTAAAGCTTCCGGGTTTCCCGCCACACCCCAGGCAAAAACCTCTGAAGGTACATTGACCTCATTCAGAGCTCGTACCGGTCCCTTCTTGGCTTCAATGGCCTTGAGTTCATCGGTTTTATGTTTATTGCAAGCACCTACAAGCAAGGAAGAAAGGATAAACCCTGCACAGATGCCGATTGACAAGCCAGTAATTTTTTTCCGCATTGGAGCCTCCAACTGAAATTGTATTTCGAAAGACCATATTTCAAGATCTGTGCCCATGCAAGGCTTGATCGAACAATCCATAGATGTAAGATTCCAACTATGTTTTACTTGACCATTTTTGGATTTTTCATTGGTGCTTACATCTTTGGATCCATCAATTCCTCTGTTGTCATATCCAGGTTGCTGGGACGACTGGACCCAAGGGAATCTGGCTCTGGAAATCCAGGTGCCACCAACACTCTTCGAACTCTGGGCAAGGGCTGGGCCTTAGTTGTCCTCTTGCTGGATTCAGGCAGAGGAGCATTGGTGCTGGCGTTTGCTGTGTATCTTTTGCCTGGCGACTGGGCACCGTTTCTGGGTGCCTTTGGAGTGTTGTTGGGAAATCTCTTTCCCGTCTTTCATGGATTCAAAGGAGGAAAGGGTGTTGCCACGACCCTGGGAATATATATCGCCCTGTCGCCATCTTCTGCAGGCCTGGGTGTTGTCATTTGGCTTTTGGTAGCCGCAATCTTTCGGTATTCGTCTCTTGGCTCGTTGCTCATGGTTTCCTCGTATCCCGTGCTCCTGCAAATCTTTGGTCACAGGCCGTTGGGCGCAACGGTATTAGTTTGCACCATGGTTCCAGTGGTGATGTTCACACACAGAGAAAATATTTATCGCTTACTCAAAGGTCAGGAACACAAACTCGGAAGTAAAAAAGTATGATGGATGACTGTGTTAGGAGATTACCTGTACCAGGACTGCCATTTGGGCATGAAGGCGGTTTTCGGCTTGGTCGAAAACCACAGAGTTTGGCCCGTCGATGACCTCATCTGTGATCTCTTCACCCCTGTGCGCAGGCAGACAATGCAACACGATGGCATCAGACTTTGCCTTGGAAAGCGCCTGGGCGTTGAGTTGGTATGGCATCATCACCTTGGCTCGTTCTTCCTTTTCTTCCTCCTGGCCCATGCTCGCCCAGACGTCGGTGTAAATCACGTCTGCTCCTTTTAGTGCTGCATCAAGGTTATGGGTGACTTCCAATGTCGCGCCTGTATGCTCGGCATCCTTGCGGGCTTGGGAGAGGACATCCTGGTCCGGGTCATACCCTTCTGGGACGGCGAGGGTAAGGTCCATACCGACCTTGGCGCAACCATACAGCAACGAGTGGGCCACGTTATTTCCGTCTCCAAGGAAAGCCATCTTTCGACCTGATAAAGTACCCATTTTTTCCTGGACGGTCATGAGGTCCGCGAGTATCTGGCACGGATGCAACTTGTCGGTAAGGCCGTTGATCACTGGTATACCTGCGGCCTCTGCCAAGTCCACGATTATCTTGTGTTCGAATGTTCTTGCCATGATGGCATCGGCGTAGCGGGAAAGGGTTCTTGCTATGTCTTGCGTGGACTCTCTCTTGCCAAGCTGAATGTCATTGGGGCCCAGGTAGATTGCATGTCCTCCATATCGGTGCATGCCTGATTCGAACGATACCCTGGTCCTTAAACTTGGTTTTTGAAAAATCATGGCGAGGGTCTTGCCTTTGAGCAAATCTAGCTGCTGACCTCGCGTTTGCATTCTTTTCAACTCTTGTGCAGTATCAAGAACCTGGTGCATCTGCTCGATGCTCAAGTCGTGAAGACTGACAAGGTTGAGTCCTTTGAGGGATACTGTCATGGAGTACCTCCCTTGAAGCTATCTGGCTAAAGACTGATAAACGAATGAGTCCATCAAGAAAATTTCTTGCGGATGAGTTCTGCCAGAGTGGGAGAGCCCGCATCTTCCAGCTTGTAGAACACGCGCATAGAGGGCTTGCCCACATCGATTACTCTGTTGAGATCTATGGGAGTTCCAAAGAGAACCAGGTCACAGTCTACTGCGTCTATGGTTGCTTTGAGATCTTTGAGCTGCTCATCACTATATCCCATGGCGGGTAGAAGGTTTATCATGTGGGAGTATTTTTCGAACGTTGCCTTTATGGACCCCACCGCCTTTGAGCGCGGGTCGATTATCTCTGAAGCGCCGTACTTTTTCGCGGCCAACACTCCAGCGCCATAGGCCATGGAGCCATGGGTGAGGGTAGGGCCATCTTCTATGACCAGTACTCGCTTGCCTTTTACTTCTTCGGGCCTCTCCACCGTAAATGGTGAGTTGCAACGAACCACCGTGGCATGGTCATTTATAGAAGCAACGTTTTTTTCCACGGTCTCGATATCCTCTGGCCTTGCGGAGTTGAGCTTGTTTAGTACGACCACGTCGGCCATGCGTAGGTTTGCTTCTCCAGGGTGGTAGGTTAGTTCATGGCCCGGCCTGTGTGGGTCCACAAGCACAATATGGAAATCACTTTGGTAGAATGGAAGGTCATTGTTTCCACCGTCCCAGATTATTATATCCGCTTCCTGCTCGGCCTGACGGAGGATTTTCTCATAGTCCACACCAGCATAAACAACCACGTCGTTTTCGATGTGAGGTTCATACTCCTCGCGTTCCTCGATGGTACACTCATGCTTGTCCAGGTCTGCAAGTTCTGCAAATCTCTGTACTTCCTGTTTTGCCAGGTCGCCGTATGGCATGGGGTGGCGAATGGCAACGACTTTCTTTCCCATCTCCTTGAGGGCAGCAACCACGTACCTGGTGGTTTGGCTCTTTCCAACGCCTGTCCTCACGGCGCATATGGACAGCAAGGGTTTGGTTGACTTGACCGCCGTGGCCTTGGGTCCAAAAAGCCTGTAGTCCGCACCTGCGGCCAACACTCTCGACGCTTGGTGCATGACGAACTCATGGGGTACATCGCTATATGAGAAAGCAACTTCGTCAATATCATGCTTTTGGATCAATTCTTCGAGCTTGCTTTCTTCCTCTATGGGGATACCATTGGGATATAGTTTGCCGGCCAACTGGGCAGGATAGGTCCGTCCTTCGATATCGGGAATCTGTGTTGCCGTAAATGCCACAACATCATACCTCTCGTTGTCTCTGTACACGGTATTGAAGTTGTGAAAATCGCGTCCTGCGGCGCCCATGATGATTACTTTTATCCGTTCCATGATTCCTCCATGCAAAGGTGATTATGTTATTTCGCATTGTTGCGATGGGTCAGGGCATAACTGAAGGAAGGTTGTATGTCAAGAGCATTCCCAATTGGTTTTTGCGCATTGGCCGCTATATTCTGTGTCGGTGCTTCGAACCAGTTTATAAACCGGTGTGTCCGAATCCTCCCGAACCTCTGGGGGTGGCACAGAGGTGATCGACCTCATTCCATCGAGCCTGGCAAACAGGGGCAATCACCATCTGTGCGATGCGTTGCGCTCTTTGGATTTTTTGAGGTTGGTCGGAGATGTTGAAAAGGATGACTTTGATTTCGCCACGATAGTCGGCATCTATGGTTCCTGGTGCATTTGCAACGGTTAAGCCTTGTTTCAAGGCGAGACCGCTTCTGGGACGTATTTGCGCCTCGTATCCAGGCGACAGAGCAATGGCTATACCGGTTGGTATGGCAAGACGCTCCATGGGCTCCAAGGTGATTGGATCACCGATAGCCGCCATGAGGTCCATTCCGGCACTGGCTGAGGTAGCATAAGAGGGCAGGGGTAGGTCGGAGCCATGTTCCAATCGTTTGACCTCTACGACAACCTGTGGGAATGACTGTTGCACTGGTTCAGGAGTCGGTGAGTTGATCTGCCTGCGCCAATGCTTCCTTACGTGAGAGACGGATTTTGCCCTGGCGGTCGATGCCTACTACTTTCACCAGCACCTCGTCTCCTTCGCTGAGCAAATCAGTTACCTTTTCGATGCGTTTATCACTCATCTCGCTAATGTGCAGCAGTCCTTCTGTGCCTGGAAGAATTTCACAGAACGCCCCAAAGTCGGTGATTTTTTTGACTGTCGACATGTATAGCTTTCCGAGTTCCGCTTCCTGGGTCAGCTCCTTTATGATCTTCAGAGCTTCTTTGGTCGCATCGGGATCGGATGAACCAATCTTGACAGTTCCGTCGTCTTCCACGTCTATGCTGCAGCCCGTCTGAGCGATTATCTCCTTGATGACTCTTCCTCCCGGGCCAATGATATCCCGGATCCTGTCGGGTTTTACCTTGATGGTGGTGATTCTCGGAGCAAACTGGCTGAGTTCTTCCCGTGGGGTATCGATGGCTTTGGCCATTTCACCTAAGATGTGCAGTCTGCCGTCCTTTGCCTGAGAAAGGGCCTTTGTGAGGACATTTCGGTCGATGCCTTTAATCTTGATGTCCATCTGAATCGCAGTGATGCCATCCTCGGTACCGCCTACCTTGAAATCCATGTCTCCAAGGTGATCTTCATCACCCAGGATGTCAGTAAGAATGTGAAAATCATCTCCCTCTTTAATGAGCCCCATGGCTACACCGGCTACGGGCTTTTTGATCTTCACTCCAGCGTCCAACAAAGAGAGGCTTCCTCCACAGATGCTCGCCATGGACGACGATCCGTTTGATTCCAGGATGTCCGAGACGATCCGAATTGTGTACGGAAAGGTGTCGTGGTCTGGAAGAACCGCGGAAATAGCCCTCTCTGCAAGTTTTCCATGTCCTATTTCGCGTCGACCAGGACCCCTGATGGGACGGACTTCAGCAACAGAAAATGGTGGGAAGTTGTAATGGAGCATGAACTGCCTGCGAAATTCCTTTTCCAGGTTTTCGATGAGCTGCTCATCTCTAGCTGTTCCAAGAGTGGTGGTAACCAGAGCCTGGGTCTCGCCTCTGGTAAACAGGGCAGAGCCATGAACTCTCGGCAGGAGGCCCAATTCGATTGAAATTGGTCTGACCGTGGTCAGGTCCCTGCCATCAAGTCTCTTGCCATTGTTTGTGATGTCTCCGCGTACCAGGTCACGTTTTATCAGGTCCAAGACCTCACTGACGACCGCGTCTGTGTCCTGTGCGTCGGGCCATTGCTCTGTAGCCTTTTCGCGCATTTTGTCTTTGAGTGCGTCAAGTGCTCTATACCTGGGAAGTTTTTCCTTATTGCTCAGCGCATCTTTCATTCCTTCCGTCGCCCATTTGCGGATCTTTGTTTCCATGTCTTTATCGAGTTCGGGAACATGGAACTCTCTCTTGGTTTTACCCACTTCGGCAATTAGTTCGTCCTGTAGCTCTATAATGGGTTGGGCCGATTCAAATGCGAACATGAGTGCATCGACCATCTCGGATTCTGTGATCTGCTTCGACTTGCCTTCAACCATGGTGATGGCATCTCGTGAAGAGGTCACCACGATATCCAGATCTCCATTTTCGATTTGATCGAATGTGGGAAAAGCGATGAACTGTCCATCAACCCTACCGACCCGTACCGTGGCCAAAGGACCATCGAAAGGTATGTCAGATATGCAAAAGGCAACGGAAGCAGCCGTTGACGCAAGGACATCCGGTGGATTGTCATGGTCAGCTGAGAACACTATGGATGCTGCCTGCAGCTCATAGTTCCATCCTTTTTTGAACATGGGCCTGATGGAACGGTCTATTATTCTGCATGTCAGGATTTCGCGTTCCGCCGGGCGTCCCTCCCGTTTGAAAAATCCACCAGGGATCTTTCCGGCGGCGGATGTCTTTTCCCTGTAGTCCACTGTCAGTGGAAGGAAAGGTATACCTTCCCGTGGCTTTCGATCTGCCAGAGCAGCTATTAGAACCACTGTGTCACCGTAACGAACCAGGCAGGAACCATCAGCCTGTTTCGCTACTTTTCCAACATCTATGCTGAAAGTCGAATGTCCGATCTTTACACTTTTTGTTACTTGTTTCATGTTTTCCTCTTTCCCGGTGGTAAGCTTTGTTCAAGCTTATCCATGAAAGGATCACCACCGTTATTCACCTGTTGGGTGAAGTTTTTTGAAAAAGGCTTTTATACAATGACAGCAAGGGAACAGACGCGATTAGTCCTACCTCTTTTACTTCCAGGCCTTTTTGCTTCCTGCCTCATCGGCCAATTCAATCGCCTCGAAGGAAAAGAGCAAGAACCAATTGCCTCTCGTTCCACTGCATTGTCTATTGCCAAAGCCTCGAAAAGTTACCGGGCCGATAATCGACCCGGTAACAAAAAACTAGTTCAACCTCTTGGCAAATGTTACTTTCTTATGCCAAGGGCTTTGATTATCTTTCGATACCTTTCCTCGTCTTTGCCTCTGGCATAGTCGAGCAACCTACGACGCCGGCTGACCAGTTTCAAAAGCCCTCTTCGCGAGTGGTGGTCATGCTTGTGAATTTTGAAGTGCTCGGTCAGGTGCTTGATTCTGGTAGTAAGCAACGCAATCTGCACCTCGGGCGAACCGGTATCCTTGTCGTGCAATTTGAATTTATCAATGACGTCGATTTTATCTCCCGGAAATCCTTTACCCATATCGTCTTTCCTCCTAACTTGCGCCAACGGGGGACGATTTTGCCCGTTGCGTGAAATTTGGCAGAGATTATGCCTTACTACTAATCGTGTCAATAATAATCTGTCTAAAGTAATATGCGCCGTCATGCTGTCAGCAAGACATAGGGCGAAGTACCCTAAGAATTTCCATGGCAGGTTCGGTCTCCGCGGGAGCTAGTCTCGATAGGATAATAGGTGAGGTAGAGGGACAGGTGAACCAAACTATCTGTTCTTTATCAGACAATGGGACTCCTAAATCCCAAAGCTCTTGTGTGCATAACCTGTTTCCCTGGCTAAGACGTGTGGAGACGGCTTCGTCTACCAAAATGTGCATGTAGTCCTCAAGGGTCTGTTCCAACGGGATGATGTTTTCAACAATGGTTTTCCGATTCAACTCAGCGACATCCAAGGCGTCCTTGATATTCCAATGACCCACTTCGCTTCGTACGAGTGATTCTAAGTGTCCCACTGTTTTCAAGTCTCTTGCCATATCAGAAGCCAGAGTCCGGATATAGGTACCTGCTGAACATGTTACGTCCATTTCGAAAAAGTCTTGACCAAAATCAGTAAATTCCACCGAATGTATTGTAACTCTACGGGCCTTTCGTTCCACATGCTCGCCCTTGCGGGCCAGTTCATAGAGTCTTTTGCCGTTGTGGTGGACTGCTGAAAACATGGGCGGCACCTGCTCGATTTGTCCCGTGAACTTTTTACCCAACAGGTCCAGTCGGTCACTGTCAAAAATACAAACATCCATTCTACCGGTTTCTTTTCCTTCTGCATCGAGGGTGTCTGTCTCGACGCCCAGCCGTACCCGTGCCAGGTATCGTTTTTTGTTATCACTCAGATATCGGGTAAGTTTGGTGGCTTCTCCAACAACCAAAGGCAAAAGTCCTGTGGCCATTGGGTCCAGGGTTCCAGTATGACCCAACTTTTTGGGACGAACCATCTTTTTTACCTTGCGTACCAGGTCGAAGGATGACCATCCCTTTGGCTTACGAACAAGCAATACTCCGTCTGGAACCTGCATTGGGGAATTACTCATTTTTTTCGCGAACTCTTTTCATCCTTTGGTGGCTTCTTCGATGGCTTGTTGTACCGCTTGGCCAATCTTTTCCCTGACTTGTTCGATGGTCCCGGAAAGGTTGCATCCAGCCGCGTTTGCATGTCCACCACCACCAAATCGTTCGGCGATGGATGCTACGTTTACATTGCCCCTGGAGCGAAAGCTGATTTTGAATTTTTCGGGGCTCACCTCCCGGAACTGGACAGCTACTTCAACCCCCTGGACTCCTCTTGGGTAGTTTATAAAGCCATCGATGTGCTCGTCCATGGCTCCAGACGATTCGATCATCTCCCTGGTGATGACGATAGTGCCGTAGTGACCAGTCGGGTCGAGTTTTAGGGTTGGAAGGACCTTGGACAGGAGGTTGATTCTTTCGATGGGCTGAGACTCATATACTTCCAGGGCAACGTCCCAAGGTGATACTCCTGCAGTTACCATCTCGGCTGCAACACAAAGAGCCTTTGGGGTAGTGTTGGAATAGTGAAAAGATCCCGTGTCGGTCAGGATACTCGTATAAAGCTGAGTAGCCAACTCCTTGTCCAACTCCACCGATGTTTCCTTTATCACGTCAAAGAGCATTTCTCCAATGGATGAGGCATTGGGATCTAAGTAGTATACCTGTCCCAAGGGCTCTGCAGTTAGGTGGTGGTCGATTCCAACGATAGTTCCCAAGTATTCTTGTGGTAGGTCAATACCCGTCCTTTCCAGCTCGGAGCAATCCAGTACTACCGTTGCATCAAAAGGCTCAAGGCCATTCACGGACGTTAGCACCTGTTCAGCGTCCGGAAGGAATTTGAAATTGTGTGGCACTCCGTCCTTATTGAACACCTTTACATCCTTACCCAGCTTTCCGAGGATTCTAAAAGTTGCAAGGGATGAGCTGATAGCGTCACCGTCAGGATTGAGGTGGCTTATCACCAAGAATTTCTTTTTATACAAAAGCGCCTGTGCAATTTCCTGTGCGGAACCTCTGAGTCTTGTAGGATCGTCCCATCCTTCTTTTTCACGTACCTCGGAGAGGATTTTTTCAATCTTGTCTCCTTCGTCCAGGCTGGAGTCGTATTGGAAGAGCAACTCTGGAATAGTCTTCAGGTGTAATCGTTTGCCCAAAACTTTTCGAATGAAACCCGCAGCACTTTGCAGCCCTTCCTGGGATGTCTCCCTTTCGTCCAATGATCCGCTGGTACAAAAGAAAACAGTAGCTCTGCTAAAATCCGGGCTGAGCTTCACTCCGGTGATGGTTACGAAACCGATCCTGGGATCCTTCAATCCTTTGAGCAGCAGGCCGGAGATCTCTTCCTGTATCTGCTCGGCGACTCTTTTGGGTCTGTAGCTGGCCATGACTGCGGCGCATCCTACGCTGGCAAATGGTGTGGTGTCAACCTAGATTTCTCACCTTGGTGATTGGATGTGTGTGACAGGATGGAGATTTAAACGGTGTGGGCGTTTAGCTGTATGGTAGCGAGTTCTCCCTGATCGAGAAATATTGCTGCACATCCTTCGCATAAGTTTACCATCACATCGCCAGGAGCCTTTGTCTTGATCATTTCTCTGTTACACCTAGGACAGAGGGCAGGGACATCATCCATCATATCTGAAGTATGCGAAAATTTCAGGCTGTCTGCCACGCTTCCCTGCTCGGCCTTCAGGAGTTTCGTCAGTTCTCCCCGGTCAAGAAACATTCCTTTGCAGGAAGGACAGCGATCGATCTCGATTCCTTCAAAGGTCTCTTTCTTCATCTCTTCCTTACGGCATTTGGGGCATTTCATGGGAGTCTCCTGTAGTTAGTCAAATTGAAATCAGTTCGATTTCTCGATCCAAAATCATCGTCGTACCAAGTGATTCCACAAAATCAGCTGATTTGTCCAGAACCGAGTTTATCACCCGTCTGTCGTTGCCCACTGTAGTGATTCCTATTTCAGCCTTGCTGTGCGAGTCCATGAGATCTGTCTCGGCGATGGCGACTGAAAACCTGTTCCTGGTTCTCTCAACCAACTGTTTGACGACTTTTCTTTTTCCCTTGAGAGATCGGTTCTCCGGAATATGAAGGGTGAGTCTACAGACCCCTACAACCATGATGATTTTCCCCATGTATTGTAAAGAGCAGGTCGCTACACACTTGGACGCTGTTCCTCTAATACGTATGCCTCGAGAATGTCTCCGCGTTTGATATCGTTGAAACCCTCGAGTCCGATACCGCATTCGTACCCCGCCTGCACTTCGCGCGCATCGTCCTTGAATCGTTTCAACGAACTGAGCTTTCCGTCAAATACTTCAACGCTGTCTCTGAGTAAACGTACATTGGCATTACGTACCATCTTGCCATCCGTGACCGATACACCGGCGACAGTTCCCACTTTAGGCACCACGAACAGGTCGCGAACTTCCGCACGACCGATGATGTTTTCTTTCATGGTCGAAGGCAGTAAACCTTGTTGGGCCTTTCTGATGTCATCCGTCATGTCATATATGACGTTATAAACCCTGATTTCCAGACCCAGTTTTTGTGCCAGCTTTTTCGAGTTAGGATCGGGTCTGATGTTGAAGCCAACTAAGATGGCATTGGAGGCCGATGCAAGGTTCACATCGGTCTCGCTGATAGCGCCAACACCATGGTGGATCACCTTTACAGATACTTTATCGGTGGAGAGTTTCTCCAAAGCTTGTTTGACGGCCTCCGCTGTACCCTGGACATCAGCTTTTACCACGACTTTGAGTTCAAGCTTTTCTGCACCTGCAAGTTGTTCGTAAAAGTCTTCGAGGCTGAGTCTGGAAGTTTGCCCTTGTTTGGATAGCCGCTCCTGCTCCTTTCGGTGATCGATGACTTTCTTTGCAGCCCTTTCGTTCTTCACGGCCCAGAATTCTTCACCGGCAGCAGGTACCTCGTTGAGTCCCTGGACCTGAACCGGTTTTCCAGGCGTAGCCTTTTGCAAGATTTCTCCTGCGTGGTTGAACATGGCCCTGATCCTGCCGAAAGAGGTACCCACCAGTATGGTGTCGCCCTTTTTCAAAGTGCCGTTTTGTACCAGCAGGGTTGCGACAGGCCCTCTGCCTCGATCCAGGCGAGCCTCTACCACGTGTCCACTGGCCTTGGTATTTGGATTGGCCTTGAGCTCTATCATCTCTGCTTGAAGTAGTATGTTTTCGAGAAGTTGATCCAGGTTTTGGCCTGTTTTGGCTGATACCTCGGTTATGATGGTGTCTCCACCCCATTCCTCTGGAACTAATTCGTACTTTGTCAATTCCTGGCGAATGCGTTCCGGGCTTGCATCTGGAAGATCCATCTTGTTGATGGCCACGATAATAGGTACCCCGGCTTCTCGTGAATGATTTATGGCCTCTATCGTTTGAGGCATTATCCCGTCATCCACCGCTACAACAAGGACAACGATGTCCGTAATGGATGCACCTCTGGCACGCATAGCGGTAAAAGCTTCGTGACCCGGCGTGTCTATGAAGGTGATTTCACCATCCGGTAACTTTACCTCATATGCACCAATGTGTTGGGTGATACCGCCATGTTCGCCTTCTGTGACATTGGTTTTTCTTATGGCGTCCAGAATGGAAGTCTTGCCATGGTCCACGTGACCCATGACTGTGACCACTGGTGGTCGTGGTTGGAGGTCTTCGGGCTTGTCTTCGCTACCTGACAGGATCTCATTCTCTTTGAATGACACATCCTGGACTTCATGTTCAAACTCCTGGGCAACCATTGTTGCAATCTCGAGTTCCAACATTTTGTCTTCTCTCAGATTTTCCAGCTCTTCTCCAAGGTCTTTGAGTTTGCGATTCACTTCACGAAGTTTTATGCCCATTTTCTTGGCGAGTTCACTCGTCAGAATTTTGCCCCCTACTACTTTGATGACCCTCTTGAGTGCCTTTGGTGTCGTAAGTTGCGTTTTATTACCACGGCCCCGACCCCGAGCCATTCTTCGGCGTCTGTTCACTGCCGGAGTATAACCGGGAGTAAATGCGTCGAACAAAGCATTACGAATTTCATTCTTTGATGACTTGTTGCTTCGTCTGCGCTTGTCCTGTTTACTGGAGACATCAATAAACTTATTACCACGACCCTCTTTGCCGGGAACAACCTTGAGTACTCGTATTCCAGACGGTTTTGCGGACTCCACCTCAGGAGGAGGCGGAAGCTTGTTTTTCTTTATCCTGGCCGCCTCGGGAGGTGTGGCCATGCGTATGACCTTAGCTCGGTAAAAGTCGTCTTTTTTCTTCTTGCCTTTTTTAGGAGGCCTTTCCTTCTTTTTTTCTCCAGTGGTTTTGGGCTCTTTTTCACTGGCCTGCTCGGTTTTGGTGCTTGCTTCCTGCTGTGGCGGCAAAACGTCTCCGGATGACTCTCCGGATGATAGAGACGGTTGCTGAATTTCGTCGACACTTTCAGGGGCTTGCTCTTCCGCAGGTTGTTCGGTCAAATCGCTTTGTTCAGCCAAATCGCTGGATGCAGATTCCTGTACAGGTTGTTCTTGATCTGCTTCCGAACTTTTCAGACCCTGGATACCGGTGTCAGCGCCGGTCTCCTCAGAGGTATCCTGTTCGGATATTTCAGGCTTGGCCGTTTGTTCCTCTTCTTCCTGCGCATCCTGTGGTGCGGGCTCTGGGGGAGCCTGTTGTGGTTCCGGTTCCACTCGTTTTCGGCGCCGTCTTATGACCCTGGAGCCGACACGTTTTTCAACCACATTGGCTTGTCGTTCCTGCCGGAGTCTGTCCACGATTTCTCTCGCCTCGAATTCCTCCAGCGCGCTGGCGTGGCTTTTGACCTCGAAACCCATTTCCTGGAGGCGTTCCACCAAGAGTTTACTCTCGATGCCGACCTCTCTAGCTATTTCGTAAACACGAACCTTACCCATTGAAGCACCTTGCTCGGCAATAGCGCGTCTATGCGCTAGCCTGCGTTTGCGGCATCATGCCGCGATCGTCTGAACCTGTCAATTCATTATGACCCGGAGCAAGCCCGGATCCTGCCTCGCTGCCAATAAAAAGAGATGCCACACGGTCGATCTCTTTGGATAATCTTTTCCCAATACCCCTGTGCGTAATAGTCAAAACAGCCAGGGGCCTTGCCTTGTGAAATCTTCCAAGCTCTGATTTTGTAAGGATCTTTCTCAATGGTACCTGCACTCGGATAGCTTCACGGACTATTTGAGTTTGAAGGTTTTTTGACGAGTCTTCGGCAAGCAGTACCAAAGAAGAGGATTTTTTTTTCATTGAAGCTCGAACCGCATCCCGGCCTGCCTTGAGCCATCCACTTCTGGCAGCTGTGGCTAGCAAGGACTTGATGCGTTCAATTCCTGACTTGTAAAATGTCATACACAGTGTGACCGGGTCGGGGGGATCGACTCGACGTTTAAAGGCCCTTGAAAAAGCGTTTCTCGACACCGCCAGTTCGAAACATTTGATATTGGGGCACAGGTGAACTCCCCGGCCAGGTAGCTTTCCATAAAGGTCAGCAAGTACCTCACCCTCCGGTGACAGAACGACCCGCAGCAGATCGTCCGCAGACCTTTTGTCTCTACAACCGACACAGGTGCGAAACGAGCCAGCCCTACGGCCGTTGCGTTTGCGGCGATCCCTTGCCATCGGTGGGCTCCTGACTCAGCCCTCTTGCCCTGATTCAGGCTCAGGACTTGGCTCTGACGGCGTATCCTGGTCAGAAGGGATTTGCCCGGCTTCATCAGGGACTTCGGCAGGTTTTGTCTCCTGGGGCATAAGGGCCAGTCTGGCCTGTTCCTCCAGGTATTGGTTGACCGCCTGTTTGATTTGCCTGGCCTTTTTTATTCCAATGCCGGTAACCTCACCAAGCTTTACGATGTTTTCTTCCTGTTGAATTTGCATGAGGGTGAAGTATCCTCCTTCGGCCAATTGATCGATGGTACGCTCTCCGATTCCTCTTACTTGCATGAACAGAGCCCGTTCACCATCCAGGCCAAGTTCACTTGCCTCTGCCTGCGCCTTCCTGGTCGCAGCCTCGTTTCTCAGTTCCTCTTCTTCTTCTGCAACCACCTTGGCTGCCGAACGTTGCATCTTTTCAGCCATTTTATCTCCGACACCAGGCACATCACATAACACCTCAATATCGGACATCATCACATCCTTAGCCGATCGGAAACCGTATTTGTAAAGGGTGTCGATGAGTATGTCTCCAACTCCCTCTATTTTACCCAAAGATCGCAT
>CAYSLH010000062.1:0-18883 GCA_964431605.1 uncultured Myxococcales bacterium
ATGTACATAGACGACATCATGGTGGGCAGCAACTAGTTAGATTCTGGCCTTGTGCCTTTAGCTCGCTCCGTTTTTTCGGGGCGGGCTTTTTTCGTGTTCGGTTGATACAATCGGTTGTTGCCTGAGTCGGACTGATGTCGTAATATTCGCCTGGATGGAGCATGGTGGTAAAACCAAACCCACGAGGTAAGCATGTCTGATAAGAACAACCCAAGTGAAAAGGAAAGCTTCGACATTGGTGATACTCTCGAGATCCCGGCGCAGTTTATGAAGGCCCTTGCGAACGACGATTCCGCAAATGCCGCTTTTGACCAGTTGTCAACCACGGCGCAGCGGGAGTTCATCGACTGGGTGGCCGAGGCAAAAGAATCTCGGGAACGAGATATTCGAGCCAAGCAGGCAATCGAAAAGATAAAGAGCGCGACTTCTCTCAAAGATTGACAGGCCCATGACAATCAATCCTGACCATGAAAGATGACGATACAGATCTGACTTCCTCTCGGTTGTTTTCAAAGGGGGATATGAGTGCCTTTTGGGCCTTGTTTGCAGACAACCTGGCCAACTTGATATTGATTATGGGGGTGAGCATTGGGGTGTTGAAGATACCCCCCGAAGTGGTGTTCGGAAGGATGCTTCCAGGGCTTGGCGTGGCGCTGCTGGTGGGCTTGAGTTCATATGCCTACATGGCACACCGGCTTGCCAGCAAACAGGGGAGGCGTGATGTCACAGCGCTTCCATATGGGATCAGCACTCCGATCATGTTCGTTTACCTCTTCGGCGTCATGGGCCCGGTGTATTGGAAGTCAAACGATGGTATCCTGGCCTGGCAGGTTGGTTTGGCTGCGGCTTTTGTCGGGGGGCTAATCGAAATTTCCGGTTCGCTCATAGGGCCGTGGCTCAAACGCAACCTCCCAAGGGCCGGCATGCTTGGTACTCTTGCCGGAATCGCACTGGTCTTCATCGCGTCTGTGCCCTTGGCGGAAGTATTCGAGCATCCCATAATTGGATTGCCCTGCTTGTTGGTGGTGTTGGTGGGTTTGGTAGCTTCGGTACGTCTTCCTCTGGGAATACCTGCCGGACTCATGGCCATATTGTTGGGCGTGTTACTCGGTGCATTCACGGGACAGGTCTCATTCAACGCAAATGCAGTGGGCTTGTATCCACCAGTGCCGGTTGTGGGTGACCTTTGGGTTGGGTTGAAAGCTCTTTGGAGTGATTCTTGGATCTTTGCCGTGGTCATCCCAGCCGAGATTTACAATTTTATCGAGACCATGAACAACGTTGAGTCAGCACAGGCAGCGGGAGACGAATACCCCGTAAGATCGTGTCAGGTTATCGATGGGCTCGGCACACTGATGGGAGCATTGTTTGGTTCGTCGTTTCCCACTACCGTTTATATCGGTCACCCCGGCTATAAACGCATGGGAGGACGGGCTGGGTATGCTTTGGCAGTAGGCGTCGTATTATTGCTAGGTTCGGTATTTGGTCTATTGTCCGTACTCCACGGGCTGGTGCCTATGGCGGCGGTTGCTCCCATTCTTGTTTTTATCGGCCTTGTGATTACCGCACAGGCATTCAACGCTAGCCCTTCGAGACATTCCATGGCAGTGACCCTGGCCATGCTTCCCCACCTGTCCGGTCTACTCATGGTTAAGTGGGGAGCGCTTCGTAGTTCGTCTGAGATGCTGCTGGGAGCCTCTTTGCCCAAGATGACGGCACCTGCCATGCTCTCGGCCATGCTGGGGCAAGGGGCTCACGTGGAAGGTCATGCTACCCTTGCCGCAGGCGCAATCATCGTGGGAATGGCATGGGGGGCTGCGGCCGCTTTCATAATAGACAGGTCGTGGCTCAAGGCAGGTGCGGTTCTCATGGTCTCATCTGCGCTCGCTTTTTTTGGGATAATCCATTCGAGCGGCCTGGGTATATATCCAAATGTTCTTTCGGTAACATATCTATCTTTGGGTTTTGTCATGGTCTTTATCTGGTTTTTCAAAGACAGGTTCAAACCCACTGATGGACGGAAAATAGCTGAACCATAAAACTCCCCCTTTTTTCGAGTGCGCAATCGAACATGTGCGGCAACAGGGTGTGTAGCCGCACACTCCAAGATGCCTGACTAGCTAAATATCCAATTGTTTCAAGACCCTTTTGACTGTTTTGCTCTGGCACTGATTTTGCTTGGACAGTTGGAGAACTTGGAGAACTTGCAAGGTTTTGAGCATGTCGTGATGAAAAAAGAAGGAAGGTCACCTTGGAAATGGATACAACTGTAGGAATCGAAGCTGTGGCGGTGCATATTCCCCGGTACTATCTAGACTTGCGATCATTGGCCAAGGCCAACGCGGTTGATCCCGCAAAATACTTGCAGGGGCTTGGTGGTAGGCGGTTCGCCGTAGCTGCTCCCAGCGAGGATCCCGTTACCCTTGGCTTTGATGCTGCTCAGTCTCTGATGGAAAAATACTCTGTGGATCCTTCCACCATAGGTCTGCTGGTGGTGGGGACAGAGAGCGGGGTGGACGGCGCAAAGCCCATCGCCTCTTATCTCCACGGATTACTCGGCTTGCCTCCTGATTGCAGGACATTTGACACCAAGCATGCATGTTACTCAGGCACCGCTGCCATGAGAATGGCTTCAGACTGGTGCGTTGCAAGGTCTGGGGGGAAAAAAACAAAGGCATTGGTGGTAGCCACAGACATTGCTCGCTACAGCGTGGGTGCTGCCGGAGAGCCAACCCAGGGCGCATCGGCGGTAGCTATGCTCATAAGTGATGAACCCAAGTGCTTCATCTTCGAACCATTCCAGGATGCCGTGTTCTCGGAAGAGGTGATGGACTTTTGGAGACCTCACTATCGTTCCACTGCCATGGTGGATGGAAAAACATCCATTCATGCCTATCTAAAGGGACTAAGGCACACATGGGATGATTATACCGCAGGCAGTAACCTGAGCTGGGATGATTTCGAATACATGCTCTTTCACGTGCCGTTTCCAAAGATGGCATACAAGGGATTCAAAGCACTGTACGAAATGAGTGGGCTAAAAGAAGATGAACTCGACGATTGCTTCGAGGCCCGTACCGGATGTGCATTGTGGGCGAACCGTGAGCTGGGCAATTGTTATTCTGCCTCGTTGTATCTCAGCCTCGCCGCTTTGTTGGAGCGGGGTGACCAGCGAGTGGCTGGTGCCAGGGTCGGCATGTATTCGTATGGTTCTGGATGTTGTGCTGAATACTTTTCCGGAAGGATAGGGCATGACGCATCAGCCTGGCGAGAGCGCATAGGCATAGCGCCCGGGCTCATGCGAAGGCAGGAGCTTTCTTATGAACGCTATTTATCCATGAGGGCTGCATGCGAAGACCTATCCCACGAGGGCTCATGTGTCGAGCACGACGACATACCGCCGGTGCCAGGTCAACGTATTGCATTCAAAGGCATAAGGGATCATCAGCGGGTCTATTTACGCCAAGCCTCTTTGCGTTCGGTGGTCTCCCGGTCCCATTCCGCAAGGGCCCATATGGGAAAGTAGCGCCTGTAATTTTCATAATCAATAAGAGTAGTCTTGTTGAATACACCAACGAGTGGTTCTTCGGGCCAGTCTCCATCATGTTGCTGGCGTTTTATAAGAAAAGCCGCACCCCTTTTTGCTGTCGCAGTATTGGCAAGACCGCAGCGAACGAGACTGGATAGAGCCCATGCCGTTTGCACTGCCGTACTTTTTGATCTTACCCAATGTTGTTCCGTACACGAGCTGAAGTGTTCTCCCCATCCCCCATCCGGGTTTTGATGAGCCACTAAAAATCCGCAGGCGCTGCCAAGGGCAGGAGCACTTTGCTTTGCGCCAGACGCTAACAACGCGGTAACAGCAAACCATGTTCCATATGTGAAACACACCGCCCATGACCCATACCAAGAACCATCTGCCCGTTGCATTTTCCTGATAAACGAAGACCCCTTTGCCATGGCTCGCTCCATGCGTTTATCCAGATTGGCGTCAAACATACCCCTTGCCTTGGAAAGAGCCTGAAGGCATGCGGATGAGCATTCAACGTACGAGTGATCCACCATTATGGAGGAAAATACCTGGGATGGGTTGAGATGTTCGAGCCAATCTCCACCACGTTTTTTTTCATACGATGCCCATCCTCCGTCCCGATTTTGCATGGATAAGATGAGTTCGATGGATTTTTTTAACCTGTTGCGGTCTATGGGCTGCTTCACCCATGGCGATAGTTCGGCCGCCGCCTTGAAACCCTCTGCTGTACAGTCGGTGATGGGCCACCCGTGCTCTACGTCCGAAAAAGGCCATCCCCCCATGGACCTGTGTCGATAGTGACGCTGGGGTGTGGGAACATCTTCCAGGACCTGGTTTTTTTCGATATAACCAAATGCGCCCTGCAGATTGCGTTTGAATTCCTGAGCAAAGGGAGTGGAGAGAATAGCATGGGTGGCGAAAGCAGTGTCCCAAAGAGCGGTATTGTTGTAACCATTAAACTTTGTGCCCTCCGGTGAATCCACCAAGTATCGATCCAAGGCGGAAAAGCTCTTTTCTTCCATGACACCACCTGGAGATTCGAAGTGGTGTACCAGGGAGTTGAGAACACTATTGACAGGTCCAATATCTATAAAATGGGTGGCTTGGTCCTCGAAAGAGATCTGTTTATAGACTTCATCCAGGGCTTTTTCCCGCAATGCACCACCGGCATGTCGTTCGTATGCTTCTAATATCTTGCTAGTCGTTTTATAGATTGGACTCAGGGGATATATATTATCACAAGGACAGATGGTATTTTTGTGTTTACTGAAGTCTATGTTTTCGTAGTCCACACCATAGAGTTCATACCTGAGTTTTTTCACAAGGCTGTCCGCAGGAGCCTGTGCTCGTTTTCCATACAGCCATGACATGGGCAGGTATACCATCCTGCTATGGCACCACAGTCTACCTGGGTGAAAAGGCATGGAGTATGGAAGAAGCCATAACTCGGGGGGTATGGGGTGGAGTCCGTCGTAAGAGTATAAGTTGAGCAGGGTCAGTGTGAATTTACCCCATGATGCAGCCCCAAGGGCCGTGCCATTGTCATACATCCATTTTCGCATGGCCGAGGCATGGGGATCGTTCTTGGGCACACCAAGAATCCTCAGCGCCACGTAACCAAGGGCAGTGGTGAACATGCATCCGTCGGTCTCTTCGTGTAGCCCCAGGCTTCCGTCTCGGCCCTGGTAGTGCTTGAGAAAACGGACCATGGACTTTTTTCGGGATTCGGCAATGGGGCGTCCGGCTATGTGACATGCTGCCACGTACATGGGTAACAGGAATTGGGGTCCTGCGTATTCTCCTCGCCAAGCGCCGTCCCTACCCTGAAGTGAGGTCAAAAAGCTCAGTCCCTTGTGAATGGTTTCTTTTACGTCAATAGCGTCGTTCATGATCGTCCATGTATGGAGGAGTGAAAAACCGGGTATCAGGCCCTGCCTGTCAATTTGCTCGTGAATTTTCCTGCCATGTCCTTGGCTGTCTTCCAGTATGGTTCCCAGAACGCCCCGGAATCCATGTCATCGAGCAGTCCGTCGTAAATATCCTCCATACGTTGTCTCCACTTGGGATCGATCTTTACAACCTTGTCAGCCCATTCGTGGCAGTATCGACACTTGTCGCAATCCACCGCTCGGCAGGAATGGGTTTTGAAAAAATCGATGAATCCGTCCAGTTCCCTGTTGTCTATTTGAATCGGGTTGGTGCCTTTCCTGGGATATAGCACTCCGGCGTGTTGGCCAAACTCCACCACCTTAGTGAATTTCAGCAAGTTTACCATGTGTGGTTTAATGAAATATTTGAGCATACGTTTGTATGAGTATGCGTCCTTTGCTTTTTCACCAAAGGATTCTTCCGGGTATGCATAGTTCTGGATGAGATCCATCAAGTTGCCGTCGTATCTGCGTTCGGAATACGCCTTTGCTCGTTGTATCAGGATTGGAGTAGGGGTGTTTCGTTCGACTATTTTAAAGTTTTCGAACCCCATTTCTTCATATAATGGGATGTCCTCTGGCCGTATCCAGTTTGCTCTCAGGATGTTCACCGGATCATTGACCCGTATACGATTGCAGACCACAGAACAGTAATCCAGGGGGAATCCCTTGGAGCCACGTTGAGAAGCGTTGGAAAGCGCGACTGCGTGATTGCCTGCTATGGCGCATTCCTGCCTGCACCAGTTGTTGACGATTAGCTGAAGCTCCACTCCCGCATCCTTTGCCGCCTCGCTCATGGTACGAAGGAGATCGAATTCACGGTGTATGCTTACCTCGTTGACCACGATGTAGTCAGCACCGTTTTCAGCCCAGAATCTCACCTTGCGGGGCGAATCCGTAAACCTGTGGGAGCTTACCCTTACCTTTAGTCTCGGATGCCGACGCTTGATGAGGCGCAGGAAAAAAATATTCGCAACTGTAACAGAATCCACTCCAATCTCGTCCAGCCATCCGAGCATCTCGTTCATGGCTCGCTGACCCTCTTTAGAGTATTCCAGGTTGTCCATGGCAGATGCGTTCAGCAGGTAGTTGAACTCTATGCCGGCATTATGTGTCTTTCGGACGTACTGCTCCAACTCGGTCTTGTCAATTTCAGGAAGGTAGAAAGAAGGCCTCCCTCCTCCAAAAAAATCCGAAGTCAGCTTTCCGAATATTTCATATACGGGGTAATCTCTAAGCCCGTCCAGGAGTTCGTCTTCAAAGGTACAAGCAACCGATAATTTCATTTTACGCCTCCACTGGTTTTTTCATTTAGACCCTTGTGCTCCAGTCCTGCATCGGAAAGGAATTGCTGAAATTCATCGATATCCAGTTGTTGCTGGCTGTCGGACCTGGCCACTGACGGAAATGGATGAACCTCCACCATTACTCCGTCGGCGCCTGCTGCAATGGCTGCCCTGGCAAGAGGCGCGAGTATGTCCTTGCGTCCTGCAGCATGGCTTACGTCCACTATCACGGGCAGGAATGTCTTGGCCTTCAGCAGCGGTACAGCTGAGATATCCAGGGTGTTTCTGGTCTGAGTCTCAAAGGTCCTGATGCCTCTTTCGCAAAGGATGATCTGCTCATTTCCCTCAGATGCAATATACTCGGCAGCCCATAGGAATTCGTCGATGGTGGCGGAAAGACCCCGTTTGAGAAGCACGGGCTTGTTGCATTTGCCGACCTCCCGAAGCAGTGAGTAGTTGTGCATGTTGCGTGCACCTATTTGAAGCACATCAGCATATTTTGCAACCAACTCAACGGCCCTGGTGTCCATGACTTCAGTAACAGTGGCCATGTGGTGGTCGGCGCCTGCTTTCTGAAGGATTTTCAAGCCAGGTTCACCCATTCCCTGGAATGAATATGGCGAGGATCGAGGTTTGAAGGTCCCGCCTCGAAGAACCCCGATCCCCAGGGCGGCCAAGTCTGATGCGATTTGTTCCATCTGCGCTTCGCTCTCCACCGCGCAGGGGCCCGCTATTACTATGGGTTCACTGCCTATCTCCGCCGAACCCAGTTTTATGGTTTTCGTACCGCTTGACCGCGACATCCCAATCTGTAGCTGTTGTTCCGAGTCGGTCTCCTGCAGGCTTGCACAGGCTCGAAAGATTTCTTTGAACAGTTGAGCTATGGTCTTATTTGAAAAAGGTCCGCGATTTTCTCCCAGGAGTTCATTCAACATCTGCTGCTCTCGTTCCGGTACATATACAGGAATACCGTCTCTGGTCTTGAACTGGTGTGCTTGCCTGACTAATTTGGCCCTTCTATTGAGAAGATTCAAAATGGCGAAGTTCATGTCCTGTAGTTCTTTTCGTATTTGATCCAGGTTTTGTTTTGACATGTTTTTCTCCCTGATCGGTTCAGATGGATGCAAAAGCAAGCAAAGTTCGGGCCATCATGACAAATTCAAATAGAAAAGGTAACTCGGGAATATTGCTAGATTGCCTGGTGGCTCGACAAAGGTTGGATGTGCGAATCCGAACAATGTGTGCGATTGTAAGTGCGAATCAGTTCTCAATACTGGATTGAATGAAGGTTGCCAACTCCTCCAAAGGCCGCGCGGAGTTGCCAAAGCCCTCTATTGCCTCTTTTGCCTTGTGAACTAAGGACCTGGCGTAATCTTTCGCTTGTTCGAGGCCCATGAAAGACGGATATGTCTGTTTGCCCTGGGACATGTCTTTGCCTGCTGTCTTTCCAAGTTGCGAGTCCGAGCCAATGACATCGAGTATGTCATCAGCTACCTGGAATGCGAGACCGAGGGATTCACCATACGAGGTAAGGGCCTGGATGTCTGCCTCATTTGCTTCCGCCAGCAAGGCGCCCGTCCGGACAGATGCACGAATGAGGGCCCCGGTTTTCATGCGATGGATTTTTTCAACCCCTTGTTTGTCTGGTGTTGCACCCGCTCCGTCCATGTCGAGCACCTGGCCTCCCACCATGCCGCCGGAACCTGCGGCCAAAGCCATTTCTGAAGATATCTTCAGGCCGATCTCGGGGTTTGTCTTTCCATAGGCCCTGGCTACCAGCCCGAAGGCTTCGGTTAGAAGCGCATCTCCTGCCAGAATCGCCAGGGCTTCGCCAAATTTTTTATGACTTGTCGCTTTGCCCCGGCGCAGATCATCATCATCCATGGAGGGCAGGTCATCGTGAATGAGAGAGTAGGTATGTATGAATTCGAATGCGCATGCCGCAGGCATGGGATCCAGGCTGTGTTCGAAGAGTTCGCTCGTTATCACGGTCAGAACCGGTCTTATCCTTTTTCCCCCTGCAAACAAGGAATACCCCATGGCCTCGATGAGTTTGGCAGGCCCATGACAAGATTCGAACAGCTCTTGGAGTGCGCTCTCCACCCTTTGCCTGAAAGGATGCAAAATTTGAGGGTAGGACATGATTTCTCCTGTACAAAAGTTGTTTCAATCTCAGGCAAGGTCCGCCTGAGGTATATCAGTTATGGTGAGCTTGTATGCAAATATTTTGCCAGATCCGACGGATTTTTCGCAGTAAGAATTCATATCGTCTTTGGTGCGAATTCGCACACGACTTGTTTTCCAGATTGCTCCTTCACGTTGAAGATGAGCTGATTTTCTTTTTAGGGTAGAGGGGTATCGATATCGTCAACAATGCTGGCATGGTTCGTGCTTCAAAGCGTTACGGTTCCTGCGTTGGTTCCTGCGTTGGCAGGGACGGGATTGGGATTGGAATTGGACTCATCCAGGCTTGGAGGAAGGTAGTGGAAAGTAAAGTAGATCATAAAGTGGACCAGAGAAAAAAAGACCACTTGGAGCTATTTCGTTCCGGAGGTGTGAGTGCCCGAAAAGCGACCACGTGGCTCGAACATGTTCACCTGCTTCATGACGCCCTGCCCGAACTTGGAACGTCCGAAATAGACACCAGCGTGGAGTTCTGTGGACGAGGGTTCAAGTCTCCGTTGTTTATCACCGGCATGACCGGGGGAACCAATGAGGCCGGGACAATCAACCGCGAACTGGCCCGCGTGGCACAAGAACTGAAGATCGGTTTTGGACTCGGAAGCGGTCGTGCCATGCTCGAACATGACGAGCTGACAGAGACATACATGGTCAGGGATACGGCTCCTGATGTTTTTCTCGCATGGAACTTGGGAGGGGTACAACTGCTGCATACAGGTATGGACAGGATACTTTCAGCCATGGATCGTCTGAAAGCCGACGCGTTATGTATTCATCTGAATCCAGCCCAGGAGTTGGTTCAGCCCGAAGGTGACAGGGATTTCAGGGGAGTAATGGATGGCATTGGAAACATAATCAAGAGCCTGGATCGTCCTATCATTGTAAAGGAGACAGGCGCCGGCATCTCAAAGAAAGTTGCAAGTATGTTGAGCGATGTGGGGGTCGAGTGGCTGGACGTATCAGGATGTGGTGGTACTTCGTGGCCTGGAGTGGAGATACTCAGGAGTTGTCAAGAGCATGAGCCAAACGCACAGGCTCTTTGGGATTGGGGTATTCCCACCGCTGCTGCAGTATTGGAGTCAAAGGGGGCTGTCAGGGGAATAATCGCTTCGGGCGGTATTCGTACTGGTCTCGATGCGGTCCGTGCCCTTGTTCTGGGTGCAAACATGGTAGGACTGGCCTCTCCAGTCATACAAGCTTGGTTTTCGAAGGGTGAGCAAGGAGCGATGGATTATCTTTGCCGCGTTCGGGATGGAGTAATAAACACCATGTTGCTGGCCGGGTGCAAAAACATCATGCAATTGCACAATGCCCCAAGGGTAACCACGGGTCCGTTGTTGCAGTGGATCCAACAGAGAAATCTTGGTTGAGCGATGGTTGAATCGTATCAGGCGATGATGATGAAAATGAAACCTGCCTCCGAAAATTTTTCCAAAACCGAGCCTGCGCTGGAACTAGGTGCATATTCCAAGGTCATACTTTTTGGTGAGCACTCAGCCGTATTCGGACATCCCGCTTTAGCCATGGGCCTGCCGGGAGGAATTAGGGTGCGGAATCTCGAACCATTGGAAAAAGGTATTCACCTGGTGGTTCAGCCATGGGGACTGGAAGCCACTGATCGGTCTTCTCATCAGGTTGGTCGGGCGTTGGATATGTTGTCTCAATTGGTCCCGGGTGAGCTTTTGGGCATGGACGTCCGGCTTCAGTCTTCGGTGCCGCCTGGAGCCGGGTTGGGTAGCTCGGCAGCGTTGAGCGTTGCGTTGGTAAAGTGTCTTGCCTCGGTAAGAGGCGTCGTATTGACTGATGATCGTGTAAGGTACCTTGCACATTTACTGGAGAAGATATTCCACGGAAATCCTTCCGGACTGGATGATACGGTGGCAACACACGGTGGGATGTGTCTTTTTGTCAGGGACGGTGTAAATGACAAAGAATATCCGGGAACGACTCGTCTAAGTGATCAGTGCCTACAGCTTCCTCTGAGTATTTCCGGACTTGTACTTGGCGACACGGGCGTCAAGCGATCCACCTCTGCCATGGTTGCTTTGGTCGACAGGCAGCGACAGCTCGATCAAGCCAGAGTGGATGGGCTTTTTTCCCAGGTGGATTCCTGCCTGTACGAGGGACTAGATGCCATGAGCAGGGGCGACTGGCCTGGCCTTGGTGAGGCCATGATCTCCAACCACGAACTGCTTTGCCAACTGGGTTTATCCTGTCCCGAGATACAGGATATGACAGATCTTGCCATGCAAGCCGGCGCCCTTGGCGTCAAACTGACCGGTGCGGGAGGAGGTGGCGCAGTGGTCGCCCTGGCGCCTGGGGCCGAACAACAGGTCGCTTCGGCTTGGCGTCAGGCAGGTTATTTTGCCTTCTCGGCAGTGAGCGCCAAAGGGAGCGAAGCATGAACAGGAGCGCTACGGCCGTGGCCCATACCAATGTAGCCCTGGTGAAATACTGGGGTAAAAGTGACCTTGAAAAAAACATTCCGGCAACGCCCAGCCTGTCCATGACCCTGGATGGATTGTGGACTCGGACCAAGGTTGTTTTCGACGAGTCCCTTAGACAGGACTCGGTAGCACTGAACGGATCCGAGGCCGAAGAAAAAGTTGCACTGAGGGTGAGCCGGTTCATGGATCTCATACGCGCCATGGCCCAAACAAATTGCAGGGTGTCTGTAGAGACGGAGAATAATTTTCCCACCGCTGGGGGATTGGCTTCTTCTGCTTCCGGGTTTGCAGCCCTGTGCGCTGCCGGTGTAACAGCCGCCGGGTTGGATCTGGATCTCGGACAATTGGCGAACTTGGCACGACAGGGATCGGGCTCTGCCCCAAGGAGCCTGTTGGGAGGATTCGTAGTCTTGAGGTTACTGGGGGCTGACCCAGATGAGCACTGCATGGTGGAGCAGGTGGCGGCACAGGACCATTGGGATGTTCGAATGGTCGTAGCCCTTTGCGCCCAAGGCCCCAAGGAAGTGGGTTCAACACAAGGCATGGAAAGATCCAGGATCACCTCACCATATTACCAGGGTTGGCTTGATTCCCACCATGTGGATATGGCCGAGGCTGAATCTGCATTGAACGCCCGCGATCTGGAAGCGTTGGGTCGTGTGGCAGAGAGGTCTTGTTTCAAGATGCACGGGTTGGCCATGAGTTCCGATCCTCCATTGATCTATTTTAAAAGCGCTACCTTGAGCGCCATCGAAAGGGTTTGGCAGCTAAGGAGGGAAGGGTTGAAGGGATGGGTGACCATCGACGCGGGGCCCCATGTCAAGGTCCTTTGCGAAGCTGACTCTTGTCATGAATTCGTGAAAGAACTGGGCAAGGTTCCGGGTGTGCACAAGGTCTTGCTGGCTCGGCCTGGACCTGGTGTCGAGGTCGGCACATGAAGACGGAAGGAATGGAAATATTAGCACCGGGAAAACTCGTGCTCATGGGAGAATACGCCATACGTCACCGGGCGCCCGGCTTGGTGATGGCCGTGGATCGGTTGGCGCGACTTAGATGGCTAACGTACACACGTGACATGCAAGACGATTTGGTTTCTCAGGCCCGGTTTTATGCTGCTAAGTTGCTTGGGCTCGGAAGACCTTCTCGTTGCTCGGTGGATTCATCTGGATTTTACCATGATGGCCAAAAGCTCGGGCTGGGAAGCAGCGCTGCGGTAACCGCAGTGGCAGTGGCGTCGGTGTTCCTGGAGGCAGAGCTGGATATTTCGGACGAGGCCCAAAGGCAGAAAATATGGGCTGTGTCCAAAGAAGTTCACGATGGTTTTCAAGGCATGCATGGCAGCGGTATAGACTTGGCCGCATCCATATTTGGTGGATACTTGGTCATGAATAATGGGCTGGACAATGTTTCCCCTTGGAGATTTTGGGAAATACCGGATGGGCTGGAATTGGTGTTTTGCTGGACCGGCTCGCAGTCTTCCACTGTCTCTCTGGTGGATGCCGTCGACAGGTGGAGTATGACGCACGAGGATGAGCACAGGGAAATAATGTCTGATATGACCGATGTTGCTAATAGGTTTTGTAATAGTCATCTGGATGCGGTGCAGAGCCTTGAAGAAATAGACAGATACGGACGGCTGATGGATAGATTGGGGCAGGCTTGTGGCATTGGGATTGTTACCCCCATGATGAGAGACATCCGTTTAGCAGCTATGGATCTCGGGGGTGCTGCAAAACCCTCCGGAGCCGGCGGAGGTGATTTCATGGTGGCCGGTTTTTCGGATTTTAGATCGTGTAACGAGTTCAAAAATGTGGCCGTGCGCATTGGCGCCAAGCTCATGAATTTCAAGGTTTGTAAAGAGGGGCTCGCTTCCCGGTCTGCCAACCATGATCGAATACGACAGGAGAGGTAGCATGCAAAATTCCAGGGAAAGTTCTCGCTTGGGTGGTTTTCACAAGCTTTCGGTCGAACAGCGTAAGCAAAAGGTGGCACAGTGGTTAGCTGCGGATTTCGAAGGCGGTGTGATCAAGATGCTGGACAAAGGCGGACTCGACAGCCACGGTGCACGATTGCTGGTGGAAAACGTCATCGGGTTGCATGCCTTGCCGTTTTCAGTAGCTCCCAATTTTTTGATCAATGCAAGAGACGTGTTGGTGCCAATGGTCACCGAAGAGCCATCGGTGGTTGCCGCAGCATCCAATGCCGCGCGTTTGGTAAGACAGGGAGGTGGATTTTTTTCCATAGCGCCCGAACCGATAATGATTTGTCAGATTCAACTGCACGTAGACGACGTCGATGACGCTCAGGTCGTCATTGTCAGTCACAAGAAGGAAATCCTTGCAACAGCCACGAAGGTGGACCCGGTGTTGGAAAAGCTGGGAGGGGGACCAAGGGACCTGCAGGTGCGTGTTTTACCACCAGATGGGGATGATCCTGCCATGTTGGTAATACATTTGTTGGTGGACGTGCGCGATGCCATGGGAGCCAATGCCGTAAACACCATGGGTGAAGCAATCTCTCCGGAGCTTGAGAGGTTGACCGGCGGTCGTGTTGGGCTGAGGATCCTTTCGAACTTAGCAGATAAGCGTTTGGTGAAAGTCTGGTGCAAGGTTCCCCTGGCTGCTTTGGAGATGCCTGGATATCGCCCTGAACGAGTGCGCGACGGCATCGTGGCAGCTTCGCGTTTTGCTCAAAGGGACCCTTACAGGGCCGCGACTCACAACAAGGGTATCATGAACGGTGTGGATGCAGTGCTGTTGGCCACGGGAAATGACTGGCGGGCGGTGGAGGCCGGTGCTCATGCCTTTGCATGCAGAAACGGAAAATATTCTCCGCTGGCCACCTGGCGAGTGGATGATGATGGCGATTTGTATGGACAGCTCGAGATGCCCATGGCAGTTGGGGTCGTCGGTGGCGCGGCCGCTGTTCATCCCAACGCTGCATTGGCCAGGGATATGCTTGGAGCGACGGGTTCCGCCGAACTTTCACAGGGGATTGCGGCGGCGGGATTAGCAAATAACTTAGCTGCCTTGAGAGCCTTGTCTACAGAAGGCATACAACGGGGGCACATGAGGTTGCATAAACGTTCCAGAGATCTGGCTCGCATTCCCCATGCCTCGGCATGAGATCGGAGGATGGGATATGGTCCGAAAACATCTGAATGGATTCGTGGCCCCGTGGACCAGTGACCTTAGTTACACCCACGGTTGTCATTGGACCACAGATGCTTCATATCGCTACTGTATGAAGATCGTTAGGGACTCTGATCCCAACCTGTCGCTGTGGATGCACCTGATTCCCAAGAAGCAGGCTAAGGCCCTTGCTGCAGTGTATGCCGTGGCTCGTATTGCAGATGACTTGACCGATGAGAACCAGTTTGTCTCCATGAGGCGAGACGCTCTTTCGGCATGGCTCGATACTTTCGAACGAGCCTGTATGGAAGATGCAAATCATCCGGCCATGGTGGCCCTGGCTGATTCCATGAAACATTTCAACATGGATGCGGGGCTCGTTCGTAAGTACCTGTTGTCATGCATGGATGAAAGTAATCCGATACGGTTTGATACATGGGAGCATGTGGAAAATTTTGCCAGGGATAGTTTCGGCTCCTTGGGTAAGATCGTTATGTGTGTCATGGGATTGGACCGGACCGAGTTGCAGTACTGGGCTGAGCGTATGAGTATTGCAGTGTTCATCACCTGTCGTCTCAGGGACCTGTCAGTGGACCTGCCTAAGGGGAGGGTGTTTTTACCCCTGGAGCATTTGGAACGATACGGAATGAAGGTGCAAGATCTCCTGACCATCCCTCCGGCGAAGCCCTTTGGTGCTGTTTTGGAAAGTGCGGTGGAACATACCAGATGGATATACAGAGAGGCATATCCCCTGGTGATGGAAGCGGGTGGATATGCAACGGCTCTGCTAGCAGGATTATGGCTGGGAGGCAGATCGCTTCTGAGGCTGGTGGACAGAACCGGGACTGGATTATACCAGACCAGGCCTGCGTTGAGTGTCTTCGTATTCGTGAGGACCATGATGGGGGCCGGTTTGGAAAGAATCCCCGAGGTACTGACATGATACCTGAAGATTCAATCGAGTATTGCAGAGACGTACTTCGTCGATCCGGTTCCACGTTCGCCATGGCCTTCAGGGTACTGCCTTCTCATCAACGAGCCGCCATGACAGCGTTTTATGCATTTTGCAGGTTGGTGGACGACACGGTGGATGAAGCACCAAGTGCCGAAGTGGCAGCAACACAAGTGTCTGAGTGGTATGGCCGGTTGGACAAGGTCTACGATGGTCAGCCACAGGACCAAGTGGATGTTGCACTGAAATGGGCTATAGAACGTTTCGGAATTCAAAAGCGTCACCTTGAGCTGATACTCGAGGGGGTGGCTCAGGATATTTCCGTCAGAACTTATGATACCTTTGATGAGTTATACGAGTACTGCTACCGGGTGGCTTCTTCCGTCGGCTTGGTATGCGTTACCATACTGGGGGAACTGACCGACGAACTGGAGTTATACGCTGAGTTGACCGGAATCGCAGTGCAGATGACAAACATTCTTCGCGATATCGGAGAAGATGCCAGGCGTGGGAGAATATATATTCCACTCGAGGACCTGGAAGCTTTCGGTATTTGTCCCGATGGACTGCTGAACGGCCAGGTTATCGAGCAACTGCAACCTCTGTTTAGGTTCGAAGCTTGTCGTACGCGGCATTTTTACACCATGGCGGAAGCTTCTTTGCCCCGTGGATTGAGACATGAATTGTTTTTTACCGAGACCCTACGCGAGACATATTTGAAGCTGTTTCAACGGCTGGAGCGCAAGGGCTTTTGTCTTGATTCAGGTAAGGTGTCACTGGGTAGAAGAGAAAAGATCAGCATCGTTGCAAAGCGAAGACTGCATCCTGGTACAATTGTTGCTGCCATGGGCCGACGGTCCCGTATGTACAGGCGCGTTACCCGGGGAGGCTGAAGCAGTGAGTGATACAATTGGCCGGAATGATGTACTGGATTTGTCTGACGATTTGTTTGACCATGGACGTAGGATCGAAGACATCTCTGATGATGGCTCGTTTCGTGTGCTGGTGGTGGAGGATCAGCAACTGTATGCCCAGGCATTGAGTCAGTCTTTGGTTAGCCATGGCATGGAATGTGATATAGCCAACACCGCTGCTGATGGGATCGCTTTGGCTGGCAAAAATCCTGATACCTATCAGGCGATTTTACTGGATCACAAGTTGCCGGATGACGATGGAATCAAAATAATACCCGTGCTTTTACGAAGACAAAAAAAGTCATCGTTGTTCGTGATGACTGCTTACGAGACCATACCAAATGCCATACAGGCCATACGGCAAGGAGCTGATGATTACATCGTCAAGGACCCTAGTGTACAACCCCTGGTGGAGCGCGTTGCAGAGGTACGTCGCAAATGGATGGTGCGACGAGGAGGCACGGGATGGGATGAGCACAAAAAGGATGGCCTGCTGGGCAACTCAGAAGCTATTGTCGCGGTAAGAGAGCAGATCGAAAAAGTCGCCCCTATGCCAGAGACGAGCGTCCTTTTTACCGGAGAGACCGGCGTGGGAAAAGAGGTCGCTGCCAGGTATTTGCACAATCTGTCCAAGTCTTCTTCCAGTCCGTTCATCTCGGTCGATTGCGTTGCATTACCTTCTAACCTGGTGGAGAGCTTGCTGTTCGGGCATGAAAAGGGCACCTTTACCGGAGCCCACCAGTCCAGGGATGGTGTTTTCAAGGAGGCTGGTTCCGGTACGGTCTTTTTGGATGAGATCGGAGATATGGATGTGTCTCTCCAGGGTAAGCTGCTGAGGGTCTTGGAGACTCGTCGTTTTCACCGCGTGGGTTCGGTCAAAGAACAGCCTGTGACAGCCAGGATAATTGCAGCAACCAATAAGGACTTGCTCCAACTGGTAAAACAGGGTGATTTCAGATTTGATCTTTACCAGCGCTTGTCTATTTTTCCAGTGCATTTGCCTCCTTTGCGGGACAGGGGCGAAGATTCGTTGCTCATGGCTCGGCACTTCGTGGAGTTTTTTGCCGCAAAGATGGGTCGCCATATCAAACCCTTGTCACGGCAAGTCAAAGAGCGAATCCTTGCTTATGACTTTCCCGGAAACGTAAGGGAGCTGAAAAACATCATCGAACGGGCCATTATCATTTCCGAGACGGACAGTATCGAGTTGGACAACTTGCCACATCGTATGCTAAGCCACACTACACCAATGCCTACTACTGATGATTCCCGGGCTGTGGCGGTTCGTCTCGGTCCCACTGTCATTGATTTCATCCCGGGTGTGGATACCATGAACACGTTGGAAGAAAAGTTGATCAACCATGCCCTGGAACGCACAAATGGTGTAAAATCCGAAGCTGCCAGGTTTTTGGGTATCAGCCGTTTCCAGTTGCTCAGGCGTTTGCAAAAGTACAGGATGCAACAGGATATAAAGAGCAACTAATCGACCCAGTATGCCGGTTTTTTTGGGGCTCTTGTTGTTTTAGATGTTTGGAGGCCGGTGTGTCGAGAAATACTTTGAGACTGAATTTTTCCTCGGTCGGCAGGACAGATGTCTTCGTAGGAGAACATGTTCTGCATGAGCTTTCGAAAATCTGGAGACCTGGCTGGGATCGTGCAGTAGTGGTGGGCGACCACACGGTTGTGGAACTGTTTTTAGATGATATACACAAAGCCTTGTCGAAGGTAACCGATAAAGTCGACGTGATATCGTTCGAACCAGGGGAGTCGAGCAAGACCAGGAGTACCAAGGAATTCATCGAAGACTCCATGTTTTCTGCAGGTGTAGCAAGGACAAGCTGTGTGGTGGCGGTAGGTGGCGGGGTAAGCCTGGATATGGCGGGTTTTGTCGCCGCAACGTACATGCGGGGAGTGGACTGGATTTGCATACCAACCAGCCTGTTGGCTCAGGTAGATGCCTCGGTGGGGGGCAAGACAGGGATCGATACTGCCTTTGGAAAAAATCTTCTGGGTTCTTTTCATCAACCGGCTGCTGTTTTGTGCAACACCTCCTGGCTTGCTTCATTACCCGGGCTACAGTGGAGGAACGGCTTGTCGGAGATGGTCAAGACGGCCTTTATAGCTGATGAAGGGCTGGTGCGGCGACTGGAACGGGACGCGGTATCTTTGGCAGTGGTGGGAGACATTGACCCGGAACTCATCTTGCGCTGTGTCAGGATAAAGGCTGATATCGTTCAGTCCGACGAGCGTGAATCCGGACCACGTGCCTGGTTGAACTTTGGTCACACGGTGGGACATGCAGTGGAAAGCGCCAGTGCATATCGGGTCGCTCATGGTCTGGCAGTGGCCTTCGGAATGGTGGTGGAATCCAGGATAGCTTCAATCCTTTTCGACTTGGATTTTTCCATCACGGAAAGATTACAGGAACTATTGTCCTGTCTAAAGATTCCATTTTCACCACCAGTGGAATTCGACAAGGCATCTGTGCATCTGGCAGCGGATAAGAAAAATC
>CAYSLH010000063.1:0-18676 GCA_964431605.1 uncultured Myxococcales bacterium
AGGTTCCATCGCAAGATGCTCGCCACCGGCCACGAGGTACGGCCCGGCATGGATCATCCATCACATGAAGAAAGGGCAGCCAAGCTAAAAGAATATCTCATAGGACTAAGGACTAAGGCCAAGCATTTCAATCGGGGTGCCGAGGCGTTAAAGCAAAATCGCTATGAAGATGCAGTCAGGCATTTTGAAGTATTCTTAGGCTTGTTCCCAGACAGCCTTGCAGGGAGAAACAACCTCGCAGTAGCGTTGCACTCCTTGGCTCTGCAAAGAAGAATTGGTGAAAATCGATTCAAGCTGTCCACTGATATAGACCCCAATATCAAGATCCCCAAGATACGCTTGCGTTCCAAGACCGGCACGTTTTCCATGGATCGCGCCATCATGGAAGAAGCAGCCGCACAGTTCAAGAGCATAGTTGACATCAACCCATCTTACGTTGTGGCCAGACTGAACCTTGGTTCCTGTCTATTGGCACTGGGTAACACAAAGAATGCAATCGAACAATTCCAATCTGTCATGGCGTCTGGAGACCACTCTCCCGAGGTTCAAAACAACCTGGCAGTGGCAATGATCCTATCGAATCAAAAAGACAAGGGCACAGAAATCCTGAAAAAGCTCGTTGTCCCACATCCAAGATTTGCGGATGCCTATTTCAACCTTGCAAGTGAATACGAAGCACATGGTAAAAAACAACAGGCCATAGAAATGTATCGAAAATACGTCTCCAAGAGTTCTCAACCCGGATGGGTAAAGCAGGCGCGCGGGAAGATCGCAAAGTTGACCAAGGGCAACAGGTGATATAACAAAGAAGTATGCACCAAGTGGACCACCAACTGTTGTATCAGTCTAAAAAATCCTGGTGGATACCTTCAGCTTTCGGTGCAACACTGCTCATCGTAGCATTGAGCACTACCTTTGTTTTGAGAATCAAAGCCGACGACATCTGGTGGCACTTGGCCACGGGAAGATTCATTCTCCAGACATGGACTCTACCGGATCTCAATATCTACTCATTTACAGCGCCAAACCATGCCTGGCTGCCACACGAGTGGCTCAGCGAGGTGGTTTTTTATTTCGTATACAGCACCCTGGGAGCGAAGGGGCTCATAGCTTTTGGTATAGCTCTCAATTCCATAGCCGTTGCCCTCGTGTACAAAATCACACAGCGTTATTCCGAGTCACCTTTCCTAGCTTCACTAATAACACTCCTGGCAGCATTGATGATGCTGGGCAATTTTTCATTGAGGCCATATTTATTTGGTAATCTGTTCTTCATCGCGAGTATTCATGCCATGGAGGAACCAAGCGCTGGCGGAAAACTGCGACCCTTGCTCATTTTCGTCCTGTTTTCCGCGTGGGCAAATTTTCACGGATCATTTATCATTGGTCTGGCTCTCATCGTACTGTACATAGCTGCATCCATTGCGCCACACATGCGAGGGAAAAAACGCTCATGGGCTCCCACGAAAGCCTTGCTCGTTGATTTTGGCATCGCCCTGGTGGCATGCACCTCAACGCCGCATCATATCTACGGACTGATCTTTCCCCTTGAATATTTACAGAACGCCATGAGTGGAAAAGTCAGTTACCTGACAAACATCTCTGAATGGCAATCTGCCGGATTTGCGACTCCCTTGGGCAGAATGATTATTTTCTATGTCATGTTCTGCATGTTCGCCATTGCCGGTTCCGGGGTCTCACCAGCCCCCATACATATAGGTCTTCTCGTGGCATTTTCATTTTTTTCGTTTTCTACCATAAGGAACATACCGTTACTTGGAATTGCCGCAACTCCTGTGCTGGCCCGACATTTACCCAAGGCTCTATCCAGACTCAGCCGACCTTTTGGCCACAATTCTGCCTTGGCCGATGCCATTGACAGGTTTCACAAAAACTCTGTGGCCACGGAAAGGCGTTCAGCAAAACTCATTCTACCCGTCCTGGTGAGTTTGTTTCTCGTGGTAGTCTTTACTGTACCTGATAAAAGTTCCATATCTTATGCTTCAACAACAGGTGTTCATGGACTTGCGGACCTTTCGCCCGGCTTCTATCCAAAGGGACTCATCGAGCAACTGGCCATCCGGGCAAAAGGAAGAAGGGTCTTTAACTATTTCAACTGGGGGGGAGCAATAATCTGGTCGCTGTATCCAAAGGTCAAAGTTTTCATCGACCAACGCAACGATTGCTATCCCATGGACGTATTCCTGGATTATTTTGCAGTCCACGAGATGAAACGGGACTGGAAATTCGTCCTGGATAAATGGGGCATAGATGCTGTTGCATACCCACCAACAGAGAAACTCACAAAGACCCTCCGAGATGATATCGACTGGCTTGTGGTCTGGGAGGACAAACAGGCGGTACTGCTCATCAGGGACAAACCAGAGCCATGGCGTGATGATACCCTTGAATAGCTTCTCAACCGTTGGAAATAAATTTTTTTGCTCTTTTTACAAGAGATGCCTTTATGTCTTTTGCATTTGAGCGGATATACATCTTGAAATAATACTTCGCTCTTTCTTTTTCTCCAGTCAATCGGCATGCTTCTCCAAGGCCATAGAACGGAGCAGCCAAGTTTGGATCTAAAACCATCGCCCTGGAAAAAGCTTTCTTTGCCTCGCCAAAACGTTTCAAAATCACCAAGGCCTCTCCTTTGAGCAAGGTAACCGAGGCATCCTGTTTGATTCTCAATGCAGCATTGGCCGCCTCCAAGACGGCTTTGGCATCACCACGTTTCTTGGCAGCTTGAGCCTTGGCCACCCAGGCATCAAAAGAACCGGGCTTTAATACCTTCGCCACAGATTTATGTTGCTTTACAGAAACCGAAGTTGAACCTGGTACTGACGAAGAAGCTTTGCCTTTGTTCTTCTTTAGCTTAGCTTCTGCTCGTTTGATATTTCGCGCGGCAGCCTTGTTGTTGGGATTGATCCTAAGGACCTGCTTCCACTTGTATATGGCAACTTTCATGTTTCCGGCATACGCATAAGCTGTAGCCAATTTAAACAGGGCTTGTTCGTTCTTCGAGTCGAGCATCGTGGCGTGAGAATACTTGGCGATGGCTTTAGCAAAAGCTCTCTGTTTGAAAAAAGAATCCCCCTGCTTTATCTCATTCAGAGCCTTGCGCTGATCAGGGGTTAGGTTCTTTGTATTGGTCGTTTTCGCAACTCGATGGGACTCGGTCATGGGTTTGGGCTTTACTGCAGGTTTTGGTTCAACGGCGGGTTTTGGTTGGATGACCGACTTGGACGCAGAAGAGGAGGTAGCAACAGGCTCAGGCTTGACCTTCTCTTTTGGCTGGTTCAACATGGCCAGTGCCTGCTTTGCCCCCTGGTGATTGGGATCGATTTTCAACACCATGCGCCACTTCAACTCAGCCGCTCGCGAATTGCCGGTTTTTTCATATACCAGTCCAAGTTTGTACACCGCCTCTGTATTTCTAGGTTGAGCCCGCGCGGCATCGAAATATCGCTTCATGGCTATGGTATATTTTCCTTCGGACATGGCTTTGTCGCCATCGGCGATCCAACCAGCCACCTCTTTGTCTATGGACTCAGAGGGAACCTCCTCGGAAGCTGCATTTTTGACAACCGATGGCCGGGGGGATGGGGCGGGTTTCGCCTTGGATACATTTGGGGATACATTTGGTGTTGTAACAGGTTTGTTTTCGGTCTTGGCAGCGGGTTGAGTCGCCGGTTTGGTGACGGGTTTAGTTGCTGTTTTCGTCGCAACCACCGTTTGACCAAGTTCCAATCTGAGTTTTTCAGCCTTGTTGCGGGCCTTGATTACATACTTTTTTTCAGAAGGCCTCTTTTCCATATCAGCGTACTTCAGGTAAGACTTCATCGCACTGCTTTTGTCTCCCATGGACTCATAAGAAGACGCCAATCCATAAAAGGCATCCGGGTCCGAGGGGTTCTTCTTTATATACTTGAGATAATACTCCACCGCCTTGGGATAGTTCTTGGCCTTTCGGTACGCAAAAGCGATGTTGTAAAGACCTGTGTGGTACCTGGGCTCGACTTCCACAGCTCTCATGAACGAATCGATGGCATCTGCATACCTTTTCATGGAAAACTGGAGATTACCCAACGCCTCGTATGATTTGTACCAGCCTTTGTCAAGTTCGATGGCCTTTCGGTATGCTGCCTCGGCTTTCTTGTACTTCTTGGACCTGAACAACGAATCGCCTTGCTTTTTCTTGGCCTTGGCGCTCTCCCTCGAAGAAGTCTGAGCCAGTAACACAGTAGGGCCTTGTGCGCTATTGGCAGGAAGAACAAATGTCAGCATAACGGTGGCTATCGTTATCGGCATCCATCTCGTTCGCATGGCTTGCACTCCAATTCTGTCTATAATTGTGTACCAGTTTACCGTCAATTTGCTCAGTGTCAACACGCAGCTTCGTGACAGTGAATGTTATCTACGATCGCTGCCGTAAACTCTGAACATGAAAGCTCCTGAAAACCATTTTCACCGGCCATCTTCCATCCAAGGACCAGGTCGGAGGTCCCCATCTTGTTTGCCAACGTGGCTCTGAGTGAATTCTCGATCATCTCGGCTGCCTCTGTCCAGCCCAGAAATGAAAGCATCAATGCCCCGGACAGAATCAAGGATGAGGGATTGGCCTTGTCCTGACCTGCATACTTGGGCACGGTGCCATGGGTTGCTTCAAACACCGCCATCTCATCCCCCATGTTGCAGCTGGGCGCCATGCCGATGCCGCCCACCAGTGCTGCCGCAGCTTCAGACAAGTAATCCCCGTTGAGATTTGTCGTTATAACAACGTCGAACTCAGCAAGCCTGGTGGAAATTTGCTGAAACATATTGTCGGCTATCCTGTCATCCAACATGAGCATGGCAGATTCCGATGCACTTACCATCCCGGTGTCACACATGAAAAACCGCGAAAATTCCGGCTCTGCCGCCACCTCTTGGCTCCACCTCCAAAAAGCTCCTTCCGTCGCTCTCATGATGTTGCCCTTGTGAACGACTGTCAGTTTTTTCCTACCATGCTCCAGCGCGTAGCGAAAAGCCCTCCTGACGTGGCGCTTTGTGCGAAATTCAGAGGCTATCTTGATTCCCAAACCCGAGTCCGGGGGCAATTTGTCCTTTCCAACTCCCAGTCGTTGGAGTAGCTCAATCAAATGCTCCGCTTCGGGGCTTTCTGCCTCAAACTCCACTCCTGAATACAGCCCCTCGGTATTTTCCCTGAAAATTACCACATCCACCTTGCTCGGTTGAGGCAAAAGAGAAAAACCACCCCACCATTTTATGGGCCTGATACATGAATAAAGGTCCAGTGTCTGCCTTATGGCAACATTCAAAGAACGAATGCCTTCTCCAACAGGAGTCGTGAGAGGACCCTTGATCCCAACACGATGTGTTCTGAAAGCATCCAGTGTTTCAGTCGGGAGGAATCTCCCAAACTCATGCCGCGCCTTTTGACCAGCGAGTACCTCCAGCCACTCTATGGTCCTCGAACCCACATATGCCCTTGCCAAAGCCGCATCAACGACCTTGCGCATGGAGGACGTGATTTCTACTCCAACGCCGTCTCCCTCGATATAAGGTACCACCTTGTTTTCTTTTCCAGTCATCTCGCCTATGCCTAATCCAAACCGGTTATGAATACACATTCTATTCGCCCAAAGGAAAAATGTCAGGCCCATCTCTCATAATAACTCACAATAGATCTTGACCAGTTGTCAGGCCATGGCTATACTGAACTTATGTTCAGGTTTTTGAAAAAGGAAAATCTGCAAGGAGACGGATATGCAAGGCAACGACACTCAAGGCTACAAGGTATGGAGTGATCCTGTGACGAACAGACTCCACTTGTTGATCAAACGCGCGCTGAGCCAGGCAGAGATACAAACTGCGCGGTGGAGGCTTTTGCAGGCCACAGAGATTCTTCAACCCGGCTTCTCCGTAAATATTCTTCAGGACCTCGAGCAGGAGCAAACTGCAACGCAAGCTTCCCATGGCAATTCCATCGCTCGTATAAACAGAGACTTGAACCACATTCTAAGCGCACTGTATGAATCAGCAGCCTGATCCAGTCTGACCCAGGAAAAATCCTGAGAGTCGCGTTTTGGTGCAGTATTTTCATCATGTCTGCAGAAATTTCAGCATTTCTTTTTCTAATTGGCTGAAATAACCACTGGAAAAATCGAACGACTCACGCAACCCACTGAAAAAACGGCAATTACAAATTCTGCGAATACTGGCATAAAATTTGCTGGTATTTTTTACAACACATGGAGGTTATGTCATGGCCTGCAAATATGATAGGGAGTTGGAACAGCAACCACTGATTATCGATACTCGTGCTCATCCCAGGTATGCCACCACTATGATGGTGAGAGCTGAAGACAAAAACGCCATGTTCGAGACCAGGGGAAATATCAGCCTTGGTGGATTCTATTTCGAATCGAGACTCCCCATGCATCTAGGTATGCAGATTGAAATCCTCTTCAGGCTTCCTGGTGCTGGTTTGTGGATGAAAGGATACGGAGAAGTCATCGGCGGACAAAACACCGAAACCGGCTGGGCAGTCAGAGGAGTCTTCAAGGAGTTCGATCCGGCTGACCTCAAGGCCCTAAACACCTGGATGCAGTTTATCGCTTTTTCTGATGACAGAAATAGTCCAAAACTTCCCTTCAGTACACAGTATCCCGCAGAGACAACCATATTCACCACGGAATTTTCTTCATAGCATCCAAGTTTTCCAAATCTTTCTACTCAATTATTGGATCCAGAATTTCCCACCCTATTTTGCAATTTTCCCAAATCGGCCATTTTCCAAGATCCGCCAGCAAGGTCAAAGAGCCGCTAGCAGTAGTCGTGGTTCACCTACGTCGAGAACCATTTTCGACGATCCGACACAGAGATTATGCAATTGATGGCAAGTCCTAGGGGATATCCATGCAACACCTGGCGCCCAGTAGTTCCATGGGATGGGTCTTTTCGAAACTCTCGTACATTTCGGCCTGGCTCTGTGATCCAGGAAAGCAGTCGGACATGTTCAACACGCCGTATGTGTCGTTATCAGATTCGGGATCGCACACGTGGCAATAGCCATACGGATCGCAAAGATAGCACTCATAGTAACCGCCCCCCACAAAAGCGTTCAAAGGATTGTCGCCATCCGTATCCTCAACCCACTCGGCCAGGTTCCCACTCATATCGAAAGGACCGTATTCCGACTTGCAGTCCTGGAACTGACCTGTATCGGCTTTTTGAGCGTTTTGCACATTAGCGTCGTTGCAAACACCAGTTACAAAAGCCGCACCATATGGAAAACGATACAGGGACGGTCCCATGCACGCC
Organism: uncultured Myxococcales bacterium; assembly: GCA_964431605.1. Classification (GTDB taxonomy): domain Bacteria; phylum Myxococcota; class B64-G9; order B64-G9; family B64-G9; genus JALVPF01. The sequence continues at coordinate 7,327 of CAYSLH010000063.1, forward strand.
TTTGAGTACTCATTCACGGTACATAGTCTCTTGCCTTGTGCTTCACATGCTGATTTTGCCCTGTACCATGATAAATAACCCGACGGTTTTACACCCCGGATGGAACAAGCAAACAACGATATGGACGGTGAATCGGGAGAAAATTCGGAGGGGTAATCATCTCTAGACTCACCGTAGCGCTCCCCGCTACAGTCATTGTTCTGAAATATGGTGCTTTCGAAAAGATCGATTGCGAAGGTATCATCAATTCTTACCATCAGGCCACCAGGCTCATCCACCACACCATTACAGTTGTTGTCCAATCCATCAGTCGCCTCGGAACCTGTCTCCGGCTGCATGATCATGGCTGCGTCTTCATCAGTCTCACCATCGCAGTCATTGTCAACTCCATTGCAGCTGGAGTCATTTTCGGAATAATCCTGGCCATAATCGCACTCGCTCCATTGCCCCGTAGGCAGGCATCGAGTCATGGCACCCGAACAGACTCCTTCTTGCAAAGGACACTGGTGCTCCAAGGCATCCTCGTCCGTCTGTCCGTCACAATCAGAATCTATACCATCGCAAGAAGAATCATCAGGCAGGGGGATCTGCCCGTCACATTCCACACCAAAACCATCCTCTGTGCATACCCAGTGGCCTTCAGGGCACGTGCCGTTTGCACACGGCTGACCCAACTCGGGCCATGTCTCATCCGTCTGCCCGTCACAGTCATTATCCACCTCGTCACACGCTTCTATCCCTGAGTTGGTCTTACGGCACCCCCTCTCGCATTTACCCCTGGTGGAACACCTGAAATCTTCCGGACAATCCAGGTCCACCGTACAATCATAGCCGCACTCACCGGCCCTGCAATATCTTCCGGATGGACAATCATCATCCGCTGCACATTGGGGTTTATCACCAGAACACCCGGCGAATGAAAACCAAAACAGCGCTGTGACAGCTATGACACTTGGATTCATCATTCTTCCCAAAAGACCTACCAAGGTATATTTTTTATTGTACCACAACTTTACATCATACATGGTGAAGATAAACGAGGGGATGAATATTTTTGTAACTGTTTTCATTGACAGCCATAAGCACATATCACAAAGTGGACCCTTGGCAAGGAGCGACAAATGATTTCCATTCGACTTTGGCCCCTGTTTCTATTGTCTCTTTTGATAGCTGTTTCATGTGGACAAAAGCAGGATCCATTCTCAGGCTCGGATGCCGGTCTAGACGGTGAATCCGATGGATCGCCCGATTCTGACAAAGACACTATCGTCACCTATTCCAACCAGATTGCCCCTATTCTAAACACCCATTGCGTTTCGTGTCATGATTCGGGAAAGTCTGGTCCGCAAAGGAACAACGCCCCAATCGGAGTTGACTTTGACAACTACGAATCAGCCAGGCAGTCTTCCCAAAAAGCCAATTTGCGCATACAGGCTGGAAGCATGCCTCCCTCTGGGAGCCTTTCAAAGGAAGAAAAATCTCTTTTCCAGACATGGTTGGACCAAGAAACTCCAGAATAGGACCTGCTATGAAGAACCTACCTTACATGTTCCTGGCCATGCTCATGGGATGGAATGCATTTGCACAGACGCCAGATGAAAACAAATCAGATGAAAACAAACCAAATGAAAACGAATCGGAAGAAATCGCAAACATGGAGGTCTTGGAACCTGATTGGTTTTTAGGCCAAAACCTGCCCAAGGTGGAGCGAACCGTCAACATCTCCACCGCTAAGACCACCCGCCCAGGTTCCATACTGATGATCATAGATCACCGCACAGGCAAGCCATTTTTAGACGCCGGATTTCAGGACTATCTAGGCCTGGATTCAGGCGGTCTCAAGATAGGACTAGGCCTGAGATATGGAATCATGGATGGAGTGGATGCAGGCTTTTACAGGCTAAACGGCACGGTAGAGGCTTTCGACACTTATGAGTTCGATGCCAGGTGGCAATTTATGAACCAGGAAAACGTATGGTTCAACGCCGCACTAAGGGCCGGCGTGAGTTGGTTCGTGCAGCCAGGACAAGACGCAGTGGGCGCGTTTGGGCAGTTGCTGCTGGATAGGGTGTTTTTTGACCGATTGCTCTTGTGCGCAGGACTGCTTATTCATTCCGAGTCATCCAATGACATGAAAGCCATTACAGATGACTCATGGTCCATGGCAGCGGTGATCAGCACGGAGGTTCGTATTACCTCGTGGTTCGCCATTGACTTGGAGACATCCATGAACCTGGCTGGATACACAAGTAAGTATCCGGTTTTTGCCCTGGGCTTCAAATTGTTGACCTACCGTCACACATTCTCATTGGTGTTATCCAATAACCAGTATATGAATGCCGATGGTATCGTCTCAAACACCTGGCGGGGCTTTGGTGACATGGTTTTAGGCTTTCAAATAACCAGGGAGTTCAATCTCTAGGAGGCGCTAGATGACAATGACAAGAAGGAGTTGGATAGGACGAGTGATCGCCGCGGCAGGACTGTTGATTCTGCCCGCAGGAGCAAAGGCCAAGAAGATGGTTATATCCATAAAGGGTCTGGGGAAACTTCAAAAAACCGGCGGCTGGAGCGTGCTGAAGATGGGAAAAAAGAAAGTAATCGTCATAAGGGACAGTGCCACCTCAGTCAAGGCTCTGGACCCATATTGCACACACAAACAGTGCATCGTGGACTATGATCCTGAATCAAAAAAAATCGTCTGCCCCTGTCACAGCTCCATTTTCGATCTCAGTGGCAAGGCACTAAAAGGACCTGCGACACTACCCCTGAAGTCTTACAAGGCAAAGCTAGATGGAGACAAGGTAACCTTAGAGGTTGAATGAACAAGACCGATTCACGGCTTGTGTTGAAAAGATTTTCCCCTACCACAAAAACCCACCTATTGCTCGTAGCATCCCTGGTCGATAGAAGTTACGGTTTTACGGTCTACTCCATTCAGCGATATACCGGCCTCGAGGTTTTCGTTGACAATGGAAGGATCCACTCCACCATCTAGGGCGACACACCCATCGACCAGATGACTATCTATGTCAGAAACGAAAAAGGGCGCAGAAGCATTCAAGTAAACCAAGGAGGTTGTATTGTAATCTCCATCGGATGGGTCAAACCCATCGCTGTGTATGTTCTGACCCTTTACGGTCACGGAATTCAGCGTGTACGATATGGGAGTATCCAAGGCTGTTGTTCCAGTATCACCCACAGAACGCCTTTGGGCTCGAAGAAACGCCCCTGGTGTCTCCATCTCGATGGCCAGGTTGATAAAATATGTATCGGTCACCGAAGCGATATCCAGTGCTGACTCTGGCTCATGCTCTCCGGCTCCATCGAGACGACACGTCACATTGATCACAGCCCCAGAGGAAGGCTTGGTCTCCTTTGTCTCGGAACTTCGTGGCCCGAAACGAATACAGGAAGAAAAAGCACCGTGGATTATACTATCGTCTAACATAACATGATCTCCCAACAACAAGGCCTGCTTCAATCCCGGACTGGAACCCACTGATGACAAGATACGCAGGTGTCTCAATGTATGCCAGTCCAGGGGAGCGGATTGCCCCGAACCCTCGATCATTAAAGCCCTGTCATCCGACTGCGAATCACTGTCCACTACAAAGCTCATGTTCTGTATAGAAACTGGCAGTTCCATATGGTGTAAAACCGTAAAAATGGATGCATGCCTCTCCCACATCCCGGCCTGTCTCCATAGACCATCCTCCTCACGGCTTTTCAATACTACCTCGTATGCTTGTTGCCCCATGCCCTTGATTTGTAATCCCCATGGGATGATTGCATCACCGGCATAATCTCCGAAAGGATATATTTCTATTGTACCCGACGGCCAAGAGGAAAATACGGCTCTCTGCAATTCGTTTTCGTCTTCGGGAGTAAAATCACAACCATATGAACCGCAGTTTCCATCACCTACCCTGATGATCATGCGTCTTGGACCGGTGTGGATACTGCGATGTTGATACGCTCCAGGGAGTTGGTTGATAGAGCCATCCAAAGAAACACCATCCAGGCTGTATCCTTCTCCCGGTACCGTACCATCTACCAGTTGCGTTGCATCAGCTAAAAACAAAGGCGCCAAGGGAGACCTGACCTGGGCCTGCTCCAGATAGTTTCCATCTACAAGGTTGGTTGCATCCGAACCATCGAGTCCACTGACCAAGTCGGCATATCCCTCCAACACATTTCCGCTTATCACCAGACCGGTTGTTTCAGAAGAAGCAGTGGCCAACAAATCCCTGGTATTGGTCAACGAAAGCACCAGATTGTTGGCAAACACTATTCCGGAAGAGTCTTCCACCTCCATGGGCTCTCCGGCAGTTTGCAAATAAACGAAAGTATTTCCCACCAACCGGACATTGCTCAGTCCTGCCAGGAAAAAATGATGGTCGTAAAAACCCCAAAAAAGGCAATTTCTTACAGTGGTATTAGAACCTACACGAAGGGGTACCTCAATACCATTTACTCCAACAAGCTCTGGCTGCAAAGCCATTCCTATCACATTCTCAATAAGATGCCCTCCAGTAGCACCTTGTTGATGGTTGAGAGCCGGCCAAGTGGAAATGGCTGCATTGGATTCTCGAAGGTTTATGAACGTTACGTTTTGAACATGGACATGGTCCCCTACCAGTTGTAAGATACCATTATGTCCAGTGGAATCATCCCTACAAGCCAACAAAACATTATCTCTGTCGACTCCGTCGCCAGCTGACACGAGGGATGAACCAGGTATGTCCAAACTGCATGCCTCGTATACGAAAGGAGCCCCTGAATCATCATACAGGTAAAAAGCCGCCCCACCGCCAGATAGCGAATCGACTGCGTCAGAAAGTCCGTCAGTTCCAGAAAAATCACAATCTGAAGTGTATGTTCCATCCGGCTGTAAATGGGGACAGGTACCTGGAGCAGGACCAATATTCAAAAAGGGACATCCCCCGGAAGAACTTGCGTGGATACACCCCTGTAAGGGATCGCAAACATCGTCCGTACAAGGAATACCATCATCACAAGCTGAATCAGAAGGTTGGTGGGAACACGATCCCGACTGTTCATCGCAACTGTCGATGGTACAATCTATTGCATCATCACAATCGGTCGGCTGCCCTGCACCGCACACACCGTCATGACATACCTCTGCAGTAGTGCAAAACAAAGAATCATCACAAGGCTGACCTTCGTTGGCTGCCACACCGATACATGCGTCGGTTTGCTCGTCACAGACACCTTGTATACATTGGTCATCCAGTTCGGAACAATCACGAGTTTGTCCACCACAAGTGCCCTCACCATCACAATTGTCAGCTATGGTGCAAAAGTTACCATCATCGCATGGGGTTCCACTGGGTGCAGGACTGGCCAAACAAAATCCGTCCCTGCAGGAATCAGTGGTACACTGATTGCCATCGTCACAATCTCTGTCATCAATGCATGGTTCATGTATCCACACAAGCTCCAAAGAAACTTCCTGAACACCACCAAGTTCGGCCTCTATCTCCGTACAACCATTGACGATAAGCACACCGTCAGACGTACTACCCTCTGCATACATCAAAACCCGTCCACCGGACGCAACCTCCAAAAATTGTTCATCATCACCCATGGGGATGGAAAAACTCACCTCGTCTTCAATGTCATATCCATCACTTCCGACCATGGCATCGAGACTGACAAGTTTACCGCAACTAGCCTCTTGCGAAGGCCTTACGAGCGTTAATTTCATGGACTTGGTCATATCGCGGGATGTGTCATCAGGAAAAATCAGAGAGATGGAATAGGCTCCCGGCTTGGAACATGACATAAACAACAAAGCCAACGAAATTACAAAAGATGGGAATCTGGACATTCTCATCTCAGTTCACCTTCACCTGGAAATGAACGGGCCAGTCCTCGCCTCGAGACGATAAGCCCGCAGCTGTTCCTGCTGCAGCTCCCACTACCACTACTCCGACTGCTGTCCAAAACCACCATGACTTCCACCAATGAACTTGTTCATCCCTAATAGGTTCCTGATTGCCTGGTGCAACGATATCCCCAGCATTGATCGTATTCGCCGAGGTCTTTATTCCAGTCCCATGCATGGACGAGGCGGATTTAGAGACAGCTACTTTTTTACCTTTGCCTATTGGCGTTTTGGGAAGGAAGAACATCTTGCCATCTCGATCAATTTTTTTCAGCACTCCTCCGTGTACGTTGAGCACCTCGAACCGGTATAAAACTCGTCCATGAGCCTTTCCAGGTGGAATGATGAAACTCACGCTGTCTCCCACTGTGGCAGGTAGCAACATCCTTTTTTCATGCTCTCCTTTAAGTGTATAAACCAACCTTATGGCTTGTGCCATGCGCAGTGGGTCAGAAGTCAAAGATAGTTGCACCTTCCACTTGCCAGGAGACAACTTCCTGATCTTTGGGGATTTCAGCTTCAACGCACCCATCTTGGATAATTTCACTAGTGCTTTTTGGAAAGGAGGCCTCAATTTAGGAGACACCGACTCGGGCAAGCGGAAAGAAGGATTCAAAATCAACAAACGCAAAAAGTCATATTCTGATTTTGATGATATTCCAAGGGCAGCGTTGCACAGTCCGGAAAGACGATAGGCCTCCATTAATTCCGAGGGTTGCGCAGATGAACTTTCCAGCACCGACTTCAACTGCTCCAATGCTTTTTTATATTCGGTACTGCGAAATAGTCTATTAGCTCGTTCCAGGTGATTGGCTCCAGCCCATGCGATGCCCAAAGACAGCATAAATAAAATGAAAAAAAACTTTTTCATGCCAAATTCAACCTCCAAGGGTTGCACCCAAGCGATAATTCACCGTGATTTATCAGTGGTATTATCTTACCATGCCGACTCCGGATGAGACATAACTTTTTACAAGCTGAACATTCGCTCATATAATGAGCCAAGGTACATATGGAAAACAGTAAAAAGAAACTTGGGCGGTACGAACTCCTCGCTGAACTCGCAACGGGAGGCATGGCAGAAATCCATCTGGCACGTCAAACTGGAATCGCGGGTTTCGAACGCTTGGTTGTGATAAAAAAGCTCCTGCCCCATCTAAAAAAAGAAAAAAAATTCCTCGAGATGTTCCTGGACGAAGCTCGAATCGTCGCACAAATGTCTCATCCCAACATCGTCCAAATATATGAATTAGGAGAGGAACAATCCGAATACTACATAGCCATGGAATACCTGGAAGGTGAAAGCCTTGGATACCTGGTCAGGAAAGCACTTGCCTCTATGCTTCGCCTCCCACCCAGCCTGGCTGTCAATATTGCAGTACAAGTATGCCATGGCTTAGAATACGCCCATACCCTGCTTGACAATGACGGTAATGCTCTGAAAGTCGTACATCGGGATGTAAGTCCTCAGAACATCATAGTTTTGTTCTCAGGAGGCGTAAAACTTCTGGATTTTGGTGTTGCAAAAGCCGCGAGCAAACTTCATAAGACAAAGGTTGGAACCCTGAAAGGCAAATTCGCCTACATGTCCCCTGAACAATGTCTTGGCCAACCAGTCGACAACAGATCCGACCTATTCTCCTTGGGAATCGTGCTCTGGGAAGTATTGTCGTATCGTAGACTTTTCAAGCGTGAACAAGAAGCAGCTACAATCAATGCGATTATCAACACACAGGTCCGACCTCCCAGCCAAACGAATAAGAAGATACCTCCATACCTGGATGCGGTTGTACTCAAGGCGTTGGAAAAAGATCCAAATAAGCGTTTTCAAAGTGCTGAAGACATGGGTTCTGCTCTAAATGATGCTCTACGTAAAATGGGTAAACCTGCTGGTGTGCGAGAGATGTCCCAGTTTATGAAGAAGGTATTCGCTGATCGGGCGAGGACGAAAAATCGTCTACTTCAAGACCTGCGAAGCGGCGATGTGAACAAAATATCCATAAGCGTCCTGAAACCCGATACGGAAGAATCCCTGCCATCTCGTTCTGCCAAGCCGTCAGGGTCTTTTGAAAAATCTTCACCACAGCCATCCATTGAATCTACTCTGGAGGATGGTAGCAATCCCGCTATAGTTCCACCTCCCATTCCCAAGGTCCCCAAGCATAAAAAACCACATCCCAAACAAAAACCCAAGGATACGAAAAGGGCTCAGCTCGGCAACGAACCAGTCGGCAACACCAAACAAAATGATTCACCGATAGCAGGACGTGAATCGCTGGCCTTGCTGCAAGGTAAAATAATTTACCTGTGGGTCGGAGTTTTGCTTATGGTCTCCATTGGCCTGCTGCTTCTGTGGCCGGAAGATAAAAACGATGGACAGAGCACAACCACTCAGGCCGTTGATTCAGGGCAGGTTCCAGATGCAGGGCTGCAACTGGCCGTGACCGGCTTTGTTGATGGAGGCAGCCAAGACGCATATCATGAACTCAAACTCCAGTCTTCCATAGATGGCGGACAACCCACCGACCAATCAAATTTCACCGAAGTTAGAAAACCAAGCAATAGTATCGAATCAGCCACCACCAAAGAAAATCCCAAGGAAAAGCAAGGTCCCATTAAAAATTCCGTGGCAAAATCACACCACCCGGTAAAAAAACGTCAATGGGGAACTCTCAGACTGGACACGGATCCGTGGAGTGAAGTCTATCTTGGCAAACGCAAGTTGGGCATAACTCCTTTATTGGGAGTAAAATTACCTACAGGTAGATATCGCTTGGAGTTGGTAAACTCCAGCATGAAAAAGCACAAAGCGATCTGGGTGCGAATTCGGGCAGGCAAAGCAACAAAGCTTTTCAAGAAGCTATAATGAACGCGCGGTGCCTCCATGAAGACCAGTATGAATGCAACTGGCTTGCTGGTACTATTATTTTTTCCAAATATGATACATGCGCAAGGTGGCAAGATGAAGATCCATACGTGTCAGGTGGAGAAGATTTCAACATTCGACGATTCCCACAGCAAATTCACCAACGCCAGGTTCTCTGCCGCTGGTGAATACACGCTGAGACTGACAGCTGACGACAGCCAATTGCAAGGTCATGATGATGTGACTATCACCGTGACCGATGCTCCAACCATAGTGCTTCAAAGCCCAGTGGGTGGAGAGAAGTGGCGGGCAAGGACAGTTCAAACAATTCGTTGGATCTCCATCTCGGTACAAGACGTTTTATTTTCCTAAGCGTCTTGTATCAAGAATTATTCAAATTTATTAAGGATCTTGCTAACAATAAATTAAATTTTAACGTATAATGTCACGTGGAATGAAACATGACAGACCTCAACAAAAGAGTTTTACGAACACTCAAGCCAGCAAAAGGCGAAGATTACGAACCCCTCTCATAGTGCTGCAGACCAGCGAACAATCAGAACGAAGGGCGTTTTTCGGTTATGCCAAGAACCTGAGTATGGGGGGGATGTTTATTGCATCTATCAATCCTCCACCGCCCGGCAGAAAGTTCAACATTGAATTCGTCGTGCCATCTTTGGGACAAAGTATCAAGTGCACCACCGAGGTTGTATGGAATCGGACCTACTCCAACAGAGGAAAGTACGAACCAGGCATGGGAATGCGTTTTTTAGACATCCCAAAAGACATGGCTTCTGCCATCGATAAATGGGCCAATGCCGCTTTGGACACAACGCCCGTCCCTGTAATGTAGCCTGTAGCTATCTCAAAAAGTATCATCAATAAGATTTGACATGGGCGCTGCAAATTGATGAAACCCCATATATCGCTTATACGCTATGAGAGTATAAAGACCATCAGAGAGGAATATCATGGAGAACCTTGCGAGCATTTCACTAAAACCCATCGGACTACTGAGGACCCCGTATAAGCAGGATGGTTTCTGTCCATCTCAACCGGTAAACAGAGATGAGGGAATTGTCACCATCGAGTTAGAAAAAAATCTTGAACAAGGTTTGCGAGACCTGAAAAAATTTTCACATATAATCGTGTTGTACTATCTGGACAGGGCAAAGTTTGAAGGTCTGGAAGCCAAACCACCATGGGCCCAGGGGCGCAAGGTCGGCTTGTTTGCGAGCCGTTCTCCCCATAGACCGTGTCCTATTGCCGTAAGTATTGTGAAGCTAAAGGCCCTACAGGGCGCCACGCTGACTACCACATCCATCGATGCGTACGACATGACTCCAGTTCTGGACATCAAGCCCTATATTCCTTCCATAGATTCAAAGAAGGATGCAAATCATGGCTGGATAGAAGATCTTCCAGACTGGCAACATACCATGGACCACGCCACGGGGCTTGCCCACAAGCATGATCATGACGGACACCATCATGATCACATTCATAATCATGGCCATGATCACGAACACTGAGCTGCTCCAATACAATGAACGCTTTGTGATTGATTTGGAGGAAACATGAAACTTGGACCGGTTTTGGGAATTGGCAACGCTCTGACCGACATGTTGGTGGAGGTACAGGACGAACAACTTGAGCAATTCTCTCTTCCCAAGGGAAGCATGCAACTAGTGGACGCAAACCGCGCGCGCCAACTCCAGCAGGAACTGCAAGACAGGATGGCCCAACGATGTGCAGGCGGGTGTGCGGCAAACACCATCTCCGGCCTCGGAGAACTTGGCATCAAGACAGCGTTCATAGGCAAGGTTGGGAGGGATCCCATTGGTGATTTTTTCAAAAAAGACCTTCAATCCCACGGCGTGGACTTTCGCCTGCTTCAATCGAACACCCTTTCTGGAACCGCTCTCACTCTGGTAACCCCTGACGGAGAGAGGACCTTTGCAACCCACTTGGGGGCTGCGGTGGAGCTGACAGACTCGGAGTTGACAGACGAGATGTTCTCAGGGGCTGATGTTTTCCACATCGAGGGGTACTTGGTACAAAACCACGATCTCATCGAGGGTGCGGTAAAAAAGGCCAAAGCCGCCGGTATGACCGTATCAATCGATCTGGCTGCATACAACGTGGTGGAAGAAAACCTGAAGTTTCTCCATGGACTCATGCAATACGGCTTAGACATCGTGTTTGCCAATGAAGAAGAGGCGAGGGCATTTACAGGAGCAAAGGATGAGCAACGGGCGTTGGAGATATTGTCGGACCAATGCCAGGTTGTGGTGGTCAAATTGGGGAAAAAAGGCGCCATGCTCGCCAAAGGCTTGCAACGCTGTACCATTGAAGTAGAGCCCATCAAGCCCATCGATACCACTGGTGCCGGAGACCTGTTTGCAACGGGATTTCTATATGGTCTATTGACCAATCACGACTTGGAGACATGTGGAAAATTCGGTGCCATGGTGGCAAAAGAAATCATCCAGGTCATGGGCACCAAGCTGCCTCAATCCACCTGGGATCGCATTCGCTCTGAGATTCAATAATCCGATACACGCTCCTGGTCC
>CAYSLH010000064.1:0-13707 GCA_964431605.1 uncultured Myxococcales bacterium
GGTCGGTCCAATATCGAGACCTGGCTCGGTTGGAGGTTCATCTGGCTCTAACCGATCTTTTTCAGAGGTTTTATCCGGTAACAATATCTCGAGCACAAGTATCAACAATCTTCAGGATGCAGCCGCTGGAGTGTTTGGGAACCTGGAAGCAGGTCGAAAGAGGTTGGATGAGATAATCTCCCAGGCCCGGGCGGGAAAAACCTTCAGGCCTACTGAGTTGTTGGCCATGCAAGCGGAGGTCAATTCCATTGGGGAACAAATGGCGTTGAGCCAACGGGTGTTGTCAGAGGGAGTGTCAGCCGTCAAGCGCTTGTGGAGCATGCAGGTATGACTTCCAAGAGTTTTTCGAAAGTCCTGTTGTGGGGCATGGTGGTGTTTTCATTCGGTTGCAGGAGCGAGCTTCTCCAGGGCCTGGACGAAGAGGAGGCCAACGAGATCGTGGTCAGACTTTTTGAATCCGGGATCGATTCGAGCAAGGTATGCAGCGGCACGGGTCATGGGGCGACATACGCGGTGACCGTGCCTCGTGACCAGGTGGCCGATGCGATCAAGAGCCTGAGCGCTGTCGGACTCCCAAGGGCCAGGCACGATGGATTCAAGGCAGTGTATAAAGACCGTGCCCTGGTTCCTGGAAGATTCGAACAACAGGCCTTGTTCGTGTCCGCGCTCCAGGAGGAACTTGCCAAGACCCTGGAATCGGTCCAGGGAGTGTTGTGGTCTCGGGTCCATGTAACGTTGCAACCACAGGTGATTTCCTTGGGGCTCAAAAAGTCGAGACCTGTTCAGGTCCAATCCGCATCCGTTCTTTTGGGATATGTGAAAAAGGGAGGTTCGAGACCTCCCCTGACACAAGAACAGGTCCAGAGACTCGTGGCCAACGCGGTTCAGGGACTGCAGCAGGATTCAGTGGCAGTGGTATTCAGCCCCGTCGATCATCCTGATGCCTCGTCTTTGGGCGCTCGGACCCATGGGGCGGATGCGGGGATACTCAGGTGGGTATTGGTAGGCCTGGCAGTTATTGCGTTTGGTGTGGCTGTTTGGACAATGCTTAGGAAATTTACCCGGCGTTTTTGGATCAAAGGAGAGTCTGTATGAACCCCTTGGGTATGAGTAAACAGGATCGAGCCGAGTTCGAGAGGCTATCGTGCCTCGATGGAAATAGGGATTGTACCTTGTTACGCCAGAGACTGGGCAGCATGGTGTGGGATGATAACGAAAGGGTATTGCCGGACGGAGTCGTGGAATTTATTGCATCCATAGATGCCGCATGGCTTCGAAGCGCAGGGAGGCAGGAACTGGCATGGTGGTCTAAAACGGTACCTCGTCGCACCAGGAACAAAATGAAAATTTTTTTTCCAAAAACCATTTCCTGGAAAAAAACAGGGAATAAAACTACCCGTGCGCTTCGTCTTGACAGATATTCCAAGGCGTCTTTGGAAAACGCCACGCGAGTCAGCCTCTGCGATCAGATTGATGTGCTTATGAGAGTTGGTTTGCATCATGGGGCAAGGTGTCTTGCCGATTGCAATCCACGCTTGTTGCGCACTTTGCTCCATGGGTTGAATCCATCCTGGGCCAGGTACCTGATGCTGTTTCACGTGACCCTTTACGATTCCAACCGTTGCAGGCTCAGGGCGCCAGTCATGAGGCAGTACTGGATAGAGGAGAAAAAATGAGTTTTGTCCTTCAGGCTGAAAAAACAATGGAGATGGAACTTTTTCCAGTGCATTCGCAGGTGCGTTGGGGTTCAAAACTCAACGCGGAAAAGCAAGCTAAACAGATTATCGAGGATGCTTCAGGTGAGGCGCAAAAGCTGCTCCAGGCAGCTAGGTCAAGGGCGAAGAACCTCATGAAAGCGGGTTACCAGAAGGGAATGGAAAAAGCGAAAAGACGCATGGCTCGTGACCTGTACATGGCATTGAAAGTGCGGGCCAGGGCTCAATCCGAGACATTCCCAGCCCTTGTGGAATTGGCATCGAGCATGGCGGCTAGGATCATCCGGACTGAACTCAAGACTCGACCTGAACTCATTCAGGACATCTGTCATGAAGTCCTCCAGGCAGCAAGGGGGGCAAATAAAATTTTCCTTCAGGTAAATCCCAAGGATTTATGTCTGGTCGAGGACAAAAAAGAGGTATTTCAACAGCAACTGTCGGCAAATATCTCCATCGAGGCAACGGACTCAATGGCGCGAGGCGAATGCCGGGCGTTTGGGGATTGGGGTGAGGTGGATGCAGGAGTGAAAATCCAGTTGCAACATCTCACGGAAGCCATCTTGGGAGAAGTAAATGGAAAACCTGAGCAATAGGCTTTGTTCTGCAGCCAAGCGTGTCACGGCAATGGAATCATGTCACAGAACAGGACGCCTGGTGGGTATTTCGGGGAGTACACAGATTGCGACTCTGCCGGGAGCAAAGATGGGAGAGTTGGTAAAAATTGGCAGGAATTTGTTGCCGGCGGTGGTTGTGGGTTTTGATGGGGCTCGTGCAGTCCTTTCGAGTATGGCTCGGGAGACTTCCCTGGCACGGGGGATGAAGGTTGAAGCAACCGGAGTGACGGCAAGGATTGGGTGGTCTGAAAAATTATTGGGAAGGGTTCTGTCGCCCCTTGGTCAACCCCTGGATGGGCATGCGCTTCCACCGCTACAGAGTACCATGGCCCTGGATGCGCCGGCACCCCATCCCCTGCGAAGAAGACCCATAGACCAGGTGCTGAAAACAGGGTTAAAGGTCATAGATGGCTTGTTGACTTTGGGGCTTGGTCAAAGAGTCGGTCTGTTTGCAGGGGCTGGCCTGGGAAAATCGACCTTACTTGGTCAAATGGCGTGTGGGGCACAAACGGATTGCGTAGTGGTTTGCATGGTGGGCGAGAGGGGAAGAGAGGTCCGGGAGTTTTTACATGTCACGCTCGGCCCAAAGGTAATGGAGCGTTGTGTCGCAGTAGTGGCGACTTCCGATGAGCCAGCGGGGGTGCGAGCCATGGCCCTTCCTACTGCCACCGCGCTGGCCGAGGGCTTTAGGGCAAAGGGAGCCAATGTGCTTTTATTGGTGGATTCTCTTACTCGTCATGCCAGGGCCTTGAGGGAGAGGGCCATTGGTGCGGGGGAACTTCCTGGCAGGAGGGGATTTCCTTCGTCCGTGTTCGATCAGATTGCATCCGTGGTGGAACGGGCGGGTAATGACCACAAGGGCAGCATTACGGCAATTTATACCGTGCTCACTGAGGACAGGGATGAAGACGACCCAGTGGCAGAGGAGGTCAGGGGTTTGTTGGATGGGCATGTGATCCTGAGCAAGGACCAGGCAAAACGGGGGTGCTTTCCCGCAGTGGATCCAGCGAGATCCATCAGTCGGTTGATGAGTTCCCTCGTGGATAAATCCCACTTGAGGGCTTCGGAGGAATTCCGGAGACTTTGGGCTACTTACGAAGAACGCAGGGATTTGATAGCCGCAGGAGCTTACGAACCAGGTACCGAGCCTTTGACTGACCGTGCATTGGCTTCTTATGAATCCATGCTCGGGTTCATGACACAGGATAGGGATGAAGTATTTTTTGGAGACATTCTCAAGGAACTCGAGGGTTGTATGCGGGAAAGTTCTGATGAAAAACCCTGACAGCACGTTGATGAACATTAGAAAAATCCAGCGTCTTCGCTCTGCGAG
The DNA here is from genome assembly GCA_964431605.1 of uncultured Myxococcales bacterium. GTDB lineage: Bacteria > Myxococcota > B64-G9 > B64-G9 > B64-G9 > JALVPF01. The sequence goes on from CAYSLH010000064.1 coordinate 3,663, forward strand.
ATCGTTTGTAAAAGCCATCCGGAACAAGACGGTCAAAGCAGAAGCACTTAGGCATGCATCAAAGCAACTGGAGATGGCGGCAAGGACACTGGTGCAGATCGATAGTTGCGTGGGTGCGCGTGCCATGGTGGTGTTTTCCCAGTTGGCCATAGCAAGGCATGAGGTAGTAGCACGCATGATGCGTGATGCTGAAGGTTTCAAGAGCCTGGCTGAACATGAAAGCGAAGCAGCAGAAAATGAGCTAGGGCTCAGGCGAATGGAACTTGCCAAGGCTCAAGGCGCGTTGGACGTGGCGGAAAAAATTGTGTGTCGAGCTTTCCAACAGGAGCAAGCAAGAATTCAGTACGTGTCGGACACGAATGTGCTCCAGGAGTTTGTTCAGCAGTGGGTAAGAAAGGGTGTACAAGATTCGGACACAGTGTCTAAAAAACTTGTACACATACCTGGTTGCGCCTACACCCATTTTCGTGGGTGAAATCTAAATATCTAAAAATTTCAAAGTACTGTGGAGCAAGGTTGGTTTGGCATGTCCTTTGCTGTCAATGCTCGTAATGTTACCAATTTCGAGGTCGAGCATGAATACCAATGGCGTTTTGGAAATACTTGACACAATGAAAAGTTTTCCTGTTGCTTCCGGCAAGTTCGAAAAATTTCTCGAGGCTACTGGCGAATCGTTGAGTTGCCTCTCGATTTATTATTCACCTTTGCAAGCCTTTGGCGTTGTAGCCGAGCAGCAGTTCAAGGAGGCATCATCAGTACCAGGGAAGTCTCAGGAGCCAGGGGTGACTGACAGCAGCCATTACCAAATATCCTGCACAATGTCTGCCCAATTGATCGAGCCGGGGCAAGGAGCCTTGGAGGTGCAATTTACAGGAGCCTTAGACGGCATAGCATGTCAGGTGATGGTGGAGCATAAGGCCGTCCGGTGCCGGATAAAGGCCATGGCAGCTCCAGCCAGATCACGCATGAGAAGATTCGGCAAGCCATTGGCGAGGCTGCTAGCCAAAAAGGGCATGACCCTTGAAAACTTCGAGGTGACGTCATGAAGGGGCCACGGGTACGACCTTTTCCTGTCTCGAGATTGAAGAGTCTAAGCAAGTCAGAGATTGCGCTGAGTGGGTTGATGAGATCGGATGCATGGTTGCAGAGCGTGAGACAAGTGACGGGTGGATTGGCAAAGAGCCTTGGATTGGGTACTCCTTGCCTGTCCGTATTGCGGGTCGAGTCAGTATCCCAGAGGCGGCTAAGGGTGGTTTTCCCCGGCAGGTGGTTGTTCGCGGTTTTTTCAAACCCATTGGATTTACGAAGCGGATTTTTGGGATTGGACCCACTGCTGTTGGGAAGATTGATGGAAAGACTGGGCAAGGGTGTGGACCCACTTCCCTCTGTGGGTTCACTGGAGCCTGGTGACCATGGCCGACTGGCTTGGGCCATGGCTGACTGTTTGCACGGATTGTCTCAGGAGGATGAACGGTTCGAGGGATGGAGATACATGGGGTTGTTGGAATCGGCAGCCGCAGTGGGAAGGTTTTGTAATAGTGATGATATATTTGCCGGTTGCTGGTTGAAAGTGGAGGTGGGTTGGGAACAGTGCTGGTCGGTTTGGCTCGAGCCGGAACAATCCCTGCATCGCAAAGCCTCACAACCAGTTGAGCAAGAGAATATTTCGAGCTGGTTGGCACAGATTCCGGTTGCTGTGAGGAAAATCGAAGGGTGGACCGAACTGAGGCCTGCTGAGGTCTCCGTCCTGGCTCCAGGTGACGTGGTAATTCTGTCGAAGCGTGTTCCAGATGAGCTGGTTTTATTCAAGGCAGGCAACTTGGTCGTCATGGCCAAAATTGGCACTAAAGGTTTTCGTGTAATGGAGATTAGAAGAGTGCAAGGAGGTGACATTATGCCCGACGCTGATTTGATTTCCCAGGTACAAGATCCAGGTGAAGTTGTGGAGTTTTCATCGGCAGCAGATCTGCCTGTGAGCATTTCCGCAGAAGCGGGAAGGGTGGATTTGACAGTAGCGCAGCTTTCAGGTCTTAGGGCTGGAGATGTCCTTACACTACCACAGACGCTAATGGGACCCATCGAGTTGCGTGCGGGAGATAGGCTTGTGGCAAGGGGGGAGCTTGTGGATGTGGAAGGGCTGCGTGGAGTACGCCTGACCGAGGTGGGTGTTTTGGCTGGAGGGGGAAATGAACAGGCTGCCTAAGAGGGTGAGAAGTCTGATGTTTGGAGGTTCGGTGAGCTTGGTCTTAGCGTTGATGTTTCTTACCATCTCTGGCAAGCCCTCATGGAATTCTAGTTGGGGCATGGGAATTGTGGTTTTGGTTGCCGTTTTTTGGTGGCTCTTTAGAAAAAACCACGGCAGTTGTGAATCCCCCACATGTATGCATGTGGTCGAGCGTCTTTCGTTGGAGCAGGGTCGAACTCTTCATCTGGTAGAGGTGGATGGCCAACGGTTACTGCTTGCATCACATCAGTCCGGCATAGGTCTCATCTCTGCATTCGACGAAAAGCGGGGTGATGGTTCGGACGGGAAAGGTGATACAGTCCAATGAACACTTCTCCCACGGTCTTGTTGATAGGGCTCGGTATAGCGAGCCTGCTTCCTTTTATACTGGTGATGCTTACTTCTTTTGTGAAAATGGCTGTGGTTTTGTCCATAGTTCGTTCTGCGCTCGGAGTGTCACAGGTTCCACCCAATGTTGTCATTACGGGAATGGCGTTGGTCTTGAGCTTGGTGGTAATGGCGCCGGTAGCCCGGGACGTTGCCCATCAACTGACTCTGCACCATGCAGCATGGCAGGATGGAGATTTGGGCGTTATGTTCGATGCCGCAAAAAAAGCTTCCGACCCGGTGAAAAACTTTTTGGCTGCAAACACTGATCGCAAACAGTATGAGGGGTTTGTCCGGCTATTTTCAGAGCAGTCGGACCAGGTTGAGTTGGTGGGCATCCAATGGCAGGCGTTACTTCCCGCATACGTGGTCAGCCAACTCCAAGAAGCTTTCAAGATGGGGTTCATGATTTTTTTGCCCTTCCTGGTCTTGGATATGATTGTGGCCAGCATTTTGCTGTCCCTTGGTATGCATATGTTGTCACCTGTTACGGTGTCATTGCCATTCAAGTTGTTATTGTTTGCCATGGCTGATGGTTGGTCTCTGATAGTGCACAGCTTGGTGGGCGGATATCTGGGTTGAGGGGGGGGGGAGATGTTATGAATGGAGAACTTTTGGAGATGGGGCGTCAGGCATTGTGGCTTGCAGTGGTGGTCTCGGCGCCTGTTGTATTGGTCGCCTTGGTGGTGGGCCTGGTGGTGGGATTGTTGCAGGCCGCGAGCCAGGTCCAGGAATTTACCCTCGGGTTTGTTCCAAAGATTTTAGCTGTGTTGGTGACCATCGCCATGATAAGTCCATGGATGGGCCAGCAGTTGCTTCGATTCACCAGATCCATATTGGGTGCGGGGTTGTAGAAAGTGGATGTCTTGTGGTGGGGAGTCTTGGTGACAGCCCGCGTGTTGCCGGGCGTGATGCTTCTGGATGGCCTGGGGGGGCGTCGCATGCCTTGGCCTGCCTCATTCGGATTGGCGGCCTGTGGTGCTGTTTTAGTCTTTCCATATAGTCACTTTGGAGGAACATCCCCTGGTGGTTTGGTTTTTCTTGGCTTGCTGCTCAAGGAAATTTTTGTTGGAGCTACTTTTGCAGTGGGTGCAAGTTCAGTCTTTTGGTGTTTGAAGATGGCCGGTCAAGTCATGGATGGAATGAGGGGAGGGGCTCGCTCACAAACTGTGATCATGATGGACGGGAGCAAGGGTTCACCTCTGGCATTACTATATAGCCTGTTGGCATGCGTGGTCTTTTTGGAGCTTGGCGGAGCCCAGGGACTACTCAGGGGACTGGTGAACAGTTTTGACCTGGTTCCCATTCAATCGGCCCCCTCTGGCGAAATCGTAAACCTTGCCCTGACATGGGTTGTGGGGATATTCAAAATAGCCATAGAGACAGCAGTCTGGGTCGCGTGGCCACTGATGGCGTCCATGATATTCGTTGACATAGTCTTGGGTGCCATGTGCCGAAGCGCATCGCAACTGCCGGTATATTTCATAGGGCTTCCCTTGAAATCCAGTGTTGGTGTGTTGATGGCAGGTTTGATTCTCAAACAGGTTGCGCCGTTGGTATCTCAGCTTCTTGGCTCTGTAGTAGGTGCCTGACTCAAAAGAACCCACTTCAGCGAATGATGGGTAGAATGGATGCGTGATCATCTGTCCACAAGGGAGCCTTACCCTCGAGTTGTTGGGGGATGTCAGCTTTTTCCGCGATGGGCGGTTGAGCCAGGATTGTTGGATCGCGGGTAAGGAAAACCCAGTGAGATCGAAGAGAAACCCAGCCGTCGCCTTCATCCCTTACCACGGAGATCACCAGATCCAGTTCTGTTGCCAGTCGATCCAGGATGGGTTCTAGGGAAAGGTTCAGGTTGGTGACGTGAACCAGTAAAAGTCCGTCTTCCTTCAGGTGCTTGAAATACAACTCCACAGCTTCCTTTGTTATCAGGTGTATAGGTATGGAGTCGGATTGGAAAGCATCCACAGCAAAAACGTCGAAATTTTGAGGGCCGGTTAGGGACAGTTCCCTCTCCAGGCTGATCCTTGCGTCTCCCTGTACTATTTGAATCTTCGCTCTGCTGTCGGAAAGAAAGGAAAAGTAACCTCCGTCCCCCTTTGCTAAACGGATAACGTCTGGATTTATCTCGTAAAATCTAAAAACGTCACCAGGTTCACCGTGGGCTGCGATAGTGCCTATTCCCAGCCCGATGATCCCCACTTTCAAGCCCTTGCCTTGCTTTCTAAATGGATGGTTTCTCAACACCAGGCCAATACCGCTGGTGTTGGAAAAATAAGATGTTGCGATCCTGTTCAGGGGTGGGGTCTGGAGCTGGTATCCGTGCAAGATCTGACCGTCGAAAAGATCATGGGCAAAGAATTTGGGCGCTTCCGGGTGGGTGAGTTTTACGCGCAATACCCCGTAGAAATTTCTGGAGCTATCCATGACGTTTTTTAAAAAACGTATGGGTTGGTAAATTAGAAAACCAGAAAGTACCATGATGGCCATGGTAACCAAGGAGATCTTGAGCTTTTTCCCCTTGCCTTGAACCCATGATTCCGGGTCGGTGAGGAGCGCAAAAACATGAAGGGCGGCGCTCATTACTAAAGCAACGTGAAACTCCCAGTAGCCATTAAAAATAAGTGGTGACAAGAGTGCTACAAACGCACCTCCTGTCGCACCTCCCGCCGCGATAGTGAGATAAAACCCGGTGAGGCCCGAGGGCGATGGCCTCAACCTGAACAACTCACCGTGACACAGAAAGCTCCCGGCAAAGATGACAGACGAGTATATGAGCACCTGCCAGCCTATATGCACCTTGTATTCCATGTACAGTGCCATCACGGCCGCACTGGCTGTGACAACAAAGAGAAGCCCGGCCCAAAGTCGTCCGTAAGAGCGTTCTGAGTGGAAGGCGATTATGAAGGTCAACAGGTAAAGGGCGAGGGGCACTACCCATAAAAAAGGTATGACCGCCACCTCCTGACACATTTGGTTTGTGCCGGCAAGAAGCAGCATGGATGCGGTTGCCGACAGGCCGAACCACAACCATCGTTTTTTGGCGCCAATGAGCTCAGACGAGGTGAGGCTGGATTCCTGGTCTTTTCCAGGTGGGTCTGTTGGGCCTGTTGCCCTGAGCATGGAGATCGCACACCATGCCATGGACAACACATACGCAAGGTATAGACCGGCCCAGATTTTCCCCTGAACCACAAGACCCGTTAGTGGTTCGACTACGAAGGGATAGGCTATCAAACCAATGAGAGAACCCATATTGGAAAGAGCATAAAGCCGCCACATGGACTTTTCAGGTGCCCGATCCCTAACCCATGTCTGTATGAGGGAGCTTGTGGACGAAAGAAGAAAATAGGGCAAGCCCGCGCTTACGGTGAGTATGAACAAAATGTGGATCGCAGGCCAAGTCGTGTCGGTGGGCTTCCAATTGTCCGAGGGCAATATGGGAGCCGGCCAGGAAAACCACAGGGCGACTAGCACCACGAGCGACAGTAACAAGGCGCCAAGATGAACCACTGTCTGCTTTTTCGGCGCAAGGTACTTATCGAGAGCGTGGGCCCATAGGTATCCTAATAGTAATGCAACCTGGAAAAACAAAAGACACGCGGACCACACGGCAGGTCCGCCGCCGAACCAAGGCAGCAGCGCTTTGCCCAACATGGGCTGGATGGAAAACACCAAAAGAGCGCTCAGGAATATGGTTGCTAGATATGGAAACATGCTGTGAATGGTAGTTGGAAACTTGGAAAATGACAAAAATATTTATTTCTAGTGACATCCGTATGGACCGTATCTGTCCACTCACTCGTCGCTTATCCTATGGCCTTTTTAGTGCACCTATTGCGGGTCCGCCAATGCCATAATCTCGACCCCAGCTCCATTTATTATTCTATATCGAGCTCAGGGAGATCTTTCCATGGTACGACAGTAACACCCCCATGAACACGGGACTTGTCTCCACCATAGATTAGAAGGCAATTTCTCACCTCTCTGTATATGCGTCGGTAGTGTTCGATACCACGAAAGAAGTCGCTGGAAATGGTTTGAGCTGATTTGACCTCCACTAAGTCCAATGACGGTCCGTAGTCCAGCAAGATATCCACTTCGTTGCCCTTTCGGTCCCTGATGAAGTACAAATTGTCTGTTTTTCCCCTGTTGAATCGATTTTTCAGGAGTTCCGACATGACCAGGTTTTCAAAGAGGGATCCTCTCAGGGGGTGGGTTGCTACATGCTCCACTTTCTGAATCCCCAATAGATATGATGCAAGGCCTGTGTCGATAAAATAAATTTTAGGTGTCTTTATGATCCTTTTACCCAGGTTTCGGTAGTAGGGTGGCAACAGCTTGATGATGTAACTGGCTTCCAGGATCGAAAGCCAGCTTTTTACAGTGTTATGGGTCACACCACAGTCATTGCCGAGGGATGACAGATTCAATAGTTGCCCACACCTGGTGGCACAAAGTTTCATGAAGGTTTCAAAAGTAGCCAAGTCCCTGACGTTGATCAGTTGGCGGAGGTCTCGCTCCACATAGGTATTGAAATAGAAAGAAAGAGCTTCTGTAGGGTTGAGTTTTCGATGGAATATCCTTGGATATGAACCAGAGTAAATCGCGTCGTCCATGGAAAACAGAACCGGCCGCAACCTCTGGACCTCGGAAAGTGTGAAGGGTAGCAGCCTCACTATGGCAGTACGCCCGGCAAGGGACTGGCTTATGGATTGAGAGAGTTCAAAATTCTGGCTTCCTGTGATGATGAACTGTCCCGGGTGGTCTCTTTGGTCCACTATCCCTTGCATGTAAGAAAGAAGGCTTGGCGTACGCTGGATCTCGTCCAAAACTGCACCATCGGCAAATCGTCCCAGGAAGCCCTTTGGGTCATTTAGGGCAAATTCCCTTTCGTCCGGTTCCTCGAGGGATACATAAGGCTTTTGGGGGAACACCATCTTACATAAAGTGGTTTTCCCTGATTGACGAGGTCCGGTAATGCTCACTACAGGATACTGCCGGGCATAGCGTCTTATGGTGTCCTCAATGTCCCGCTGGATCATAACATGAGATTAGGATTTTAGGTGCTAATTGTCAATTGAAATTACAATTAGCACCTAAAAGATAGGGGCGTCAGGTCATAATAGTCCAAGGGCAATGGCTGCCGAATCCTGGTAGGCATTTTGTCTTTGCTCCGGGGTGAGGGATTTACCTGTATGTAAGCTGTCGCTCACCGTGAGTATGGACAGTGCCTTCGTTTTGTTTTTTGCGGCAATGGTATAAAGAGCGGATGTCTCCATCTCCAAGGCCAGCACCCCGTACTTTTGCCAAAGCTTCCACTCCTCGCCGTCATCCGAATAGAAAAAGTCATTGGTCATAACTCCACCTACCTTGAATCCTATGCCCATTTTCCTGACCAGGATCGCTGCAGGCTCGAGCAGTTCGAAAGATGCGCAAGGGGCAAAGTCCATTCCGCCAAACCTTGTCCGGTTCATGGCTGAGTTGGTGGACGCGCATTGGGCGAGGACAATGTCACCTAGTTCCAGTTCTGGGTGAATAGACCCGCAAGTTCCAACGCGGATGAGGTTTTTCACACCGAACTCCGTCACGAGTTCGTGAGCGTATATGCTCATCGACGGCATGCCCATGCCAGTGGCCTGGATGGATACTCTTTTTCCCTGGTACAGCCCCGTATAACCGAGCATACCCCGAACCTCGTTGCAACATGCAACTTCGTCGAGAAAATCCTCAGCCATGGCCCTGGCTCGCAGGGGATCTCCTGGTAATAATACCGTCTCGGCATATGCACCGGGTTTTGCTTTTATATGAACTCCCATCAAACTCTCCATTCGCATACATATTTGCGGCCATTTCCTGCAGCAATGATTTGAAAGGTGACAGGCGATAACATGTTATGCAGGATCATCATGGTGGAATAGACTCTAGTCAAGCATGATTATGACTTGGACTGAGTGCCGAAGAAAAAATCCAAATCATCACCAGTCCACTCGACGCGACCAGCAAGCCTTCAAGCGCGTCAAATATTAATCGTCTTCGAAATTCAACCCACACTGGGTCATGCATGCATCCATGCTGTCGTCATCTTTATCTTTTATCTCAGTGCAGCTTTTATCGCTGAAGCAACTAGTAACGCAATCGATTGTCGAATCAGAGTACATGCCGATCATCTGGACGCTGTCCCCTCCTTTGTCTTTCATGGTGGATATGCATTGATTTTTTGTAAGTGTTTCATCACACGTGATTATTTTTGTACAAATGCTATCAATAAAATCATCCACGACACCGGAGGGTATTTCCTTGACTGCATCTACCATGCAGATGTCTCCATTATTGTTGAGGGTCTCACAATCGGTCTCCAGGAAACACTCTCCCAATGCTTTGAAAACCGAGCTACGGATCAAATCTTTCATCTTTTGACAGTCGGTCTCGCATCCCTGCGCTTGTTCTGGGTTGCATTCTGCCATCTTGTTGCAAACTTCCGAACAGCTGGGTCCAGTCGAGCCGCCACATCCGTATAACCCAGAGGAAAAACCAAATAAGCCAGCCAATAAAAATAGATATTTCATAATATTCTCTCCTTGATGAAAATTTTTCTATCATCGTTACGTGAAATCGAGATACTAAGACAGCTTGGTGTTATGTTCAAGACGTAGTTCTTTGCCCGGTTTTCCATGGAGTCATCATGAAAGGTAGAGTCTTGACGGTTGCAGGGTCTGATTCCGGTGGTGGTGCAGGTATCGAGGCGGACATCAAGACAGTGACAGCCTTGGGAGGGTATGCAGCTTGTGCCATCACGGCTCTTACTGCACAGGATACATGCAAAGTATACGAGGTGGTGGAGGTGGACCCAAAGTTCGTGGCTCTTCAGATGAAAGTCGTAATAGACGATATTGGTGTAGATAGCGTCAAGACAGGGATGCTGTGTTGCGGTGAAGTGGTCCATGAGGTGGCAAGGGTTTTACGTGTGCATGCTCCAGGAGCAAACCTGGTGGTTGATCCTGTCCTGGTGTCTAGTAGCGGGACATGGCTATATAGACGCGAGGATCTTTCAGTGTTTATAAATGAACTCGTGCCCTTGGCTACCTTAATAACACCCAATATTTACGAAGCAGGCGCATTGACAGGACTGGATGTCTCGAATCCGGCACAGATGGATGAGGCTGCGCATGCTCTGGTGGATATGGGGGCGGAGGCGGTCCTGGTCACAGGCGGACATCTTCCTGGTCCACAGGTCGTGGATGTACTGGTGTGGCAAGATGGCAGCATGGAATTTACATCGAGCCGGATTAACACCAGAAATACACATGGCACGGGCTGCACCCTGGCGTCCGCCATCGCGACAGGGTTGGCCTTTGGATTGGATTTAGTCGTAGCGGTGGAAAAAGCTCGACAATACCTTAGGTCAGCAATTAAAAGGGCTCCTGGACACGG
>CAYSLH010000064.1:13807-18480 GCA_964431605.1 uncultured Myxococcales bacterium
TGGAAAAAGCTCGACAATACCTTAGGTCAGCAATTAAAAGGGCTCCTGGACACGGCTCCGGTCAGGGGCCCTTGAACCACGCCTTGTGCGGCACGACTCTTCGTGTTAGTCAGGAGACTTCAAAATCAGGAGGTTAGCGTGAACACCTTGGACCAAAAATATCATCCTAAACTCATCGAACCAAAATGGCAGAAACAATGGCGCGATCAAGGTGTGTTCGAGGCAGGTCGCAACGAAGAAAAACCCAAGTATTACGTGTTGGAGATGTTTCCTTACCCATCAGGCAACCTGCATATGGGACATGTTCGGGTGTACGTGATAGGTGATCTTTTAGCGCGGTTTTACAGAATGATGGGCCATGACGTACTTCATCCCATGGGGTGGGACGCGTTGGGCCTGCCCGCAGAAAATGCTGCCATGCGTGACGGGGTGCATCCAGCAAAGAGGACGAAGTCCAACATAGAATCGGTAAAGGCGCAGATGCATCGTCTGGGGCTAAGTTTCGACTGGAGCAGGGAGATCGCCACAAGCGATCCGGAGTATTACCGTTGGAACCAATGGTTTTTCTTGAAGATGTACGAAAGAGACCTGGTCTATCGAAGGTCTTCGAACGCAAATTGGTGCACCTCATGTATGACAGTGTTAGCCAACGAGCAGGTGGTGGACGGAGACAAGTGCGAAAGGTGTGGCTCAAAAGTAATCCAACGCCAGATTCCAGACTGGGCCTTTAGAATTACAAAATACGCCCAACAACTTCTGGATGATTTGGAAAAATTACCCGAGTGGCCGGAGCGCATAGTCACCATGCAGAGAAATTGGCTCGGTCGTAGCGAGGGTGCGGAACTGACTTTTCCCGTGGAGGATGAAAAGGTCGAGGCTCTGAAGGTTTTTACCACAAGGGCGGATACGGTTTATGGCGCAACTTACATGGTTTTGGCTCCGGAGCATCCAGCGGTTGAAAAACTTGTAAGTGACCAGCAGCACAAGAAGGTGGATGCTTTCGTGGAAAAAATGTCAAAGGTGGACAAGATGGTTCGCACAGATGCTTCCACCGAAAAGGAGGGAGTCTTTACTGGTTCCTACGCCATCAATCCCTTTACCAAAGAACGCATTCCCATATGGATTGCGAACTTCGTTTTGGCAGAATATGGTACCGGCGCTGTAATGAGTGTTCCAGCTCATGATCAAAGAGATTTCGAGTTTGCTAAAAAGTATGAGATTCCCATAAGGGTGGTGGTCCAACCTCCAGCCGGGGCTGGACGTCAGCTTCTGGTGGAACAAATGACCAGTGCCTATACGGAAGATGGAGTGCTTGTGGATTCTGGTGAACATTCCGGCAAGCCCTCCGCGCAGGCGCGCAAGGACATAGCTGACTCAGCCAAAATAGACGGTTCGGGTGGTCCTGTGGTCAATTGGCACCTTCGCGATTGGGGTATATCGCGTCAACGCTACTGGGGAACTCCCATTCCCATGATTCATTGCGAACGTTGTGGCATAGTCCCGGTGCCATACGAAGACCTTCCCGTCACACTCCCTCCTGATGCGCCCCTTACTGGTACCGGTGAAGGCCCGCTGGCCAAGGTGCCGGAGTTCTTTCGTGTCAAATGCCCCAAGTGTGGTGGTGACGCGAAGCGTGATACTGACACCATGGACACGTTTGTGGATTCCACCTGGTACTTTGCGAGGTATTTGGATCCCCACAATGATCATGAGCCTTTTTCAAGGGCGCTGGCTGACAGATGGCTGCCGGTGGACATATACGTCGGGGGGCCTGAACACGCTGTGATGCATCTTTTGTATTTCCGGTTTTGGTACAAGGTGATGAGGGATTTGGGGCTTGTGTCCGGCGACGAACCAGCAAAGAGGCTGGTGACCCAGGGCATGGTGGTGAGAAACTCCTACAGGTGCGATGAGCATGGATACCGTGGCTTGGATGGAGTGGACCTGACTGACAGGGACAACCCGAAATGCAGCATCTGTTCAAGGCCATTGAAGGTTCAACTGGAAAAAATGTCCAAATCCAAGTTCAACGGAGTCAGCCCTGAGGCTATGTTCGATAAGTACGGTGCTGACACAGCCCGGTTGTTTTGTCTTTTTGCCGCACCTCCGGAAAAGGATATCGACTGGAGCGATACGGGAGTCGCTGGTTGCTACAATTTTCTAAGAAGGTTATGGACTTTTTACTATCATCACTCTGAGATGTTCAACCTGCTCAAGGGTCTTCATGGTCCTGTGGACGAATCTGTTTTGAGCGATGAGCTTATAAAATTCCATCGCCTGGTGCATAGGACCATACAGAAAGTAACCCGCGACGTGGTTGACGAACTTCAATTCAATACTGCCATCGCCGCCATGATGGAGTTACTGAATTCCTCTAAGGTCTTGGATGATCTATGCTCGCTGCCTCACGAAATTCCTGATGATCCGGCTCGTTTGGAACAACTGAAGTTGTTGGGATTTACCCTGCGTTCTTTGGCGTTATTGTTGTCTCCTTTTGCACCACACGTGGCAGAGGAATTGTGGCAGGGAATGGGACTGGACGGACTTGCATGCGAGCAGCCGTGGCCTAAATTCGATCCTACCGCCACGGTGGATGATGTGATAACCATAGCTGTGCAGGTCAATGGAAAGCTTCGTTCCACTGTGGAGGTCTCCAGGGACGCTTCTAAGGCTGACCTGGAGGATTCCGCCATGAAAGACGAGAAGGTGCAAAAGTGGTTGGAAGGCAAGACCGTTCGTCGCATAATCGCCGTGCCCGGTCGGCTGGTGAACATCGTCGTGTCTTGACGGTATTCTGTCTGTCTGCCCTGCTGACAGGTTGCGGTTATTCCTTTGTTACTGCAAAGGGTAGACTTGCCGATGGAGGAACTCAGCTTTGTATTCCCATGGCTACGTCCCTGAGTGAAGAAGCGCAGGTGGTGCCCATGCTTACCGGGGCGCTGAGGACTCAGGCCCGCAAGGTCGGTCTGGCTTGTCCTGCAGACGGAAAGGATAAGACCATCCCCTTGCTGCTTTCCTCCATCAGGTCCATAGAAGCATTTCCACGAGGAGTCGCGGTTTATGCAGGTAGGTACAGAACCCGCGAACAGGAAATCGTCATCAAAGTGAGATTCACGCTCAAATCAGACAATCATAAAGATCATACCTGGGTATTGCAGGAACGAGTCAGTTATCTTTCGGCCCCGGACATTCGAGGGACTGAGGCGAACAGGCAGATGGCCATCAGGAGCGGAATCGATTCAATGTCTCGCAAGGTCATGGATTGTTTGACCAGGGGGTTTTGAAGCATGAATGTGGTTGAGCTTTCCAGGAAGCTGAAAAAAGGTCAGTTGGCCAGTTCGTATCTGATCTCCGGCGAGGAGCAGGCCCTGGAAGATCGGGCTTTGCAGAGTATAATGAGTAAGGTCCAATCCACAGACGATCAGCAGTTGTCCATTACCATGATGGATGCCAAGGGTAGTTCGGCCTCGGAAGTGGAATCGACTCTTCGCACCGGTTCCTTGTTTGGAGGGCGAAGGGTGGTGGTTTTGAAGGATGCTCAATCCCTTCAACTGCAAGAACGTAAGAAACTTTGTGAATATCTTTCCAATCCTGTCGAGGATGCAACGTTGGTGGTGCTGGTCAGGGGAGCCGGACCGAAAACAAGAGATCCCAAGAAGTCTTCTGCTGCGAGTGCTGCAAGGGCTTTCGAAAAGGCGGTAAAGAAAGGCTCTGGGATCATAGTAGACTGTCCCAGACCCAGCGCCAGGGAGCTTCCGCGACTTGCCAGACAGGCCTTGCAGGATTCGGGGCTCGGTACCGATGACGATGGCTTGTTCGCATTGGTGGATGCAGTGGGCGAGGATTTGGGAGCACTTTTGCAGGCGGTGGAGAAGCTCAGCCTGTACAAGATGGGCAAGGGAAAACTTGGGGCGGATGATGTCTCAGAGGTGGTTGCTGATACCCGCAACCAGTCGGTGTTCGAAATGCTGGATGCAGTGGCTGCAGGCAATCAGAAAAAAGCCCTTGGTGGTCTGAGAAGAATGCTTAGGGATGGAGAGAGTCCCCTGGCTCTATTGAGTCACCTGACGAGACATTTTCGGAACCTTGCCCAGGTCCAGGCCATGGCCCAAAGGGGTGAGTCTCAAAAATCCATTCAGGCTGCTTTGGGATTACACCCGTTTGTGGTGAAAAAGACCCTTCAGCAATCTCGTAGGTTCAGTGCCGGACAATTGGCAGCAAGGTTGAAGCTGCTTGCCGAAAATGACCGAAAACTCAAGGGTGGGGCTTTGGGCGCAAATTTGCAACTCGAACTTTTGGTGAGTTCTTTGTGCGAACTCAGCTCCGGGTAGCTTTTCGAGAGGACTAAGCAGGACTGCTCTCAGAAAAAATCTTACGAATTCGAAAACGTCCGATGAACCAGTTTGCTCAACCTGGAGATTTTACGTGATGCAGTATTCTTTTTGAGTGTTCCCTTGGATCGAATTTTCATGATGGTGGAGACCACTTTCGGCAACAACTCTTTTGCGGCGTTCTGATCTTTGTCCTTTATTGCTTTTTCCAGTTTTCTCGTGATGGTCAGTACCTTTGATTTGCGGGCCGCGTTGCGAACCTTTCGGCGAAGGTCCTGACGATAACGTTTCTTGGCTGATTTGTGATTTGCCACTTACTTATTCCTCCTTGCCGCACCATTG
>CAYSLH010000065.1:0-14914 GCA_964431605.1 uncultured Myxococcales bacterium
GAACCAGCGACCTTCGGGTTATGAGCCCGACGAGCTACCAACTGCTCCACCCCGCAGCAACGAGGTAGCGGTATTCTACTTATCGCCTACCTGGTGTCAAGCCTTTTCATGATTTTCACAAAGCATTTGTAGCCAGGACTGATTAGCCAAGATTATATCAGGCATTAATCAAGTACCTGACCAGATACCCGGGGGCGAGATAAGAGCGATCCAACAGCAGTGCTTTTCTCATGAGTTGCACAGGCCTGGGTAATTTTCCGGGGCTGAACATGAGTTCCAAGGAAGGTGTAACTACCAAGTGTTGCAGTAAGCTCCTAACCAGGACACCAGGTGCAAAACTTTCCACCCAAGCAGGATCTATTTTCCCTGGCATGCATGTTCTCGCGATGCGCATGGCACACCAAGTGATGCGGCAAGTCCCCCAAACCTTGGCTCTGCGTGTTGCCAATTCCATATCAGGTGGGTATTTTTCCAAAAGGTCCAACAGTTCCACCACCGTTCTCAACCCGCCCACTGCAAACTCGTGCAGCCCCATGTGAAAACAGTGATACAAAAAACTGTCCTCGGGAGACATGATCCTGCATTTGATCCCCTCTGATTCCATCGGCTTCGAACGTGCAAACAGTGACTCATAGTCCACGCTGATACGGCCCCTGACCACGAAGGCCCTATGAATCTCCACCAGTTGTCCATTCCTGACGAAAGCCAACTCGTTATGGTTTGTTGACCGCGACGCGCGACTGAAATAACGCTCCTCGTATCCCAAGTCCTTCATGACTTCAACTGCATTTGAAAAATCTCGTTCTCTCACAAGGAAATCAACATCCGCCATAGGCCTGGTGGGTCCACCAGAGCCGAACATGAGAGCATAAGCCATACCCTTGATGGGCATTATCTCCAGGCCGTGACGATCCATCGAACAGGATATCTCCCGGAGGTTTTCCAACTTGAGCGCACCCAACGCCGCAGTTGCCATGTACTCGGCTGAGTACGAGCCGAGGTTTTTCCTGAAATCATTGTCAGAAGCGAGCACATGCAACACCCCGGCCCTGGCAGCCAATTGAAGCAAGCTGTCTGTAAGTTCCAGCTCGCCCTGTCTTTGGGCGATCCAGGCAAGGAGCCTTCTTGCCTCATGGGAAAACTTGTCTTCAGGATTATCTAAAATCATATTATGGAGATTATGGGACTTCGGGAGAATAATGCAAAGACCCTTTTGGCAAAAAAACACTTGTGTGTTATTTTCCGTTCAGCCCTGTGAGTTGAAAAAATCTGTATTAATAACATCAAGCGGAACAACAACCGGAAAGAAGAACCATGATTCCATATATTCACATTCCTCCTTTGGACCTGGGGTTCGTAAAAATCTACGCGTTCGGAGTCCTGGTAGGCTTCGCCATCCTGGTAGGGTTTTTTTCCACAAAACGCCGCGCCGGAAAAGTAGGTCTGGACCCGGAAGAAGCGCATACAATGGCAATCTGGGTAATTGCCGCAGCATTTTTCGTGGCGCACGCAGAGGCTATGATATTCGACTACCCGCAACAGCTCATGGAAAACCCGTGGAACCTGCTTCTGTCCCTAACGCCCATCTCGTCCATGGGTGGTTTCCTGGGCGCTTTTATCGCCCTGCTCGTATACACGAAGAAACGAGGACTTTCGTTCCTGGCCTACGCTGACGTGTTCGTTTGGGGTATCGTGCTGGCATGGGTGTTCGGCAGACTGGGCTGCACCTTGGCTCATGATCACCCAGGCTCTTTGAGTAACTTCTTTCTTGCAGTGAAATACCCAGGAGGCTCCAGGCACGACTTGGGATTTTACGAGTTTCTATACACCCTTCTGGTGCTGTATCCCGTGACGAGAATACTGGGACGAAAACCAAGGCCCAACGGATTCTTTCTAGTCATCGTTCCTTTGATGTACGCGCCCATAAGGTTTGTATTCGATTTCCTGAGGTCGAAACACTATGGAAACGTGGACCCCAGGTACTTTGCTCTTACAGCAGCCCAATGGTTCTGCATGGCCATGGTGGCAGGAGGACTATTTGCCCTGTACAAGATGCGCCATGCCGCTCAGACCCATGGGCCGACGCAGGATACACCAGAGCCCCAGGAACCACAGGACGAACATGACACGGAGGACCAGGACGCTAAGGACACAACAGGGTGAAACCTTTTCAATATTTTGCCTGGACGGACACAGAAATACCGATTCCCGGCGCATCAACTCCCGAACCATGGTACCGATAGAGTTTATTGGTCAAGTTGGTGGCGGCAACATCCACCCGGACCTGGTCATTATATTCGTAACCGCCGCGAAGGTTCAGCGTGAACCAGGCAGGGGTTCCAGGACATGCCTCATTGGAATCTTTGTAAGTATCTCCCAAATTGGCAGGGTCTTCGCAAATGCGAAGGTCCTTCTCGTCGCTTGGGTGCAAGCGTGCCTGCTGCCCGGCAAACCTGGTGAAAAACTCCACGAAGAACTTCAGGTCCTTGTTTGAGTATCTCAAACCTGCTGAGCCCATGGCAGGTGGCACCCTGCGTGCGGGATATACCTCGCCGCTGTCCGGATGCACTTCAGCCCTGACCCACGAAGCTCTCACCCATGGTTCGAGACCGAACCATGGTCCAAGACTCAACGAACTCTCCATGCCCCAATACCAGGCCTTTGAACTATTGACCCTCTGCACCACAGGCTTGTCCCCTACAGCCTCCGGGTCTAATCCCATGGCAGTCCATTCATCCCGGGACACGTCTCGTTCGTCGATGAAATCGTTCATGAAGCTGAAAAAAGCCGACATGAAGAACCTGACTTTTTTGAATTGGGTCCTGGAACCTATCTCTATGGTATTGCTCTTTTCAGGAGCAAGATCCGCATTTGGAACCTCGAACTTGGACCCGGTATCTCCCAGCACGGTCGTCTCTTGCAGGTTGGGAGCTCGAAATCCCTGGGAGAAGTTGGCGTAGGCCATGAACGAATCGTCCATCAGGTACTTCAAACCCGCGCTTCCCACCAGGCCGGTGTACGAGTAATCCACGTCCCCGAGCCCGGGAACGTCAGGTGCCCTGGCAGTGAAGTTAGAAATCCTGCCCCCAAAATCTGCGGCAAGGGCCTGCGCTCCACCGTCCCAGGAATAAAGCTCAGCCTGGGCCATGACAAAGGCTCCCGAAGAGACGTACAGCGACCCATTGGAGTAATCTCCCCTGTCCTGGACTTGCCATACCCAAGGGTCAGAACTTTGGGCCTTGCGTCTTTTGCTATCCGACGATACGAAATCAGCATATGCCTCGACGCCGGAAGATAGTCTCAGACGCTGGTCGAAGAAACCAAATTCCGCACTTGCCACCAATCCAGGGGTCAAGACCGAATCCCTGATCACATCCTGGCGGGTTAGAGGAGAGGTGGGAACAAAATCCTGGCCGACTCTTCCTTCATCCAGGCAGGGGGTTACATCGTCCAATGTTGGATTATCCCCCACCGAGCACCTGTATCTGTCCACCAGTTCGTCCATTGCATGGAACGACAGTGCCACTCGCAAGGATTTCAACGTATCACGAGGTTCGTACTTCCAATCCAGATATAAAAAATGATCGTCATTGTCATAGAACCTGAATCGTCCCTCGTACAGCCTGTCGGTCCTTCCAGCGTTACGTATGACAGCCCCCAGGTAAACGAGACCTATTTGCATCTCGTCACTCAGGTTGTATTTTGCCCTTGCTTGCCAGGCACCCTGCTGGTAATCGCTCAGGGGTTGTTCGAGATCGTCGCCTGCAGTCAACAGGCCGAAATTCCTGAAAGCTCCTCCGGCCAATAGAGCAAATTTTTTATTCTGCCAATCCACATCCGCCCAAACAGAGGAAGACAAGTCAGCCGAGGAAAACCTTCCTCCAAGCCTTGCGCCCAAACCGGTTTTTCGTCCCGACCACGAGATGGGAAAAAGCTGCAGCACTCCTCCCACCGCGTCAGAGCCATACAGCACCGAGCCAGGACCCAACAACACCTCCATGCGATCGATGGAGGTGGGATCCAAGAGAGCCAAATACTGGTTTGGTCCAGTCCTGAAGGTGGAATTATTGAAACGTATGCCATCTACGAGGATAAGGTTTTGGGGTCCGACCAGTCCCCTCATTATTGGAGATCCAGCACCTCGATTGGTGCGCTGCATGAAAACACCTGTGCTTTCTTCCAACGCATCTGGTATCGACTGGGCCTGCAGTTCAAGCATGTCTTTGTATCCAAGAGACTGTATGGACCTGTCCACCTCGAACATATTTTCGGTCTGTCGCTTGGCAGTGACCACCACCACCGGAATTTGCTTTTTCAACGAATCGTTATCATGTGACTTTTCATTCTTACTCTCACATTTGCCATGGCTATTTTTCATACACTCTTCGTCCTGAGTTTGTTCAGCACCCTGCGCTAATGTCCCAGACAACACGATAACAGTGGCCATCCAAAAAATAACCCAGTTATTTTTCATAACATAACTCCTCTGTTGCTCTATCTGGCGCAAACTACGAACAAGGACATTGTGTTTGAAGAAGAACATACGCCGTGTATAAAAAATTCCCTCGTGTTATAAAACCATGGTCAACTCGTCCTCGATTGGAGTTGGCTAATAGCTCGTAGTCGGCTGTCTTTCGAACCTCGCCTTGTCTTGTCCTGCAGCAATTCCAGGTAAGGTATGACCACGTCGTTTTTGAAAGAACCAGTACCATCGTATGTAACAGTCACGATTGGTATACCTGTGTGTCTCTCTATCTCTCCAGCCATGGCTTCTGTGACCAAAGACGGACAGCAGAAAGCCGGATTTGTTTGAACGAACAAGGCCAGGTCAGGATATCGCTCCAGGAGATGAAAAATTTTGAGTACGTTATCAAAACTCTCTCCCGTATGATGGGTACGCAGATGGAACTTGGACAGGATTTCTTCCATGCTTCCCTGTGGGTTTACTACCTTATTCTCTCCCAATACCTTGACAAACTCCTTCTTGAATGGTCGCTCGATGAGATCCATGCCGAGCACAAAAGGAGCGGATAGCAAAAAGTCCTTGTACAAACCTTCCCTTAGCCATTTTTTCATGTATGGTTTGGCGATTATTCGTGCATACTCGGTGTACGGGGTGGTCACCACCTCGCCACCATGCTGCTCGATGACGCGTATGAGATCCTGGTTGAGTACGTCGTTATCTCGTACGTAGAGATCGCCGAATAAAGCCACTTTGGGCCGCTGGGCGCGCTCCGTGTCCACCGCTAAAAACAAATCCACGACCTGCTTCGCAGCCTTGGTCTTGGGAATCTTGCCGGCCAGGGCCTTTTTGAAAATTTCCAGGCCTTGGGCAGTTACCCGGTCCGTAGTCCCTTCGTCCAGTTCGTATGGCCTGGTCTTACATTGAAGCCTCCTGAGAGTACCGCCGAACAGGTAGGCAAAATAGGCATTGAGTGAAGCGCGTGGTGATATCTCTATGGCCGTAGTCTCACCCGCATACATGGTACTTTTTTCAAACCCACCACCAATGGTCTCCAGCAACCCCTTTGAATATTGTGGGTAAAAGGAGATGTTGCAGCTTATTGAAGAGTTGGGCATCCACAGAGCGCATTTTGCAGGGTCCAGGTCAGCCTTCTGCACGGAGCGGGCAAACTCGTGAACGATTATATTCAGCGGAATGCACTGACCGGTGTTGTAGCCCAAGCTTTGTTGGATAGTGCTGGTGGTTTCTTCGATGAGCCTGGCGTCGATGCCCACCTCTTTCATTCCCTCCACGAACAGAGGTGAGGCAAAAGTATCCCATGGCGGGATGAAGAGTACTCGTCCGTCCGACTTCTGCGTCTTATGAGGCACCATCGGAAGGATATGGCGGTCAGGGTTGCTTCCAAATCCTTCGAAATGATTCCTGAAAGCCCTTATGGCCGCCTCCACTCTGGTCTCGTACCCCACCTGCGAATCGTGCTCATCCAGTTGCAAAATCAGGTAGGGTTTCGAATGAGAGTTCATGAGCCTTCGGAAATACTCCAGGGTACAGCTATCCGGTCCGCACTTGAAAGCTGTGAGTAGCACTGGATACAGGCCCGGTGTCTTTGCCACGGCCACGGCAGCAGAGAAAATCTTTTGCACGTTTGCCCAGCCGATCTCGTTTACCAGCTCCTGGACTTCGCCCAGTTCCACTGGTTGTACCATGTCCTGGTAGAAAGTCTTGATGCCGTGTTTGGCAAAAATATCCGGAATGGAACTGTTGAGTTGCTCCGATAGCACCGTATAAGGTCTACCCAGGAATACCACCGAAAGGTCATCCGTGTCGGCAAGCTGCTCTTGCATCATGTGCAAAAGATCCGCACGCTTTTGTTGCATGAACTTGTCAGCGGCCTTGTACGCATCTATCACCTCTGACTTGGGTAGATCCTTGCCAAGAGCCGATACCAGTGACTTGTGCAACTCGCCCCAGGAAGAAAAAGTTCTTTCCCCCGTGTGCAACAGGGGTTTGATACATTTTTCGGCAAGGCCCGGGATGTTCATACCCGAGCTCAAAGAGGGCGCAAACTGGGTATAGTAACAGTATTGGCGACGCTGATGTTTGGGACGTTCGGCTTCGAGGTAAAAAGGAGTAAAGATATAATCAGCACGATCTTGCAGGCTGGCCACATGAGCGTGCCAGGCCGACATGGGAGCACAAAATTCCGCATTGGCCAGGGCCTTACCTTTAGAGACCGGATCTTTGAGGTTGGAACTCGTTACAGTCTTTACGCCAAGTTCATCGAAAAATTTTTCCCAGAACGCCAGGTCATCCACCATATGTAAAGCCGCTGGTAGACCGATGGTCACTTGACGTCTGGGCTTGGATTTTTTTACCCTGAAATGACGTTTTCTCGCCTTGAGCAGGTCGAATCCCGACGCGTTGGCAGAGACGAACTTCTCCTCGTCGGGATCCCGTCCGCACAGATATCCGAAGCCGATGGTCTCACCATAGACCTCGGCTATCCTCAACTTGCAGTGGTTGTTGCACAAATCGCAAATCTCGTTCTTGACCGGTATATTCTCCAGATAAAGGTCGACGCCCTTGAAACCGGAGGGCGCCAGGTGTGAAGCACTCTGTCCTGAGAGCACTTTTTCCGCATGCTCTCTCAGTTCCAAGGCCACGCCCAGGGCGCCGGTCAAGTGACAGTATCTCGACACGCTTACGGGTCTTTCAAGCTTCTGTTCGAACGCTGCTACCAACGAACGATTTTTCGCCGTGGCACCCTGAAAACACACCCTCTTTCCAATGTTGCCCTCCCTGGCTACCTTCTGAAGATAGTTATCCCGTACAGCATGCAGCACCGAACAAAGCACCTCGTCCACGTCGTAGCCATCGGACAAAAAATGGTTGATATCACGCTCCATGAACACCGTACACCTGTCCGAAGCAAGGGGCGCACGCTGTTGATTCGTTCTTTCGGCCATGTCATCGAGGTCACAGCCCAATCTCTGGGCTTGTTCCTCGATGAAACTGCCTGTGCCGGCAGCGCACACATGGTTCATGATGGACTGAGTTACAATGCCGTTGTTCAGGGTGGTAAACTTGGCATCTTGGCCACCTATCTCGATGATGGTGTCCACCTGCGGGTCCAATACCACAGCAGCCTTGGCATGAGCCGTGATCTCGTCGAGAACCAGGTCTGCTCCCACAAGCGATCCAATAAACTTTCGTCCTGAACCGGTGGTTCCAGCGCCAAGGATGTTGATACCTGCCCCATAACGCTTTTCCCAATCCCGAATGGCTTCCAATATTGCTTGGACCGCAAGCAGGGGTCTTCCTGCAGTGCGGGTATAAAACCCTGCAACCACGTCCACTCCTTCGTCACCATCAGCATCCATGTCGTCTTCGACACCTAGCAATACGGCCTTGGTGGAAGTGGAACCAATGTCCACCCCAAGCCACACATTCTTTGTCTCTCCGTTCGTAAGTCTCGAGTAAGTACTCACCTCCACTGTTCCTGGTATCTTGACGCAACGCGGCTCAAACTCGTAGGATTCGTCGGATGAAAAATCCGGATAAAAACCCTTGGTGAGGCCCAATGGGGGAAAATATCCTCTGTGCTTGCTTGGACCAGTATTCTGCAGGAGTCCAAGCAGTTGGTTTACTGTCATGGTCTCGTTTGTGTCTTTAGGCAAACTGCGTCTGTCTTTCGAAAGAGAGTTTTCCATACTCTGCAATAGATCCAGGGCAGCTCCATATGCGCAGTATACCTGTGAGTATGTATCCACTTCCATGGGCAGGCCCGTCAACTGGCTCATATGTCTGACCACTGCCCTGTTCAAAGCCACTCCGCCTGCGAACACGATTGGCGGCGTTATTGGCTGGTCAGAAAAAAGCGCGTCATGTACATTTGCCGCCAAACCATGGCACAACCCATCGCAAATAGCATCGAGGGCATAGCCCTCCTGCTGGGCATGGATGAGGTCCGTTTTGGCAAAAACAGCGCACCTGGTTGCAATGCGTGGTCGGTCGCCTGTGTTCTTTTCAGCGATGGCAGCCAAATCCGCACTAGTGTCCAGGCCCAGCCTCCTGGCCTGTTGATCCAAAAAGCTCCCCGTACCAGCTGCACAGAGGCTATTGAAACGGCTTTCGCGATATGATCCGTCCTGACCAAACACCGACAGGCTGAAACGCTCCGCCCCCACAAGCAGCAACGCACCTAACCCAGGATGCAAAAGCCTTGCAGCACGTATGGCTGCAACCAGATTATCCACCCTCTTAGCCACTAAGAGCCTTTTAGGGCTGGACGTAGTGGCCACCACCCTGCCCTTGTAAAGAGAATAGTCAGAGAGACAACGTTCTAGCGTACCCACTATGTCTCCATCGTGAGCTAAACTCGAATGCCTAAGGAGCTTTCCCTCTGAATCTGTCTCCACCACACTGACGCTGACTGCGCCGACATCGATTCCAACAATTCCAACTCTCACGATCCGCCTCCTGCCTGCCTTTGCCCCCGGGAAAATACGCACAGACAACAGCACATTTAACAACGGATCGCAACCTGGTTTTCCCACCCGATATCCCCACCGTCAGGCCTCGACTATGGCATAACATGCTGTACTATTTACATTTCCCCCTAGATCGCATGGTCCTGCTTACCATGGCCTCCAGTGCTGGTACAAGTTGCCTCTCTATCCCGGGGCCTTCTATGATCTCCAAGGCCCTGGCAACGGCTTCAAAGGTGCAGACTCGATCAGAAAATCTCTGTTTTCTCAGGGTGTATATGGATCCCGGGCCCCCAGGTGGTAGATGTACCTGGGTGAAGCCTTTGAGAGCTGGCTCGCCCCTTACGATTCTGCTCGCCTGCCTCCAAGTGCCATCTGGAACCACCAAGGTTACAGGCCCTGAGCCGGACCGCACGGAACCATCGAGTAATGTAGAATTTTCCCCTGGATATAGCAACAAACCAAGTCCTTCAACAGATTCCAAGTCACTCAGATCCATGGGAAAACCTGGCTTTCCCCTCAAGCGAACCTCTGAATTGGGCAACGCCAAAGCTGCCAACCGGCCGGTATTGGAAGAACGCCCTGACTCTTTCCAGGGAATAATGAGCACCAGCCGTGTGGACGTTTTGACCTGAGGGATCAAGCTGCATATACACTCACCCAACTCCATCCAACACTTTGGGCATCTTTGGATCCTGTATCCCCGAATTGCCGTGGGCATATCCCTGAACCTATTCATAAGCAAATTACGCCTTTGTTTCTCAATTGTTATTTCACCTCCGTCCCCACCCTCAGGAAGCAGGGAATAGTACCGATGTTATACGTTGGTACCAAATTCTCCAAGGAGATTTGCAATACATGCAATCCAAAGAGCAACCAACCGTCTCGCAGTTTATCCCAGGCCTCGCCCTGGGTGTGGGCATTGGCATTTGCCTCATGTTGGCCATAATCATCGTCATGCGTCTGAAGAACAAAAAGCCAGACGCAGCCCGTTTCCGGCCCACTGGTATCCACCCTGAACTTACCCCATTTAAAAACGCATCAGTGGGATATTTTTCAGCAGACTCCCGGGGCAACATTCAGACCATGAACCTGGCACTTGCCAACATCCTGGGCTTTGACGACGTGGTCCATGCCTTGTCCTCCGAGAGGTTTGCTCCCACGATCTTTTGCTCCGACTATGAAAGAAGAGTTGTCCTCGAACAATCCATCGCAGAAGGCAGGGCCTTAGATGGCTTTGAGACCAAAACACACACAAAGGATGACGTGCAGTTGCACCTTCGTATCTTCACCAATCCCAGGCCCCTGGATGGAGTAGAAGGTGTGGTTGAGGACATAAGCACCCAACAGGCAGCATGGACCGCACTGACCCGCGAAAAAGCCTCTCTGGAAAATAAAACATCAAGAGTCGAAAGGCAACTGCAGGACGTCAGTTCCGAGTTGGAAAGCGTGCTGGCACAAAAAGATGACATAAAGTATGAACTCGAACGACAAAAGGAACAATACAGAAAACTTGTCGATACGATGTTGGACGGATTGGTATTATTCGATGCCTTTGGTCGGATCGGCTTTTGCAGTAACAGATTCGCTCAAATGCTGGGTACCACAAAGGAAAAAATACAAGGCAAAGATTCCTATGATCTCATCGACCCACCTAGCGTCAAAACCCTTGCGACAAGCATGGAGCTTTGGAAGAGAGGTCAAAGCAAACCATTTGAACTCACCTGGACAGCCAAAGGAGGCAAAAAAATACAAACAGCTCTTTCTGCCTGGCCGGTGATGGACAAACTGGGCAGGCTGGCAGGAGGCTTTGCGGTAATCACGGATATCACTTGGAAGAAAAAAGCAGAAGAAGCCCTACGAAAAGCCAAGGAAGAAGCAGAAGCTGCAAGCAGGGCTAAAAGCGACTTCCTGGCTGCCATGAGCCACGAAATCCGAACTCCCATGAACGCAGTGCTCGGATTCGCCGAAATTCTGGAGAGTGAAATTACCGACGAACTTCATCTTCAGCACTTGGCAGCCATTAGAAACGGAGGCAAGACTCTCCTGAGCCTGATCAACGACATCCTCGATTTGTCAAGAATAGAAGCAGGAAAACTATCTCTGCAAACCGTGCCCACAGACCTGTTTTCGCTACTGCAAGAAGTAACCAACATGTTTGAAAAAAGAGCAAAAGCAAAAGGTCTGGATCTGCCGCTGGTAATCGACCCCAAGCTCCCCAAAACCGTACTCTTGGATGGAAATCGAATAAGGCAAATATTGATCAATCTGGTGGCAAATGCCATCAAATTCACGGAGCATGGATTCGTGGAGATTTCAGTAGGAGTCTCACCAAAAGACCGTCGGGACGAGGTAGACATCAAGCTTGTGGTACGGGATTCGGGCATGGGTATTGCCGGCGACGAACTGCTGTCTATATTCGAGGCCTTTGAACAAAGAAAAGGTCAGGATTCCAATAAGTTTGGAGGGTCAGGATTGGGACTTGCAATCACCAGGCGATTGGTTGAGCTGATGAAGGGAACCATAAGTGTAACCAGCGCAGTGGGTCGTGGAAGTACTTTCAAAGTCAGCATTCCATCTGTTACGGTGGTTGAAAAACTAATACAATATTCTACACAAGAACAAGAGACAGAATTTCTATTCGAACAGGCAACCGTGCTGGTAGTAGACGACGATCCCGCCAATAGAGCCCTGGTCAGAACCTGGCTGGAAAA
Source organism: uncultured Myxococcales bacterium (assembly GCA_964431605.1). Taxonomy (GTDB): domain Bacteria; phylum Myxococcota; class B64-G9; order B64-G9; family B64-G9; genus JALVPF01. The sequence goes on from CAYSLH010000065.1 coordinate 11,667, forward strand.
ATCCGGAATGAAGGTCATTGAGGCTACCAACGGGCGTTTGGGTCTCAGTGCGATTTTCAAACACAATCCGGCCATGGTGTTCATGGACAGGAAGATGCCTGTGATGACTGGTGATCAAGCCCTTGAAGCAATACGGACCAAGGGCACCAATCGCAATCTGGCAGTGATAGCCATGTCTGCATCCGTAAACAAAAACAGCGCCAAAGAACTTGCAGCCAAGGGTTACTCAGGTTTCATTCCCAAACCCATAACTAGAATAAAGCTCATAGAGGCCCTAAAGGCCCATATTCCATTCAAGCAGATTTCCAAGGAATCCGGTCATCCAAGCCAAACAGAGATTTCCGCCAAGACCAGCGACGAAATGACATTTTCAACTGATATCATCGATATCCAAAGTTTGTTGAAATCGTTGAGCCAGGAAAAAGATGTTTGGAAAAAACTGGTCAAGGCCCCAGTACTCGACGAGATTGAAGAGTTCGCAAGCAGGATTTGCGTCATGGGGCACGATCATGGGGCAAGTTCGTTGGTGGCATGGAGCAGGCAGGTTGAAAAGAAAGCGCAGCGCCTCGACCTTTCCGGACTCTCTGTGGAATTGAAAAAATTTCCTGACTTGGTAGGTAAGATTAAAGAACTTGCCGGATGATAATCATTCGTCCTCTTCTGGTGGAAAATGCTTTTCCAGACACTCGGGGCAAATGCTGTGGCTGAATTGTGCACTGGAGTGAGCCGAGAGGTATTGTTCTACCTTTTGCCAATACCCGTCATCATTGCGGATTTTTTTACAGTAACTGCATATAGGCAACAAACCCGAAAGGTTCTTTACCTCGTCCAGGGCTTCACGCAGTTCCTGTATCAGTCGTTGTTGCTTGTCACGAAATAATTTCAGTTCCAGGTGTGTGGATACCCTGGCCCGAAGCTCGTCAGCATTGAAAGGCTTTGTGACGTAGTCGACCGCACCGGCCCGCAAACCCTGCACAATATCCTCTTGGTCGTCCTTTGCAGTTAGAAAAATCACTGGGATATGCTTGGATGATTCCTTTGCCTTGAGCTGCCTACAGACATCCAAGCCGTTGATATCAGGCATGAGAATATCAAGAAGAATAAGGTCCGGAGTGAGGTCGTCCAACATGCTCAAAGCCTGACGGCCACCTGTGGCAAAGGCGATCCTGCAATTCAACTCCTTGAGGAGATTGCCCAAGACCTGAAGATTGTCGCTTATATCATCCACTATGAGGACCAGCGGTTTGGATTCTCTGTTTGTTTTAGACAAAATTGTATCGACCAAATCAAAACCCCTTTTTCCTTCGAATCCCCCTAAATCCACACTGAAATATCGGCTATAATGCGTTTATCTTTAGCCCTGGGGAAGAAATGAAAGAATCAATCAGAGACCCTGTTTTTTCCAAGGGCCTTGGCCCTGTATAGGGCCATGTCGGCGGCAGCGATCAAGTCCACAACCTTTTCGGCGTCTTCCGGAAAACACGCGATACCAATGGAAATTGTTGGGTGTAGTCGAATACCGTTCTTTGTCAAGTGGGCCCCGTCAATGGAGTCGCGAACAGCTTCGGCCACGATAAAGGCCTCGTCACGGCTCATTCCAGGAACGAAAACGCTAAACTCATCACCACCCCACCGGCACGCATGTCCTGCTGAACCGAGCACTTTTCCGATAATCTTTCCCGCCTCGGCAATACAGAACGCACCGTATAGATGCCCGTGTGTATCGTTTATTTGCTTGATACCGTCCATGTCCATCATCATCACGGTCAAAACCATACCATTGCCACGAGCCAAGGCCAGAGCAGCGTCCATGGCATCATCGAAACGCCGTTTTGATTCCAGACCGGTCAGAGAGTCTGTAGCCACTATTTGGGCTACTTCTTTTTGAAATTCAGCTTCCATCTCGTCCGCCAACTGAAATCTCACCACTGTCTCCCCGAGAAATATTTTTTTACCATCATCCAGGACCGCAGGCTCTTGTAGCTGTCTTCCATCCAGCCTCGTGCCATTGGTGGAACCCGAATCCTTAATGACGTAAACGCCATCATCTCTGAATTTAATCTCGGCGTGTCTCCACGACACTCCCGCATCGTTGAGACATAACTCACACTTGGGATCCCTGCCTATCCTGACCCTCGACCCTACCTCCACTGTTGTTCCCAGATCTGCACCACCACCCCGGATGACAGTCAAAAAAGCTTGGCAATCAGCTTTATCACCCTCCATACAGTGCGCTTTAGTGCTGAATTGAATGGTCTGAGTTCTCTCTCGATCTCGTTTGGAATCGCCCAATTTTTCCCTCGTAATCAGTATCCGAATGATAACAGCGATTCAGGACCAGATCAATTTCCAGCCGGGACCACCAATGAATATAACCCGTTGCAACTTTTTGTGTCGATACCTGACACACCCTGACCAATCAGTACGGTTGAATACTCATCGGACCTGTATGCATCGATCGTCACCGAACACATTGGAGAGCCTGCATGGTTGAAGACATGCCCTTTTATGACCTCAGCCTTTGAAAGGGTCGTAGAATCAGTGTCCAACTCAACGTCATCTGTACTCAGAAGTATCTTCTCCAAGGTTTTTCGCGGCAAAGCGCTGGCTGTCGGAGGTACAATGGTCAAATCGTAATTACCAGTATCCACCCTCAATTGGAACCGGCCCTGCTCATCACACATGGTATCGAAAGATCTGGACACACCATCATCCGCCCCGTTCCAGTCCGTAACTCGCAAAGCTCTAACAACCGCCTGAGGCACGCTATGACCGTCCGGATCAAAAACCCTCCCGCTGAGCAATAATCTGCGATCGAGAATCACGCTCACAGAACCAGTATCAGGGCCGACATCCAATTCCTGGGCCTTGAGCCCCACATCGCTTTGCAAAGCCGGTACGGCCAGAACCGTATAATGCCCCTGCAAAAGAGTAGTTGAAAAAGCACCTTCGTCATCGGTTTCGATAGTGTTCTGATAAGTACCATTTCCCACGCCCAGGGCCGAGAACCTCAGTTGGCAGTTAGCGACCGGCTGACCTGATTTACTCAACACCACTCCGGTCACACTATATGCGTCCGGCACGTCGCCTGTATAGAATGCGCCCAGATACGGTTCCGAAGGTGAAAGGTCTTGTAGGGAATCTATTTGGTAAAGTACGGTAGGCAACCTGACGTTGGAATCAGAAGGACGAATCGTCAGGCTCAGACTATTGGGCAAAAGGACGGTATCGCCACTATCAGCCATAAT
>CAYSLH010000065.1:14924-18356 GCA_964431605.1 uncultured Myxococcales bacterium
ACAGGCAGCATGAGATAGGCATATCCCTGCTCGTCCGGAGTCGCAATGTTGGTTCTAAGCCCCTGGTCTGTTACAGCCTCTGCAACCATGCCGGACACAGGGTGGGGAAAATTTTCACTCTGTAGAATCCTGAGCTTTACCATCAGGAGTTCTGTCTGCTCACCAAGTTGCTCCCGAGTCGGGTAGTCGGGATATGGAATGAACGCATCCAGGCCATCTTCGGACACCTGGAGATTGGTCACGGATAGTTGAGGGGCCTGATCCCTGTTTGACGGCCTAAACAGTATATCCAGGAAGTTCGATGAAGCATCTGATTTTTTCCAAGCCACTCGGGTTGAAAAATAGCCATCAGAACCAACTTGGAAATTCCACGTAAGTGATCTGGAATCAAACTCGGGTTTTCGTGTAGCCATAATGGAGCCCGACACCCCCACCACTCTGCGAACCTGCCCTGTAAAATCCACCGCCTTGTTCAACTCCAGTTCGATGGTGTCTCCCAAACGTTCCAGGTCAACACCTGCTACTTGAGTCAAAGAAGATCCGGTCCCTCTCTCCGGTGCCAATTCAAAATCCACGATGGAGGTAGCAGGGTTCTGTTTTCGGCAAACGCCCAGGTTTTCGTCACACGTCCACCCACTTGGGCAATCGGAGTTTACTTCACAACTTGTAACGGCCCCTAAATCCATCGCCATGCACCCAATGGTCAAAGATGCCAGCAACGCCAATACCAAGTATGAACGAAGACTCATTGGAACACCTCCTCGTCACACAACCCGGCAGAGGTAAATTTCACATTCCATTGGAATATATCGAACTGTCCCTGGGCCCCGTCTTGCGTGTCAACAAAGCTGATGTTCTTTTCTCCCAAGACCCTATCCCCTATGACAAAAGTAATGGTATGAACCGCTCCTTCGTGAAAATCGCTCACATACTGGTTTACCAGAAATTCGAACTCCAGGGCCTGCTTATTGAAGATGTCCCCGGCGTTTCGAATCTCAGACCCACCGTTGGGCTGTACCACACCACTGGTGATGGGAAACTCGCTCCCGTCTCTTCCCGACCAATCCACGAACCACCTAGTGTACAAAACATCGGATGTATTCTTGTCGAGGACCTGCCCGATCCTGAATTTCTTCATGGAGCACTGGTCACCTGGTAAAACCTCGGTAAACCCCTCCCTTACCTCGCTCGGTTCCACCTGGTCCATTACGATGATGGGCGGCCATAATTGCTCCTGAGGCACACCCTCTACATCAGGACCTAAAATGCAACCGTTGAAATTTACAACCACGATCACCATGAAAAGACCTCTCGATAAAACTCTACCGGCTGCATGTCGCAATTTCGGTGCCAAACAGCTCTCGGATGACCCATCACCTTGTTCTGAAAGGAACTTTTTCATAGCATCGAGCAATGAACGGGTTCTCCCATGTAGATATTCAAACTTTCATGTCTGACAAAAATGCCTTGATCCTTGGCTTCCTGCTAATTCTTGCCATCGGATTCCATCTTTTCCAGGTGCCTGAAAATTGTGCGTGGGTCCACTCCCAGGTCTCTGGCCGTTTTGGTCCTGTTACCGTTATTTCTCGCCAAGATATCGTTGATATAACGTTTCTGGAACTCTTCCTTGGCCAAAGCCAGGGGCATGATCGTGTCAAAGTCTTCGGGCTTCAGGTCCAGATCTTCTGCGCTGATGTGGGTTTTGTCCGCCAAGACCACAGCCTTTTTCAATCTGTTCTCAAGCTCCCGTACATTACCCGGCCAGGCGTAACGTTTGATTGCGGATATGGCCGAAGGACTGAAGCCTTTTACCCTGGAGTCATACTCCTTGGTATACTTTGCCAGAAGATACTTACCGATGGCCACCAAGTCGTCCCCCCTCTGACGAAGGGGCGGTAGGTGAAGATTGACCACGTTTATCCGGTAATACAAATCCTCCCTGAACCCACCGGATTTAATCTCCTTCTCTAGATTCTTATTTGTGGCGGATAAGACCCTGATATCAACCGATTCGCTCTTAGTGTCTCCAACTCTTGTAACGACTCTTTCCTGCAGAGCCCGTAGTAACTTGACCTGTAGTTGTAAAGGTAACTCTCCAATCTCGTCCAAAAATAGGGTGCCTCCATTGGCAGCCTGAAACTTTCCCTGCCTGCTGGCCACCGCGCCTGTAAATGCACCTTTTACATGGCCGAACAGCTCGCTCTCCAACAGATTCTCGGGTATGGCACCACAATTGATGGTAACGAAAGGACCATCAGCCCTTGCGCTCAATGCATGGATTCTTCTCGCCACCAGTTCCTTTCCTGTTCCCGTCTCTCCTGAGATGAGCACTGAAATATCCGTGGATGCCACCTTCTCTATCTTGGAAAAGATATCCTTCATGGCATCGCAGGCTCCGATGATCTCCCCATATCGCATGGAATCCAGTCGCTGAGAAAGTTCCTGGTTGTCCAGGCGGAGTTCGTTGAGTAACAAAGCGTTTTGCACCAACAACGATGCCTGGGTGGAAAACACTGTGAGAATCTCCAGGGAGGATTCGTCGAACAGGTTCACCAGGTTGTCATTGCCCACGTACAGGAGCCCAAACAAGCTCCCTTTTTCCACCAACGGAGCCACCATGACCGAGCAAAGCTTCAGGTTGATAACTGATGCGGAATTTTTGAATTCCTCATCATTGAGCGCATCGGACACGATCAACGGCTGCCGACTCTTGACGACCCTGGCGACGATGGAATCAGATACCTGCCTTACCGCGTCCTCGATGTTTTCCCGTCTCAAGTTGCGTGCTGCCTTGACCTGTAGTTGGCCTCCCTCCAGTAAAATGATCATCCCCTTGTCAGCCCTGGTCAACTCGATTACCGCATCCAGCAAACCAGTCAACAGACCCTGCAGGTCATCAGTGCCCACCAGCCTTCGCGAAAAATCCACCATTTTTCTGTAGGCATCCAGTCGGGCTTGCTGGACCTGGTCATCTTCTTCCAAAGGCTCATCATATAGATTGAAAACCATGGTCGCATCACCCAAACGTATCTGGTCCATGTGCCCAAGGCGACATGACTTGACCTTCTTGTCATTGACCAAGACAGGGTTGGCTTTATCCAACTGCGAAATGGTGAAGTGCTTTCCATCGAAATGGATGTGAGCGTGGGTCTGCGCCAGGCCAAATTCGGCCAAAGCCACGTCACACTCTGGTGCATCCCCGATAGTGGTAACCCTCTTGAACAGTTGAACACTCTTAGTTCGGGTGCTACCACGTGGTTTGTAACTGAGACTCGGCATATTGTTGGCTCCTTTGTCAACTCATGGTTCAAAACCGTACCATTACTTGCAGTCCGGCCCCGTTGGGGAAGAACTCCGGGACCATGGTTGTCGATACCCCCTTGGTGTCCGTGGTTTTTCCATCCGGCTCAGGGTGCTGGATCTCCTCCCTTA
>CAYSLH010000066.1:0-13839 GCA_964431605.1 uncultured Myxococcales bacterium
AGCCATTGGCTCAGGAACAATTACCTCCTTTTCTCGCTCCTCGCTGCGGCCCCGCCTGGCACTTGCCGGGTGGGGCCAAGCACTTTTCAACTTTTTCCACCCATTTTAGTTCAACTGCTTCGATCATGGTCGTCGACTGCACAAACAAAAGACCAAAGCCAGGGAGATGAAAGACAAGCAAGCATTGAGCAAGCAAGAAAAATCCACATAACTCCTCAGACCATCCAAACTCGTTGTTCATACACAACAGCCGTGCTAAGTTTAGCCCGTCATGAACGAGACCTTTGACCAGATTCTATCAAGAGTAAAAAGACCGTCCAGGTATCTTGGCACCGAGATCAACGCCACCAAAAAAGATCCCACCTCGGTAATATCACACGCCGTGTTCGCGTTTCCCGACATGTATGAGTTAGGAATGAGCTACCTCGGACTCCAGGTATTATACAGGGCGGTAAACGACGAGCCCGATTTATGGATGGAGAGAGTTTTCACCCCAGACTTTGACATGGAACGACAACTACACCAGCAAGGACTCGATCTTTCATCCCTCGAATCTCAAACACCTCTGAAGTATTTCGATGTTGTTGCTTTCAGCCTCCAGCACGAACTAACGTACCTGGACGTGATTTCTATTTTGAAGCTGGGTGGGGTCCCGGTGCGAACATCCAAGCGAACCGAAGCACACCCATTCGTGATTGCAGGTGGGCCTTGCGCCACCAACCCGGAACCCCTTGCTGAAGCGCTGGACATAGTAGTACTGGGAGATGGTGAGATTATCCTGCCGGCCATAGTGCGCACCGTAGGGACCATGAGAAAACAAGGTAAAAGCAGGCAGGCTATCTATGACCGGCTGCAAGCGATGGACGGCATCTATCTACCGTCGAGATACCAAGTGTCGTATTTTGACAACGGCGGCATCGAGTCCATGATCACCACAGGTTCGGCTCCCGGGACGATAGCCAGAACAGTCATAAATGACCTGGACAGCCTGGCACCACCTTCGAGCCCAGTCATTCCTTTTGCCCAGGCGGTGCATGACAGGATAGCGGTTGAAATCCAGAGGGGCTGCACACGAGGTTGCAGGTTTTGTCATGCCGGTATGATCAACCGACCGGTGCGTCAACGCACAAAGGAGACAATCCTCGCTGCCGTCGATTCGGGCCTAAAAACAACAGGTTACGACCAGGTATCTTTCCTGTCTCTATCTGCAGGCGACCACCCGCAAATCCTGACCCTTCTGGAAGGATTTTTCAATGCCCACGGAAACCAGCGTATATCTGCGAGCCTTCCATCGTTGCGGGCGGAAACCCTCACTACCGAACTTGCCGAGTTGGTACGGACAGTTCGAAAAAGCGGTTTCACCATTGCTCCTGAGGCAGGCACCGAGCGCCTTAGAAAAGTAATAAACAAGGACTTGAGCGAACGGGATATTGTCGCAGCAGCCGTGGGTGCATACGATGCAGGTTGGCGCCTTATAAAATTGTATTTCATGCTGGGCCTACCCACCGAGACAGACGAAGACCTGGAGGGTATCTCCCAACTGGTTCTAAAAGTTCGTTCAGAGCTGCGCGCAAAAGGCCACAAACCCAGGATCAACGTCGGGCTATCCACGTTCATACCCAAACCTCATACGCCCTTCCAATGGGAACCCTTGGCATCAATAGAGGAAATGACCGCCAGGCTGAATGGCGTAAGAAAACGACTCCAGAAAATAGGTGGGGTCAAGGTAACCTGGAGCAGACCCGAACTTAGTTGGGCCGAGGGGATATTATCGCGAGGCGACAGAAGACAATTCGAGGCACTGGTGCAATTGGTCGAATCAGGAAATCGCCTTGCCGGGTGGAGTGAACACTTCCGCCTCGATGAATTTCGCAAGGCTTTTTCCTCACGTGATTTGCTTCCTCATCCTGAATTCTGGCTCAGGGAACGGGCAAATGACGAAGTCCTGCCCTGGGATCATCTAGACATGGGGCCTACGAAGGATTTCCTGCTGCAAGAAAGGCACAAAGCCTACCAAAACGAGACCACACCGGACTGTTCGGTGGACATTTGCACCAACTGCGGCGCATGCGAAAACGACCTGGCCCCAATGGTCCAGCCAACACCGAAAAAAGCTATCTCGCCGCATAGTTCCTCCACGTGGGACGAAAAAAGCCAGGTCAAGATCAGATTGTGCATGGCAAAGAGAAACTCAGCCAGGCTCCTGGGACATCGTGAGTTCATGGTGGCGTTGTTCCGGGCTTTTCGCAGGGCAAAATGGCCATTGAAACACACAGAGGGTTTTCACCCAAAGCCCAAAGTCTCTTTTGGCCCTGCTTGCCAGACGGGGGTTGCAAGTGAAGCCGAGTGGCTGGACGTCACTCTGCAACAGCTGGAGCCGATCCAATGGTTGACCGAAAAACTCGAGGCAGAACTTCCGGAAGGAATCGTTCTTCTGTCATTTCAGGTATTGGAACAAAATGCACCAGGTATCATGAAAGACCTTTCAATGGTCAGGTATATCATCACCATCCCCAATACGATGGACATGAATGAAGCCATTTTATCATGTGAGCGAATGATGAAGAGAAAAACATGGGTGATCCGCAGGCCCGGCAAAAATGGGACCAAATCATCCGATGTGCGAAGCAGCATCCGTAGGCTGGAGTTGGCTGATGATGGCTCTGTTCGCACCTTCGTTCTGGATATCAGCACCGGCCCAGGAGTGACAGCCAGGCCGGGGGAAGTAGCCAAGGAGGTTTTCGGTCTTGGCCCTCGATCTGTGCTCCGTCAAAAGCTCATTTGGAAAACAGATGGGCAAAAAAACTCTCACAAGTCCGTTGAGCAAGAGCGAGGAGCAAAGCCATGAACAACATCCTTGCCATCAACGCCATTCACCGGGAGAGAAGAGTCGCCCTGGTGGAAAAAGGCACCTTAGCTGAACTATATATTGAACGGCCCAGCGGTCGGGGGCTGGTGGGAAATATCTACCAGGGAAAGGTCGTAAGAGTGCTCCCCGGCATGGACGCCGCCTTCGTAGACATCGGCCTCGACAAGGCTGGCTTTTTGTATGTCTCCGATGTTTACGAACCAGCATCCACATCCCAACTGGATCTGGTTACGGATGAAGGGGGAGAAGAGGATGATTCACCTACTGCAGAAGAACAACTTCTTTCCCACCCTCCCATCGTACCAAGGATTACGGAGTTGCTTCAACACGGCCAGGAGATCCTGGTCCAGGTTTCCAAGGCTCCCATTGGCACCAAGGGGGCCAGGCTGACGACTCACATTGCCTTGCCTGGAAGATTGCTCGTATTTTTGCCAACGGTGGACCACATAGGAGTATCCAGGCGGATAGAGAATGAAGGTGAGAGACGCCGCCTAAAAGAGATAATAGAAGATCTTCGCCCCGACGAGACGGGCTTCATTATTCGCACCGCGGCCGAAGGAGCGGGCAAGGAAGTCCTCGAGGCAGACATGAAATTTCTTACCACCCTGTGGAAAGATGTCAGCGCCAATTCCGAATCGGCTCCGGCACCGACACAGATCTACCAGGATCTGGATCTCATCAGGAGAGCCACCAGAGATCTTTTCACCGCCGACGTGGATCGACTCATCATAGACGATCCGGATGAACATCGAAATCTTCTCGAATTTGTCCGAACCTTCATGCCTGCACTGGCATCCAGGGTAGAACTGTACTCCGCTTCGGAACCACTGTTCGATGCCCTGGGCCTGGAGGTAGAAATAGGAAGGGCGCTGGATCGAAAAGTTTGGCTCAAAAGCGGCGGTTCCATCATCATAGATCAAACCGAGGCTCTCACCGCCATAGACGTAAATACCGGCCGATACGTGGGAAAACACAACCTGGAAGACACCATCACCAAGATAAACCTAGAAGCGGTAAAAGAGATTGTCTACCAGTTGAGGTTGCGAGATTTAGGCGGCATCATCATCATCGACTTCATTGACATGGAGCGCCAAACCAACAGGGAAAAGGTATACCAGGCGTTACAGGAAGCTCTTGCTGCGGACCGGGCCAGGACAAACATTCTGAAAATTTCAGAACTGGGCCTCGTGGAGATGACCAGGAAAAGAGTCCGTGAAAGCCTTTCCCGCTCCATGACCGAGACATGTCCTTACTGCGATGGTACAGGAAGGGTCAAATCATCCATCACGGTTTGTTTCGAAATCATGCGCGCCATAGAACGGGAAGCGGGAGGAAGGCATGGTACGGTTGTGGTCGCAGCAAACCCTGACGTTGGCAACCGCCTCATCGATGAAGAGCAAGAAGCACTGGACTCCTTAGAGCGCCGTCTTGGTGTCCAGGTGACGGTGGACTCCATTCCTTCTTTTCATGTAGAGAGGTTCGAGGTCCACTTTGAAGACTAAAAGGCCTAAACGCCATGGGCCCAGGTTGCTGGTGGCCAACGACAAGGGCGAATTTTTCGATCATCCGGATTTGCTGATGGCAGGACAAAGCTGGGACGAAGTAATCCTTACCCAACAGGAAGACACGGTCTTGGCTCCAGAGTCGCTCCAGGTGGTTTTTCTCCCCGGCCACCTGCCTGTGGGCGTCGATCCCGCCACAAAAAAACAAGTGACGGTGACAAGTTTTTTCGCACAAGGCCGAACATTCACCCCGCATGCAGTTGCAGCAATCACTCCAACCGGATACATGCGACATTTACTTCCAGCGATGAAAAAGACCTCCAAAGCGCCAACACTACCCCTGAGATCATATTGCGCTCTTGGAATATCCGGTTCCCATCTACGCCTCTGCGCCAGTCATATAGACAGCAATACTCACTGGGATCCTGCTCGGTTCCAACGCCCAGACATGACTGATCTCATAAAACGCCTACAAAAAAGATTCCCAGGAAATCAGGTTCTAAAACAGCTTGCCCGCTGCGCTACAGAATATTTTTGCTGTACGGCGAAAAACATCTTCCTTGGAACATTCGAAGGTGCCCTTCCCATCTCGCCCAGGTGCAACGCCAGGTGTCTCGGCTGCATATCGGAACAATCGGGTGAAGTGGAAAGCCCACAACATCGTCTTTTGGCCCCTCCAATCGTTGACGATATTGTCCAGATTGCGGTTTTTCACCTCCAACGGGCCAAGCCTGCCATGGTCTCTTTCGGGCAGGGGTGTGAAGGTGAACCTTTGACTCAGGGAGACTTACTCATCCGTGCCATAAGCGCAATCCGTTCTCAAACCAACAAAGGTACGATTCATCTCAATACCAATGGTTCAAAACCGGAGTTGGTACACGATCTGAGCGAAGCAGGACTTCAAAGTGTTAGGGTGAGTATTTTCAGTGCCAGAGAAAAACCTTTCCAACAATATCACCGAGCGAGTTACGACCTGCAGACCGTGGAAGAGTTTTGCAGGAACGCATCTGAACACGGAATTAGGGTTTCTTTGAACTTGCTCACATTTCCGGGGTTTACCGATAGAGCACAAGAACTCGATGCCCTTGTCGAGTTCATCCATCGGACAGGTTCAGACATGGTTCAGATACGGAACCTGGATCTGGATCCAGCAAACATATTGAAAAACATTACCCCTGCGAACGGTCCTATCTTGGGTCTGAAAAAATTTCTGAAAACTCTTAGACATCAGATTCCGAATCTGGACGTGGGTAGTTTCAATCGATTCTTGGACTGAGAGAAATACAAGAATTTGATCCGTTTTCCTTCTTGGGTTATAGGTTTATAAAATACCATTTTCCAGGTGCCAATATGGATAATCCAGTCCGAAAAATGGTTTTGTTCAACCCTCGCCTGCTCGCTCTGCTCAAGCAAATCAGCCGCGACACAGGGTTAGAACCTGACGATGTGATAAACTTGGCCCTTTATCACCTCGGTCTTACTCTCGGCCAAATAAAAGCAGAACCCAGAAACATACCAGCGCCAATGGGTGTGGATTTACTGGACGAGGTGGAACCATCTCCACCACCCCGCAGACCCGCACAAGGACGCAAGGCAAGAGTTCCCCCGAGCAAGCCGCCAAGACCGCCACAAGCCCGCAAGCAGGCCACAGACACCTTGTTCATCCAACTCGATGACGGGCCACTGGTACCAGTAAGAAAAAAGGTCTTTCTTATCGGTCGTGGTTCCAAGTGCGATCACATCATTCATCACAGGTCGGTATCCAGGGAGCACGTAGTCATAACAAAAGAACGAAATGGCTGGTTTATCGAGGACCTGAACTCGGCCAATGGCACATGGCTCGACGGAGAACAGATCACCAAGCACAAAATTTCCGGTGGTGAGGAGTTCAATATCTCCAACCACGTACTGCGTGTCAACATAAGAGCGGGATGAAGACCGAGCCAAGCCTACCAGGTCCCATGAGCATGGAACCAGTCTTCAAAATGAGAATCTATCATTTTATCCCTCTGATTCTGATCACCGCAATTTGTCTGTTGCCAGGATGCATGGATAGCTATCACACGGATCGAGATGTATCTTCCAAAAAATCACTCACTGTGAATGTGGTGCGGGATTTAGCTTGGAGTTCTGCGGTAACCACCTACATCATGAATGACGCCAAACGAGCATTTTACCGGGCCATGGATCATTCCTGGGTTCTCAATCGGCAACGATTCAGGGCCGTTGCGGCACGAGGCTCCGTCACTCTGTACCAGACACAAAATGTTCCCGTACGCAGCGGGAATGCTTGGTCCTTCAGCATTGATGAGCCTCGACTCACTTCCCCAACTTCTCGAACGAAGCCGGCGCTTGACCTGATGAGCGCAGAGCACAATACCATTTCAATGCGTTTTCGTAACGCCCTGGTCCAGACATGGACAAACGGCCCCGACGCCATGGAACAACGATTCGAAATATACAAAGACATGGGTCCAGAGTTCCAGGTTCGGATCCCCGTAAAAACCGGTTTGGATTGGCGAGTGAATTCTCGAGGTCTGTACGCATTCAAAGATGGGCGACTGGTGTTGACGGCAAGCGCTCCCATCGCATTTGATTCGAGAGGAAAGCAAATACCTGCTTGGTTTGGGAAGAAGGATGATACTCTCGTTATATTCATCAATGACGCTAGGCACTATCCAGTCTACATAGATCCTGCATGGCAAGTCGCAGGTGAGCAATCCCAATCGTCATGGTTCGGATGGAAAGTCCAGGCAGCAGGCGACGTCAACCAGGACGGATTCGATGACGTCGTGGTGGCAGCGCCTTTTTTCCATACGGGCAACCAATCCGCTGGAAAAATTTACCTATACTACGGAAATCCTCAAGGACTCAGTGACACGCCGGCGTGGACATCGTCAGGGGATAACTCCAACCGTGCCCTTTTTGGATGGTCGGTGGCATCCGGAGACTTCAATGCAGACGGATACTCGGATTTGGCTGTCGGGGCTCCTTCGAGAGCAGATACCGGAGACACTGTTGGAAAGGCTTTCGTTTTCATGGGTTCGTTCAACGGCCCGGTTCCAGCGTCTTGGACTTCATCTGGAGATAGTCAGCCTGGTGCTTTTTTTGGAACATCCATAGCTTCTGCGGGAGACACCAACGGAGATGGTTTTGACGATCTGCTGGTTGGAGCCCCTGGAGCCAGTATTTCAGGAGGTGCCTCGTCCTTGCCCGGAAAGGTATTTTTATTTGCAGGATCTGCTTCGGGCCCGTCCTCATCCGCAGTGTGGACCTCAACCGGTGACAATCAACAGGGTTCGGGATTCGGTTGGAGTGTAGCTTGTGCCGGAGATGTAAACGCAGATAGCTATACCGATATTATAATAGGCGCACATCTTTATGACATGGCTGGCACTGACACGGGAAGGGCATACCTTTACTTGGGTTCCCAGACTTTTCCATCGACTACGCCCGCCTGGGCCGAATCAGGCGATGTTCAACCAGGCGCTCAGTTTGGGTGGAGTGTGTCTGGTGGCGCCATAGATGTCGATGGTTACAGTGACCTGGTGGTCTCGGCCCCAGGCTATGATGCCCCTGCAGCATCCGCAGGCAGGATTTACGCATACAGGGGTGGAGACAGCAACACAGGGCTCGGTTCATCCTATTGGTGGGTCAGTTGTGCAGATGGCCATGCCGGAGCCCAGTTCGGATGGAGCGTGGCAATCGCCGGTGATGTAAACGATGACGGCTATGGTGAAATCCTGGCTGGTGCACCGGGTGATTCTGAGGCTGGCAATGGAGCAGGAAAAATATGGTTATTTGATGGGTCTCCCGCAGGCCCGTTGGAGCCTTCGTCTTTCTCGAGCTCCGGAGACGAGCAGGCTGGTGCTGGATTCGGCGGTTCGGTGGCAGGGGCAGGAGACGTCAACAACGACGGTGCCGCTGACTTCTTGGTGGGTGCCTACCTAATGGACTCTGGAGGAGCAGATACGGGTGCAGCATATTTGTATCTTGGCACACCTGGTGGAGGCCCTGGAGTATGTGAACCAGTCGGGGCCGACTGTGATGACCACGACGACTGTACCAGCGCTGACAAATGTGGGGCAGACGGCCGATGCCACGGGACACCTTTTTCCTGTGATGATGGCAATCCCTGTACGGACGATGTCTGTAGACCAGGGGGAACCTGCTCTT
Source organism: uncultured Myxococcales bacterium (assembly GCA_964431605.1). GTDB lineage: Bacteria > Myxococcota > B64-G9 > B64-G9 > B64-G9 > JALVPF01. The sequence goes on from CAYSLH010000066.1 coordinate 8,548, forward strand.
TTTTGCACAACAACTTACCATGTGACGACCACGATCCGTGTACCACAAACGATGTCTGCTCCGCCGCCCAATGCCACGGCTCTTTGTTAGACTGTTCATGGCTCGACGATCAATGCAACAGGGGCAGATGCGATCCCACAACAGGACAGTGCCGTCCGCAGCCTGTGATGGATGGGACACCATGCGACGATGGAGACTCGTGCACGACAGACGAATCATGTTCGGCAGGTATATGTATCCAAGGCGGTTACAGATGCGGCACTGATTCTGGTTGCGGATGCGACACAAACCGAGCACACCGCCTTCGCACATGGTTGCTCGCATTTTTCATTTTTCTGTTCCAACTCAAAAAACGTCCCTGAACCTTTCACGAGATCATCAATCCTCCCGGGCGCTCAGATACTTCTTTCCAAGCCACATGGGTAACCATGTTCCCACCAATACCAGAATGACCATGGCGCCTAGGGATGAGTAGAACCAAATGGGATGAGCCATTGGCTGTCCCTTCCAAAATGGCCAACGGTAGAGAGTGAATGCAGGATAGATGCTTGTCAGTAAAAACACGAGCACGAATGACATGGAACTTATCATGAACACTACTCCGCCCACTCCTGTTGGTATCTTTGCAGGATTCTCAGCTGTAAACTTGGGAAAGACAGCTCCCAGACCGACACCCATGGCACTTACGCAAAGGGCCGCAGCCAGAACAAGCCCCACGGACATGGCGCCAAACGCTAAAGGTACATCTATGACAACGCAGCTCAGTATGCTAAGGACCACTCCCAGTATGGCCAGAGGGATAAAATGTATAATCAACTTTGAATGAAGAAGCTCGTCCAGGCTAATTGGGGCAGAACGCACTATCCACCATGCCCGGCCCTCCAGGCTCACTGCTGGAAAAACAAACCTGACAGCCACTCCGGCCAATACCAGTCCTACCATGGCATGATTGATAATATACAGGGTAAACCATGAAAACTCAGCCAGCTTGAGATAGGTAAAATTCAGGACATACACCGCAGCCAATGCCCCTAGAAGCAACAGTTGCAGCCATTGGTTAGTATCACGAAGAAACACCTTCAGATCCTTTACCAGCAACGGACCGGTAATTCCCCTTGAGTGTTTGCCGAGTTCATCGAGCCAAGTTCCCAAAATTCGCCTGGAACCCTTGCGTCCTGGTTTGTGTTTTACCCTGCCTGTCTGAGCCCTGTCGAAGGCCGGAAGATAAAGCCAGGCGCCCAACCAACAGTTCAAACTAATCAAGGCAGCCGAGGTGCTCCAGACAGCCAAGGCAGGGATAAAGTCGACCAAGCCCTTACCCTCGAGAATAGGCATTAGAAATGAAGTCATCCACTGGGAGGGCAATAGATTCGATTCAGGTGTCTGGAACATGTTCAAAAACTGCATCATGGTTCCAAAAGAATCTCCATCCAACAATTTTTCAGGCCGCATGGTTCTGATGAGCAGGTATATAGCTATAAAAGCAAGAACCACCAACACCACAAGCAAATCCCTGGAACGACGGGCCGATAACAGCCTGGTCAAAATGGTGGCTATTGCCGAGCCCAGTGCCGCAGGAATAAAAACCAGGGCCGGAAACAACAGAGCGACAGCAAGGTAATAATCCCACGACGCCGAGTATGCCGATCCGAAAGCCATCAATACCGGAAGTCCGAAGAAAAGCACCATCCACGAAGAATGAACCACCATCTCCACAAAACGTGCGAAGTATAAAGAACCAACCGGAACAGGTGACGAGACGAGTAACAGCAGATCGTCGGACAGGAAGAATATGGAAAACGAACTAATGGTGGTTGAAATTAGTAAAACGGACAACAGAATCAGTAATACCAGGGACATGAGCTTTTGGGGAATGAGTTCACCAACCAATTCCACGGCCAGAACCTGTCTCAGAAACCAGGCCGAACCGGCAAAAATCCCGTATGCGAACACCAGGCCCACGATCCCCAATGCCACCGCCCTTAACTCATGTCTGGTGGCTCCGGTACGAAACATGCGCCTCAGGCCCAGGAGTTTCGGCCACATCAACATCCAAAAATCTCTTACGGTCTGCAACATTACAAATGAGCCTTCTCCAGGCTTTCTGTTACATCCTGTCCACCTGTGAGCATGAGGAACAGTGATTCGAGATTTTCATCACCTTCGGCACCAGCCTGTTTCCTGATGGACTCCATGTCACCGATCGCAACGATTTGTCCTCTGTTGAGTATGGCGACTCGATCGCATAATTCTTCCGCCACCTCCAGGGTGTGGGTGGAAAGAAACACTGTCCCGGCCCTATCCCTGACCAAACGTCTAAACAACTCCTTTACCAGCACCGCTCCCCTGGGGTCCAACCCTACCATGGGCTCATCCACCACCAGCAGCTGCGGCTGGTGAATGATGGAAGCAGCCATGATCAAACGTTGTTTCATGCCGTGGGAAAAACTCTCCACCAGTTCGTGGGTCCAGTCTTTCAACCCAAAAAGCTCTATCAACTCCTGGGCTCTCTGTTCCTGCTCCGACGTACGAAGACCATAAATACCGGCGGTAAAAAGCATAAACTCCCGTGCGGTCAATTTCTCGTAGAGATAAGGTCTATCCGGTATGAACCCGATGAGCTGACGGGCCATTATAGGATTAGCCACCACATCAATACCAGCTACGGACAAGTTACCCTCGCTAGGACGAATAAGCCCCACCAGCATGCGCATGGTGGTGGTCTTTCCCGCTCCGTTTGGCCCTAGAAAACCGAACACCTCTCCCTGCTTCACGTGCAGATTCAGGTCTCTTACTGCCCAGAACGAACCGAATTTCTTTCCCAAAGCCTCTATATGGATCACTCCCTTTACCTCCCTGGCCCCACGGTATGAGGGGCTATCATCCGCAACCAATCCCGAGAGTCATCATCCACATAAACGCCGGATCCATAAGCAGAGGGCTTTTGCCGGGATTTAGCCTGGTCCTCTCCTTGCCGGAGCAACAACAGCCCACCATTCGCCTCTTCCTTTACTATACGGCCCGTTTTGTCAAACCAACTGTCCAGTTTAGTTTGGGAAGATGTGCGTCTTACATGGGTTACGGCCACCAGCTTTCCATCCATGGACAAGGCTTCTGATCCCAGCACTTCGATAAACGACGTGGTGTTGTGCATGGACCTGGGATCGAACACCCGGACTTCGAACCTGGCACCAGGATACAGGTTCTGCTGAGCAAGAACAAACGGTATGGTAACATCCAAAACCGGTGGTTCATCCATGGACACGAGTCTCCTGGAACGTTTTCCTGCAGCCTCCAAGTCGATCTCCAGACCACCCGGGCCCATAATTCCGGAAAACGATAGAGCGATAGGCCCTGCGGTCATGGAAAAGAACAGACTCTTCAGGTACCTGTTTTTGTCCAGCAAGACGGCCAACTCCGAATCCAGAGACTGGGTCAGACCAGCGACCGAAATTCGCAACCTGCTGTTCTGCGTAAGCTCCACGCCATCACCCTTCATTCGAACGAGCGTGTGTATATAACCCAACTTTTTTCCCTTGTGAAAAGCGCTCATCCATGAATCGTCCTTAGGGATGGTCACTCCGCGGGAAAGTTTGTTCAGAGATGGAACCGAGTCATCCATGGATGATGGTAAAAACATGGAGAACATGAGAAAGAGCCATAGTGCGACAAAAAATCCACCGAGAATATGCCAGGCTGGATGGACCTTGAATCTACGTACGGGTTGAGTTGAACGAAAGGCCATGGACGTAAAATGTACACTCGCTTGGCTGTTGTGGTCAACAAGCCAGTGGCTGGCCACTGACCGACCAGGTTTTCCCATCTTGGCCGCGACCTTTCCTCCTCCCTTGGAATCTACTTTTTCATAATTTTGCATATCATGCCTAAACAAAAAGCACTTATGGTCGATTGGACAATAGAACAGGTGAGGAGGGTGGCAGGAATGAACGATTCCGAGTTGGAAAAAATTGCGCAACAACGCCAAGAACTTCAAAACCAGTTGCAACAAATAGACACCCAGGAAAAATCCCTTGATGAACAACGCCAACAGGTAGAAGAGCAAGCTTCCGAACTGGAAGAACAAATTCGCAAACTTGCCCAACAGGAAGCTGAAATCCAACGAAAGAAAAAACAACTCCAATCAAGGGCCAAGGAAATAGGCCAACTTCGCACAAAGCACCTCAAACAACAAAAAAAACTTGGCAAACAACGAGAGACCATCCATGCCCAGATTCAGCAACTGAACCAGCAGGAAAACAAGACAAAAGAACAGTTGAGCGAAGAGCAGCGACTTCGCCAGCAACTCCAAGCCCAGGATGAGCAATGGAGGGCCCAGCAACAAGCCCGCCAAGAAGAACTCCGCAAGCAGGAGGAAGAAAAGCGAAGGCAGCAGGAAGCCAAAGCACGGGAAAACCGTGCATCTCCACGTATTGCAGTGGCTGTCGATATAACGATGCAAACGGAACACAACTTTTACATGGGCCTTACGGAAAACCTCTCTGAAGGAGGATTGTTCATCGCAACCTATGATACCTTGCCCATTGGAACCAAGCTAGCCATCACCCTGAACCTTCCTGAATCCAAACCCATCGATGCGCAATGTGAAGTACGATGGGTGAGAGAATACAACGAGTTTACAAAAGATGTCACGCCAGGAATAGGCGTAAGATTCCTGGAGCTAAACGAAGCCGATCAGCAATCCATAAAGACCTTCCTGTCTCAAAGAGATCCCATTCTTTATGAGGAGCCTTAATCAGTAGCCATCCAATTGCGACCTTTGTGCCACTAGGACTCTCAATAATCAACATTTCCTTGATTCCTATACAGCTGTTCAGTATAATATATCCCGGTTGACGAGATCATCCAGCTACCAAGGGAGTCTACATGAAGGGACTTACTCAACGACAAACTCAACTGCTGCAGTTCATCTCCGACCATGTGAAAGAAAACGGTTATCCTCCTTCCATCAGAGAGATGGCGGAACACATGAACATCCGCTCCACAAACGGGGTCAACGATCACCTCAAGGCCTTGGAAAAAAAAGGATACCTGACGAGAAAAACCGGGCTCAAGTCACGAGCCATAACTTTGAATAAAAGACGTGCTGGAAGATCTCGCAGAAAATCAAAATATATCGAGAAAACTGACGTGATAGACATTCCTCTGGTAGGCCGGGTCGCAGCTGGAACACCCATCTTGGCACAACAACACATCGAGCAACATATTCAGTTGGACAGGCACTTGGTAGGACAAAGCGCAGATATTTTTGCATTGAGGGTTCAGGGCGATTCG
>CAYSLH010000066.1:13849-18341 GCA_964431605.1 uncultured Myxococcales bacterium
CTCACTTCCGGAGAGGAATATTATGCGCTCGAAGTGCAGGGCGATTCGATGATCGAAAAGGGAATCCTCTCAGGGGACTTGGTTTTCGTCAGAAGACAAAATACCGCAGATCCCGGCCAAATTATCGTAGCCATGCTGGACGGCGAAGCCACTGTAAAAACCTATAGACCCGAAGCCAGCAGGATCGTCCTGGAGCCTGCCAACTCCTCCATGGACCCCATAGTGATCGAACAGGGTGACTATCAACAGGTTCAGATACTTGGCATCGTCATAGGTGTATTCCGAAAAGTCTAGGTCCAACCGCTGTTTCAGCCAGGCTGTCAAATGTTTTCCAGCTAGAGCCTTCACACTAAACAAACTACAAATATTTCCGAGTTATGCTAGTATGGAACGTTGATAAAATTTATTGATCATCTTGAAGTAAAAAACACCGCTATGGAGGATGCAATGGCCATTTGCCGATTTTTGACCAAGGCTTTGTTTGTCACCACATTGATGTGGCTGGGAACAGTAAGCGCCCAGACTTTGCCCGCCGGATACCAGCAGTATGTGGTTTTGGGCAGAGACAACCAGGTTTACGATTTTCTCTCATATGTCGCCCAAGCCGAAAACCATCCTCTGACTTCCAATGCCATGGAATCCGTGGTGACACTGACTGCAACGTTGGACCAGCAAACGGTAATCTACGATCACTGGGAAGACGGCTTCGAAACAGACCCCATGAACCCACAACAACCGTCCACCCAGGTCTTTATCCTTTCGCGGGGACAGGTACTGTCGCTGGAGAGTAACGGAGCAGGTGCCGGAATAAACGAAGTCATTCCCATGCCGAGAAATCCGGCTGACATAAGGTACGACGGAGGCGACAGGGTATTGAGCATAGGAGGCCCTGTGGATCTTGCTCACAACATGTGGCCGGAGGGTAACACGTGGATAGGCGGAGCCTGGGAAGTTTATGCAAAGCAAGCCCTGTCAGGCTTTCTTACCTATCGCATCCCTGTTGGCCTTGACTCATATAATGGCAACCACGGCTCTTTCGCTCCTTTCAAGTACGTGGATTTACAGATTACCGCGTTCGAAGACGACACCAGGGTCGTGGTGAATAACGGCACGGACCGAGTGGTCATCAACCTGGACAAGGGACAGACTTATTTTACAGGGGGCATCACGGGAACAGGCCGCATTGACGAGACTGACGCAGCATCCATACAAGTCAGGGAAAACACCTTGGTAAGCGCAACCCACGAAATTCAGGTCGGTATTCTCAGCGGCTCGGACGGCAACTACCAGACAAGGTTCTTCAATGCCATACCCCTCAAGGCTTATGGACGAGACTATATAGTTCCCGTGCTCGGTTCGAACAACGGGGCCGTAAATATCTACTTATTCAACCCCAACAATTCCCAGGCTTCAGTAACCGTTTTCGACGCATCCGGCTCCTCCTCGTTCACCATTCCACCCACATCATCCACATCGCTGAGGGACGAGACAGGCGGACTTCTCGCAAACGGTTCCGGAGCCAGGATCACCTCGGACCTTCTCATATGGGGCGTCGTAGCCTATGACTACACAACGACAAACAGGGACTGGGGTTTTTCCCTGGTTCCCACCAGGTATCTGAAAAACGAATACTTCGTTTCATGGTCCCCGGTCAATCGAGTGCTGGACCCATCCCGAGGAGGATCTCCCATATGGATTTCCCCTACCAGGGACGGGACGACCGTGTGGATAGACAGAGATGGAGATGGAATTTTCGATGACATGGACACAGACGGAGACGGCAATCCCGACCCGGGACCTTATAACCTCGACGTCTTGGACGTATTGAGAATCTATGATCAAATCGATGGAGACAATACGGGGACCCATATAGTCTCAGACGCGCCTGTGGCGGTCATATACGGCCAGGACCAGGCCACGGCCCCTGCCGCGGATCCTTCTCTGGACCTTGGTTACACAGTGCTTCCTTTGACCCAGGATTTTTTAGACCCAATCCTGAACGTGTCAGCGACACCGTCTTCGACCAGCATCCCTTCATCCGGAGGTGATATCCAGGTCACGGTAACCATAGATTCCGCCAATTATGACGGAATTACGGAGGTCGACTCGTGGCTTTCTGTGGCCGACGATGCAACCTATGTACCTGGCTCCGCCATGGTAACCTTACCAGGTTCCGCTCCGGTACAAATGGAGCCGACAGACTCCGTAGCCGGCTCCCTGCGAACCCTCGATTGGAACCTGGGGGCTTCGCTGGACGCCAACCAACAAATGACTATTTCGTTGCTCCTAAGGTGGGAAGCATCGGATCCGGACGGAGCATATACGGTCTCGGCTGGAGCCAGCGCCCGATTCCTGGATATAGATCTGAATCCCGTGGACTCATTCGAACTGACCAAGACCTTCTTGAAGATGGAAAAATCCGCGGACCAACCATCTGTTCCCGTAGGGTCCGTTTTGACCTACACAATTACAGCAACAAATACTTCGTCTGCGCCCATCGACGTGGTCTCGGGCCTGGTGGTCACAGACCCCCTGCATGAAGGTCTCGATTTCGTCTCCGCAGACAACGGGGGCCTTTTCGACGGTCAAACCAGACAGATAAGCTGGGATCTGGGCAACCTGCTTCCGGGACAGAATACTACGGTCCACTGTCAAGTGCTTGTAACCTCGCTTCCCGAAGGCACCAACCTGGACAATACAGCCATGGCTTTTACCAATAACCTTCCGCTGGTACGCTCGAACACTGTCATGACCAGGCTGGAACTTCCGGAGCTAAGTCTCTCCAAAGAAGCCACTCCTTTTTCCGTTGGCAGGGCTGATGTGATCACCTACACCATAACCATATCGAACACCTCATCTATAGATGCTACGGGAGTTTTGATCTCCGACTCCATCCCAGAGGACACGACTTTCGTCCCAGGCTCCATGACACTGGATACAGGAAGCGGAGCAGTAGCACAAACCGATGCCCAGGATTCGGATCAGTGTGATTATAACGTTACCGCACCGTCATCTGTCAGTGTTGTTCTTTCGACCCTGCCGGCCGGAGTATCGTATGTATTCACCTTCCAGGTCCAGGTAGATAATTCAGCACAAGACGGCTCATCCATCGTCAACATGGCTACAATCGAAAGCGACAACACTTTGCCACGCCTTTCAAACGTGGTGATAACGGACGTGGGAAACAACGATCCGGATGGTGACGGACTTACGAACCAGGAAGAAGCAGACCTGGGCACGGATCCCAATGACGCAGACACAGACGACGATGGATTGTCCGACGGTGACGAGGACTCCAACCACAATGGATCCATCGAACCAACCGAGACCAACCCCTTGGATCCTGACACGGATGGTGACGGGATACAGGATGGCACTGAAATGGGTGAGACTTCAGGGATTGCTGATCCGGATGGCTCCGGACCCCTTTCAGGAACTGACCCTGGAGTATTTACGCCGGACACAGACCCAGGCACCACCACAGACCCCCTTGATGATGATACGGATGATGACAATTTGCTCGATGGCCAGGAAGACTCCAACCACAACGGCTTTATGGATGTGGACGAAACGGATCCCCTGGATCCCGACACTGACGACGACAACTTCAACGATGACATCGACACTTGCCCCCTGACCCCAAATCCTCTCCAGGATCTGGATACTGACCCGGACAATTGTGGCGCCTGTGGAAATTCATGCTCCGATGGTCTGTATTGTAACGGTGACGAGGGTTGCGAAGGTGGCAACTGCACCACTGGTCAACAGGTAACGTGCGACGACTCGGTAGCTTGTACCACTGACACCTGCATCGAACAAAGTGATTCGTGCTCACATACCCCTGACGATTCTGCTTGTGATGACGGGTTGTTTTGTAATGGAACCGAAAGCTGCGATGCTTTATCAGGTTGTCAACAAGGAGCAAATCCTTGTCCCGGTCAGCTATGTGACGAAGCCGGCTCCAGGTGTGTCGATTGCCTTGCAGACACGGATTGTGATGATGCGGTCCAGTGCACTTTGGATACTTGTGACGCTGCCGCCGGCACATGCTCTAACACCACGGACGATTCGGTTTGCGATGACGGCGTTTTCTGCAATGGTCAAGAGACCTGCGATGTGATTTCCGGCTGTCAGCAGGGAACAGCACCCTGCCCTGACCAGTTCTGTGACGAGGCAGGAGCAAGGTGCGTCGATTGTCTGCAGGATTCTGACTGTGACGACTTGGTAAACTGCACCCAAGACGTGTGTGATCCGGCTACGGGAACATGTGTCAATACTCCTGAAGACTCGGCATGCGATGACTCGGACGAATGCACTTTGGACCAATGCGATCCAATCACCGATTGTTCGAATACTTTCCAGGATGCCGACTCCGACGGCACCTGTGACGCTCAGGACCCATGTCCTAACGACCCGGACGACCAGTGCGTTTGCTCCGACATTGACTCGGACGGGATCTGTGACGCATTTGATATCTGCCCGGATGATCCCA
>CAYSLH010000067.1:0-18335 GCA_964431605.1 uncultured Myxococcales bacterium
TTCTGTGGTCGAACCAGGCGACTGGTGAATTTTTGTCGTAAAAACTTGGCAAAACCATGGATAGTCCAAAGGCAAGATCGAGGTTCTGTCCAGTTGTCGGCCTGTTCTGCCTCCGTCCCTGAATCTCCTGAATCTAGCCTTGACCTGAATTAAGTCTCTCGTTTATCCTGTATTCAATTCCGAGGATCAGGAGCAAAAGTTGGAAATCAACACGAAAGATTACTTGAGAAAAATGCGTCTTCGCATCGCCAGACACCATTTTATCAACTGGACCACATCGGTTCACACCAGGGTTGACTTGGATATGACCCGCCCGAAAGAGTTTTTAGTTGAAGCCAAACTCGCTGCTACTCGGCCCCATGTTACCCTGGAGCATCTATGGTTATGCGCGGCTGCCAGGGTTCTCAGGGCGCGGCCTGTGTTCAATGTGGCCTACGACGGACTAAGGGAGATCATTCCCAAAGATGAAATACATCTTCGAGTGAGTTTCAACTTGGACGGAAAATTGGCATGGGGGATCATCGAAAATGCCGACAAGCTGAATCCGACACAAATGGCAAATGCTTACTCACATGCATCACAAAACACAGTTGGCCCGGAGTGCGTGACGCAAAGCCCAACAGTGAGACGGGGAAGGGTAGGCAGGTTGCTCGATGACATACTGGCCACCGCGGTGGACTTGGCTCCTCAGGTGGAAAAACGCTTCGGCCTTGGTCCTGGTGAAGATGGTGGTACTTTTACCGTGCTGAACGCAGGCGCTTTCGGTGCCGAGGACCTCCATGCGGTGCTTCTAAGGCCTGCGGCAGCCATGTTGGTGGTGCTAAAGCCCAAGTTCGTAGTGGAACCCGGAGAGCAAGGTCCGGTGGTCGTGGAGCGTGTTCCCATGTCGGTTCCGTTCAATCATAACCTTATGGACACGGACGCAGCCGGGTATTTTCTCTTTCACATGCAGCAAATGCTGGATGAACCGGAAAAGTATCTTTACGGACAAAACCTGGAGAAGGCAACTTGAGGTCTTTCGATAATACATTTTGGGACAGGGATGATCCTGCTCTGTCGGCACTGCTAGATGAACGGGTTGACATGCTTGCTGGTCTAAGGGTTGTAAATTTTGCGGCAGGTGCAAACTTGAAAATGACAGTACCTATGTCAGAACTGAACAGGTGGCGAAAAACCAGAAAGAACAAACTCGGAATAACAGCCTGTGTGTCGGCCGCGGTGAGATGGGCGTTGGGCCATGACCCGTTGTTCGCATCTCTTTTTGACGGCCGTGACGAGTTGATCGTGCCAAGCAACCCGTCCATTGGAGTCGGCCTGGATGCTGGAAAATCGGCGAGAGTGCTGGTGGTTCGCGGTGACGAGTATTCAAACCCATTAGACCTGGCTGAAAAAATCGAGTCCAATTTGCTTAGGTACGAACCGATACAAAGTAAGTTGATTCCCGGGTCCCAGAGAACGAAAATTTCGGGTGTGCGCAAAACAAAACGTTGGCTAAAGATGGCAACCCAGGAAGTTCGTGAACGATTCGATTATCTTCTGCCACAGCTACAGGGGAAAAGATTCGACAAATGGGTAGAGCAAAGGGGCCACATGCAGATTCACAATCTGGGTACTCACGGAGTGCAGGAGTTCAAGGGTTTTTTGAGAAGGCCGTGGGTGTCAATGCTTTGGGTGCTCGAAAAGGATGAGATAGTCAACCGAACGGACTCTGGTGGATTCGAGTCGGTTGTCGTTTTACCTCTCATCATGGTCTATGCACAGGAATTGATTACTGTGGACCGAGCATGTGCATTTTTACAAAATGTAGTGAAGGTCCTTTCCGAACCGGCGAAATATTTGGAAAGAAAAAAATGAAGCGGCCAAAGCAAATCCCTCCGAGTATAGGTGCCGACAGGTTGGCTGGTTGGACAGACAAGCGAATGTTGTATATCCACGGGTTCCAGCATTACATGTGGTATCCGAACTGTTGCGTGCAAAAAAATATCGAGTTGACCGAAGCTGATTTGCTGCGCAAGGAGATGAACAAGCAAGACCCTGATCCAGGCTCGAGGATCACATTCAATCACATCATCAACAAGGCCGTGGCCAACGCATTGAGGCACCATATTCTTTTCAACTCGAAAAGAACATGGCGTGACACTTTCCTGGTATATCCACACATCGACATAGCGAACGTTGTGGACGTGGCTGGTATGGCCACTCAGATAGTCATTCCGGACGCTGACAAGTTGACCCTACGCCAGGTGGCGCAATTGAGCCACAGGTTGGTGTCCACCAGGCGCGTCACCCTGGAGCACAGGATGAGTCGTTTGGATAACATTTTCGAGACTCTTCCTTTGTTCAACAAGCTTGCCTGGGCTTTTCCTTTCGTCAACAGGGTGCTCCGCGATTATTCTCACAAGGGTGCCATAGAGCATCTCGAAAGCCGTCCAGGCTCTTTTCTTGTTACCAATCCCGGGACTCTCGGTGTACAGGATTGCAAGGCCATGCTGTTTTTCGGTTTCAGGATGGGGTGCGTACGGGTGATGGCCATTGAACAAAAGCCAATACTAAAGAATGGAAAGGTGACTTTCAAAAAGGTTCTGCCCACTGGATTGGATTATGATCAGCGTGTAAGTGATGCTCCTGCAGCAGCAAGGCTACTTAACGAGATCCAGAGAAACCTTGAAAACCCTAGACGTTATTGTGTCGGTCCTGTGGACGAGTCTGAACAGGATCATGATCGAGGAGACGCATGATGGATTTTGTACAAAGGGTAAAACAACATTCTAAAAGAATCATGCGCATGAAACACGTTGACATGGTGCCAACGGCATCGGTGAAAAAAGAGGTTCTCGCTGGCGCCTGGAGTAACGCTAAACCAATGGAGCGGTTAGCCAGGCTCTGCAACGTGGTTTTGGACAACTTCGACAAAGAGCAGGTTCTATGGGCTGAGTTCGACGGGCGCAAGGGACTTCGTGTCAGCAAAAATCCGGCTGTGTGGGTCGGTGTCATGGGAGGAAAAACCTGGAGGAGGTTTTCTGGCAAATCCATTGACCCTTTGGACTTGGAATCCATGTCTGACGTTGCTCCATCCGTTATGTACGATGTTCATTCCAATGGTCTGGAAATCATCGATCTGACTGAATTGCAGGTGTGTGATTGGAAGGGTGGACTGGTCAAACCGCAGGTCGCCAGACTAGTGCTGGTCGGCCCACATTGGAGACCCTCTTCCTCAGGAAAATCTCAACAATACTTCGGCTTGGTTCTGGATTTTGACCAGCGGCTGGTGGATGGAGCAAGAGCTTCCGACTTTTTGGATGCCGTGGTGTCTGGGTTGAATGTGGAGACCGATGGATGAACCCGAGGGATTACATCGCGGTTCGCAGAAGCCTGGTGATGGATGGTGCCCAAAGACGTATGGTGCCTACCTCGTCGGTCTTTCGATTGCTCCCAACCGAACCAGTGGAAGAGCTGGTCCAGGAGTTGAATCAACCTGGGAGGTTGCCAACGGGACTGAAGGCAACGGTGGAGCATATCGTAATAGTGGCTGCGGCGTCCGCCTTGAAGCGCCATTCTCATTTTACTTGTCTTTTGCTGCCAGGTGGCAGTATCTACGAACCCACCAGGGCGGTAATCGCAACTGCCCTCGATGGGCCTGGAAGCGGCGCTATTGGGCTGGTGGCCACACCAGATGAAAAACCCTTGGACGAGGCCGTTGCGGAGTTGGATGCATCCGAGGCTGATGGATATCCAAGGTTCGAAGGTGAGGCCAGAAAGGCCGTGCTTCAGCGTAGGACGAGGCCCTTGAAATACCGGCTTTTGGTGGATGTTTTTACCGAGGGTCTGTTTTTTATCAGGGACAAGGTCAAGATCCCGGAAAGATGGATTAGGATAGCGGTGGAGCAGACGGGAAATTTCGTGGTCCATCCTCTCATGCGACTTGGGATAGATTCTGCAACCGTCTCGCTGACAGGACCACGGTCCGCGCATCTGCTGGTGGGCTCCATACATCCAGAGTTGTCTGGTCATCAAGGAACATCGCATAATGTATTGAAACTAGGCCTTGCCTTCGATGCACGGATTTTTGAGCCTTTTGAAGCTGCCTTGTTCTTGGCTGACATCTCGGACCTTCTCTCCGATCCAAAAGTATCGTTGGCCTGAAAGGAATACTTCATGAACTTCGAACTCGTACATACTCTTAGAATACCTGCAGATGAATATTTTGATGTCGTCTTGAGCGATGAGTTTGTCAGGTGGGTTAAGGACACGATGAAGCAGGATGAAAGAAAGGTAGTGCGGTTTGAAGAAAAAAATGGCACCATTTACAGAACCATACGTTCGGAAAAAACCTTGGGTGCAAAAGCGCAGAGGCATTTCAAGGTCCCGAAATTTGTAATGGAGGAAAAACAGGAAATACGGCGCGACGATGGTAGCTACACCTGGGAATATATTCCCAATATCGGAAACAACAGGTTTGAAGCAAGGGGCACAGGAGTGATCGACGCATGTGAACAAGGCACACGTCTGACCATCGAAGGAGAGGTGAAGTTCAGAATACCTCTAATAGGTAAGCGGATCGAAAAACATACGGTTGCCTGGGTGGAACAAAATTTTCACAAGATGTTGGAGGGCTTGGAAGAATTCTACGAAAGGGGCTACAAAGGTAAAAAGGAATAAGACCATTTCGGAGTTCGTTTTGAGCTATTTAGTCCCCAGCCATGGGAATATGGTGTCGTTTGACAGAAGCTCTAGACGCTCGTTTGTCGAGCTTCCTTTCCAAAATTCCGTTGTGTTCTCCCTTTGTTCCTTTTGAGACTAATTCGTGCGGACCAAGGGGTAAGCCTATCTGGAATGTCAGCAGCGCGCGGAGCTTTTCAGCTTTTATGGCTTCTGCGACCCGTTTTTCTGTCGTGTTTTCGGCCATCAGTCGTTGTATTTCGGATCTTGCGATTTCGATGGGGCCGCTTTTGATGATGGACACCCAACCCTTCGCCCTTGCCAGCGCGCTCATGTGTCCGGCGACCCTGCCCGCATACTCATAGGCTTTTAGTTGCTCGTGGACTGGGAGATCGGCCCTGACCATGATAACTCCCAGGGCAGGGTGAGTATTTTGAAAGCTCAGGAAGAATCGCCCGAATGATTTTGCCAGCATTCGCATGAGCTTGACGAGCCTGGACGGGGTCAGGGCCTTGCCTCTGTGGTCGAGGACAAGACCATCTTCGATACGATATTGGCCGGATGACGTCAGGTTGCCCAGGAGGTGTTCTGGTAAACTCGCTGCCATAAGTGGCTCGGATTCTGTGGGACAATCTTGAATATGAGCCATTAGATTTTCCATGCGTATTTTCGCAAGCAAACCATCCGGTCCCTCTATGCCGTTTTTCATGGCCTTGCCTATGGCCGCGGGAACAGGATCTGTTTTGGAAAATGAGAAAAATCTCAGTGCTAGGTCAATCTTGGACCAGTGTGGTCGAATATTTCCGAGGGCCGCATCCCACAGTGATTGGATATCAGCATGGGACAGCATACCGGAAGGAGAAGCGACCCGCTGGGTAGAACGGGATTCTATGAGCATGTCGAAATCACTGCGGGACAACATGGCTGGAGCTTCGGGACAATCGGCTAACCTATCGCTTCTTTCGGCAAATAGAACATAGGCCGGGATGTGTTTTCCTTCTTCCATTGATATGGCTAGTTGTGCGGCTGCTTTAGAGTATGGATTGGGTAATTGTCTGGACCTTTTTTTTAGAAATTTCACCAGGAATTTGGCAGCGTGTCCAGGAAGGCTCCTCCACGTCATGGTCCATCCATGTCCAATAGCCGTTTGAATGGCGATCTGCATCCAAATACCCAAGTCGATGTATTCCGCATGGGGATCGTGCGCTATACCGCACAGGCTTGCCACGTCTCCAAGGATGGAACTGTATTTGGTGCGTGTGAATACAACCATGGCGGGGGTGGATATGGATACTCCGGGAAGGGCAGATGCTTCGTATCGGTCCATGACAATAGTGCGGATGGGCTGCCAGTTGGTGCCGGACGGAGACCATAATCCGTTGTATGCCATTCTGGCAAACAGCCTGGCAACATCCTGGGTGCGGTGGTCTGAGTCATGATGCCCTTCTAACTGTATGCCGTCTCTTTGTTCCAGTTGCTTTTTCGCTTGTTCGAAAGGTACCAGGATTCGTTCGGTATCACCCTTGGGGTTTACTATCCAGTTGTCGAAACCGTTTGTCCCACTGAGCCTCGATGCATCAAGGATGATGGGTTTGGATTCGACCCTGGCCTGGACTATCGCCTGACCCAGGGTCACCTGGGCGTCATTCATGGCTTTTTGAAATAATTTATTGTGCTCTGTCTCAGGAATTTCCGTCAGTTCACCTAGCATGCCGTTGGTATCGAATCCATCGAGTAGTTTGTCAGGGTTCACCTCTTGCTCCCGCGTTTGAAGGATTGGGGCATATTATCAAAGGAGGACAATTTTCCAACTCTCCTGTTTTCGAGTCGTGATTTAGGTGGACTTTTTCAAATGGCTGGAATAGTAATTTGCATAGTCAGGAGGCGGCTTGCGCGTCAAGGTACTCGGGTCCGGTACGTCCAGTGGTGTCCCTGTAATTGGGTGCCGATGCCCTGTTTGTACTTCCGCAAATCCCAAAAACAAAAGGACCCGATCTTCAGTGGCCATAGAGGATAATGGGAAGGTCATTCTCATCGATACTTCCACGGACCTGCGTCAGCAGGCTCTCGACAATGATATCAATAGGGTGGACGCGGTCCTCTATACCCATGCTCACGCTGATCATCTACACGGTATTGATGAGCTTAGAATCTTCAACCTTTGTCTGCTCAAGACTATCCCATGTTATGCCGGTCCTGATGTGTCTGAAAGGATTGAGGCGTATTTCAAGTATATCTTCCAACCGGAACCTGGGGGGAGCTTCAGGCCATACTTGGAACTCAACGAGGTTGATGGACCGTTTATGGTGGAAAAGCGGGAAGTGATCCCCATACCATTGCTCCACGGGCAGATGCCTATATTTGGATACCGCATTGGCGATTTTGCCTATCTGACGGACGTCAGCAAAATTCCTGATGAGTCATGGGGATTGCTCGATGGTCTGGATTTACTCATTCTGGATGCTTTGCGACCTCGACCCCATCCCACCCATTTTTCGCTCGATCAGGCACTGGATGTATCAAAAAGGCTGGCACCGAAGCGTACCGCTTTTACCCATTTGTCTCATTTGATAGAACACGAAGAAACATGCAAGGATCTTCCCGAAGGCGTGGAACTCGCCTTCGACGGGATGGTGTTCGAGTTGTGATCGAACACGGTAATCTAGAAAGGAGCCAACAGTGATAGTCGGTGTTCCAAAGGAAATCAAAGTCAGGGAGTACAGGGTAGGTATGACCCCGGCAGGAGTGGAAAAGCTCATCACCAGGGGTCATGAGGTTTTGGTGGAGAAGGGAGCCGGCGAGGGGAGCGGTCTTGCAGATGAGCTCTACAAGGCGGCCGGGGCCCAAATCGTGGATGATATCCAGACCGTCTATGCCAAGGCGGATATGGTGGTCAAGGTAAAAGAGCCCATAGAGCCGGAATATGACCTCATTCGCGAAAACCAGATAATATACACCTACCTGCACCTTGCTGCGGACAAGACCCTTACCCATAAGCTGATCGAGCGAAAATGCATCGCCATTGCGTATGAGACCATACAGTTGGCAGACCGCTCCCTTCCTTTACTCAAGCCCATGAGTGAAGTCGCGGGTCGTATGGCCGTGCAGGTTGGTGCCGCAACGCTGGAAAAGGAAAACGGCGGCAAGGGCTTGTTACTTGGCGGGGTCCCAGGTGTCCGGCAAGGCCGGGTTACTATCATTGGTGCTGGTGTCGTGGGGCTGAATGCTACTAAAATGGCTCTGGGACTTGGTGCTCGCGTCACGGTCCTGGATATCAATCTAAATACCCTCAACTACTATGACGATATTTTCCATGGACGGGTACAGACCTTGTTTTCCGATTCCGAGACAGTGAGGCGTTCGGTGGCAGAAGCCGACCTACTCGTGGGAGCGGTATTGATTCCTGGAGCCAAGGCTCCGAAACTAGTGAGCAGGGAACTAGTAGGGACCATGGAAAACGGATCGGTCATTGTTGATGTGGCGGTGGATCAAGGTGGATGTATCGAGACTACCAAGCCGACCACTCACGATAATCCAACTTTTGTGGTCGACGGCGTCGTGCATTATTGCGTGGCCAATATGCCTGGTGCGGTCGCACACACTTCCACTTTCGCCCTTACCAACACCACCATAAGCTACGCGGTGCTGCTCGCGGACAAGGGCCCAGAGGCCGCGGCAAAGTCGGATAAGGCTTTGGCGGGCGGATTCAACGTATATAAAGGTCACCTTACCTGCCCCGCCGTGGCAGACGCATTTGCCATGGATTGCTTTGATTTGGCTGAACTGCTTGATAAATAAAGCAAATATTGTGGGAATATCTTCCCTTTCCCGCTTGTTCCATCCATGAAAGGCAATGGGCGGAATTTAATTTGAAGGTGTTCCATGTTGTTTTCGAAAAAGAGTGATAAAGGCCGAAAATTGTTTGAGCGTCAGGCATTGGAACACATAGATGCTCTTTACGGTACTGCGCTCAGATTGACCGGTTCACGAGATTCCGCAGAGGACTTGGTTCAGGATACCTATGTCAGGGCCCTGAGGTTTTGGACGAAATTCGATCCCGGAACAAACCTTAGGGCCTGGTTGTTCAGGATGATGTTCAATTTGTTCGTCAACCAGTACCGGCGAAGCAAGCGAGGTAGGGAGATCAGTGAAGGCCATGAACAGTCAGATCTTCGCGTACAAGTCTTACCTGACGAGCATCTGGCGCCCACGAGTACTCCTGAGGAGTTTTTCTTCGAGAGGCTGTTTTCAGATGATGTAGTAGAGGCCGTCTCAGAGCTTGCTCCTGACTTCAAGATGGTGGTTCTGTTGGCCGATATCAATGGATTTTCATATAAGCAGATCGCTGACATTCTCAATATTCCTGTGGGAACGGTGATGTCCAGGCTGCACAGGGGACGAAGAATGCTTCGGGAAAAATTATATACATTTGCCGTAAAGGAAGGCTTTATCAAGACAGGCTCATCCAGCGAAGATAATCAAAATCCTCAACCCGCGGACCTAAATGAATACCGGCGAAAACGCCGATCAGGGGAGGGGAACTGATGGATTGTGAAGTAGTACAGAAATTCCTCCAGGTATACGTGGACGGAGAATTCGACGAGGCAGAGCGCCATGAGGTGGAAAGTCACCTCAGCACCTGTCCAACCTGTCGGGCTCGTGCTGAATACGAGCGCCGTTTCAGAGATGCTATCCGCACTCGTTTAGTGGCCCCTGCCGCTCCCGAGGGTCTGAGGGACCGAATCAAGAGGGATATGGCCGAATACCACTCTCCCAGGCATATTCCCAGGTCTTTGATGTGGGGATCCATCCCTGCGGCCGCGGCCCTGATCATGGTGACCATGTTTACATGGACCGTGACCAGTGGATTTACTCCCATTGTGGAAGAAGCTGTCTCAAAGCATTCCAGTGCTCCTCCTGTGGAGGTGAGTTCGGCAAATTCCGATGACGTAGAAAACTGGTTTCGTTCAAAGGTCAATTTCAACGTGGCCCTTCCCCATTTCAGCGCCCGCCAGATGTATCTGGAAGGGGGAAGGTTGAGTAACCTGGCTCAAAGGAGAGCCGCATTGATTCGTTACCGGCGGGGACCCAGGCATTTTAGCTTGTTTGTCATCACGGATGGAAATGTAAAGTTAGGGGGACAGAGGTGCAAGCGTCTCAACCACAGGGAGTTTTGCCTGTCTGAAAACAGGGGCTATGCGGTGGTCAGTTGGAAGGCCCGTGGGTTGTTGTATTCGATGGTTGGTGACAGTAGTGCCGATGAGCTTTTGAATATGCTCAGTACTGCCGATTCAGACTGACACCCGTATGCTTTTTCGCTTCCACTGCTTGCGTCACTACACTACCTGGAACCCATTTTCGATTAGATCACGCACCGACGTCGTCTTCATAGGTAATAACAAGGCTTTTGTCATCATCAGGGTCGATTTGGACTTTAAAGCCTTCGTCCTTCAGCAAAGAAAAGACTTCTTCCTCGTTTTCAGACGCACCAAAATTGAATAGCAAGTCTTTGGTGGCAATTCGTATAGACCGGTTGGATTCCCGGGAGCCGAAAAGAGCCATGGTTTTGAACAAATCGCATCGCCTGTGGCTTTGACTGAGCTCGACTTCCAACTCGGCCTGTCTTTGGTTTGCCAAGGTGAAACGTTGTCCAAGGGAGCGAACGAAAGCACCTGTCCATTCATCCAGGTTCAGCGAGTTTGACAGATAAGATGCAGGCACAACTATTAGCTCGACATCGCTTATGGCTTTGACACTCGCGTTGCGATGCTGGCCTGTGAAGATTGCTGTCTCTCCGAAAACCTCACCCGGTCCCAGGGTCTTGAGATCTAGTGTTGTGTCGCCCTGGTGCTTGAAAACCTTGCAGGAGCCTGAGCGGATATAGTATGCGTCGTATCCTTTCTGTCCTTCTTCTATCACCATCTGCCCTGGTGAAAAGCGCTTTACAGGAAACCTCAGTCTGCCGCGTACGACTGAGCGGGCGGCTCGTTTGAGACCTGATATGGATTGGAAACGCTGGGCGGGGCATTTCCTCATGGCCTGGTATGCAACCTCCAGCAGTGATTTGCGAAGACTGCCATGCACCAAATGGCGGACATCAGTTATCTTTGAGTTCGTTGCGTTTTGCAGAATTTTCGTAAGACTGTCACCTCCTATGGGCGCTTTGCCCGAGACGACTCGGAAGAGAACAGCCCCCATGGAAAACACGTCTGTTCGCTCATCTATTTTATCAAGTTCGGCCTTCGCTTGCTCCGGCGCCATGTAGTTGTAAGTACCTACCACCAGACCTCGTTCGTCCATGGCCGGGATTGTAAGTGTGGTATGTTGTTCGATGTGTTCCAATGAGGCTTTAGATTTTTTTTCATCGAAATTCAAAAGCCGTGCCACCCCCCAGTCCATCAGATAAACTTCACCAAAGTCTCCAACCATGATATTTGAAGGTTTGATATCCCGGTGAATTACTCCCCTCGAATGAGCAAATGATAACGCGTCGCATACCTTGAAAAAAATTTCCATGACTTGTTCGATTTCTTCATCCGACTCGCCCTTGTGTTCTTTGAGCACTTGGGCAAGGGTTCGACCCTGTACCAGTCGCATGGTAAAAAACAGTTTTCCATCATCATCCGAACCTATTTCATATACAGGGACGATGTTCGGGTGTTGGAGTTGGGCGGTAACCTGAGCTTCGGCAATAAAACGTTGGCGGACTTTTTTTTCGTGAGATTGCTCCATGGGTAATATTTTCATTGCAACCGTTCGGTTGAGCGTGTGTTCCAGTACCTGGTGGATCGAGCCCATTCCTCCCCTGGCAATTTCACCCTTGTCTTCGAAACGTTCCTCTAGGGATAATATTCCTAGAGCTGGGTCGTTCTCCACCATGACTTTGGTAGCTACGTCCTTTGTGGGCATGTCAATGGTTGTGACATTGTCGGTTTTGGATTTCGATAGCCCGATGCTCAATCGTCCACGACTGGTTGCGCTGTTGGTTGTACTCATGGCTTTTCCATTCGATAGGTATGTAACAGTTTTTGAATTCCGCCAACATCGACTAATGCAAAATAACCAAATTAAGCATTCAAATCAAATGGGATAAAGAAGTTCGAGGCGAATCTGTGGTATTGTATAAAAGTGCTACAGGGAGTTCAATGGATGGCCGCTGGTAGTGGCAAAGTCGCGTAGTCCTTGACTGCCAAAATATTGAATCTGATTTATAGAAAATGTATTGTTGGTAAATATTGACGGTTTTTAATATGATATGGGAATAAATATTGCACAGGGAGTAGCCTATGCGTGTCTTTAGTGTTATCTCGTTTGCGATTTTGCTTTTTTCCACTGCCTCTATTGGTTGGGCCCGCTCTTTGGAAGCGGACAAAAAGATAAAGGCTGCCGTTGATTCTTATGCTGAACTGGATTTTGAAAAGGCTCTCGGGTTAATAAAAGAGGCACAGGAGCAGATCGGTAATTCTCGTGATCAACTCAAGCGCATTTTCAGTATCATGGGTCTTTGTCAATCAACCCTCGGTAAATATGACCAGGCACGTAAGGCTTTCTTAAAATTGCTGACCCTGGAGCCTTCCTTCAGGCTGGGCACTGATGTTTCTCCACGGGTAAAAAAGCCTTTCGAGCAAGTTCTGAAGCAAAACCCTGCAAGGTTGGAGGTTCGCTCTGTGGTTCCCTCTGGAATCCAGAAGGGCAAACCCATAAAAATGTCATTCGAAGTGATCTCGGATCCCGCAAAAATGCTTCGCTCTGTAAAAGTCTGGTACAAAGTAGGTGGTCAGAAAAAATATAGTTCCATCAGGGCCAAGTACGACAGGAGCAAGAGCAAAAAGACAAAGAGACGGATTTCGGTCAACATACCCCTTCCTTTTGTAAAGAAGAAAAAGGCTACTTTGTTTTGGTATGCCGTGGCTGAAGGTTACAAGTATTCAACCTTGCAGTGGTTTGGCGAAGCTAAGCATCCAGGCATTATTAGTATATCGGATAGTCCACAGGCAAAGATCGCTGCAGCAAACCCTTGGTACAAGCGCTGGTGGGTCTGGACGATAGTTGGTGGCGTCGTGGTCGCAGGAGCTACGACAGCGGCAGTATTGGGAACCAGATCCGCTGATAACGGTCCGTTTGATTTCGATGTAAGCTTCAGTACAGCACAGTAACCAACGATAAGGACATGAGAGAACGTAAGAATAACCTTGCCTGTACGATAGACCGATAGGGAGGGCGGCCCTGAAATGCCGGAGAACACAAACAGGCAATTTGGTAAATATCACTTGATATCTCATCTGGCAACGGGAGGTATGGCCGATATCTTCCTGGCATCGCAAAAGAGTATAGGAGGTTTTGAAAAGCTCCTTGTTATTAAGAGAATTCTTCCCAACCTGGCAAAAGATAGAAAATTTATTGAGATGTTTCTCGATGAAGCGAGAATCGCAGCTCAACTCAATCATCCAAATGTGATTCAGATCTTCGATTTGGGCCAGGTCCAGGGAAGGTTTTTCATCGCCATGGAGTATCTTTCGGGAGAGAGTCTGTCCTATGTGATAAGAAACCGTCGAAAATTCAAATCGACCATACCGAGCCACCTGGCAGCCGGTATTATAATGCAAGCGGCAGAGGGATTGCACCACGCACACGAGATGACATCTGCTGATGGCTCGCCGCTGGGGATTGTCCACCGAGATATAAGTCCCCAAAACATTTTTATCCAGTATGATGGTGGAGTCAAAGTCGTGGATTTTGGAATCGCCAAAGCGACCATGCGCAGCACGAAAACCAAGACAGGAACTCTCAAGGGCAAGTACTCGTATATGTCACCGGAACAAGTGCAGGGGGTGGATCTCGATGCGCGATCGGACGTATTTGCCCTTGGAATCGTGTTCTGGGAATGTCTTGTAGGTAGAAAGCTGTTCAATCAACAAAACGATCTAGAATTACTAAAGGCAGTAGTCGGCACGGATGCTCCATCTCCAAAGGAAATCAATCCATATGTGCCTCAAGAACTCGCGGACATCGTACTACATGCCTTGTCAAGAAGGAGGGAGGATCGATACCAATCAGCGGCGGAATTTCGACGTGACCTGGCAGCTTACTTGAAAAAAACATCCCAAGATAGTGACACCATGGCCATCGGCCGATTCATGCGGGAGGCCTTCTCGGATAGAATATCAAAAAAGCGATCGATAATCGAAGGAGCGAAACGTTTAGAAAACGACTTGGGAGATAACTTGTTCGGCGATTTGCAAAGCTACGTATCAGACACGGAGATCTCTGTTCCCAATTCAGTTGTCAGTGTTTTCCCAACTTCATCTCCTCCTTATGAAAAAAAAACACGGAAGATGCACTTGTTTTTGCTCTTCGTTTTCATGACCATCATAGGGGGATCAGCCGCGTATTTGTTATTTGCTGACGGGGCATCTACGGTGACGTCTGTTTTGTCAGTTGATGGGGCTGATGCCAAAGCGAGCAACCTGGTAAAACGCGATGCAGCCCGACACCAATCTCACAAGAGTATCATCAATGGTGCTACTGAGGATCAAAAGTCGGATGGGGCCGAAACATCGTCCAGCCCTGACGCTGGGTTAGTGGCTACTTCGTCTGGGGGAGATTATCGGCATGCAGGACCAGGCGAGCAGTTGAAAATCTCATCACACAAACATCGACAGGTTGGCAAAAAGAAGCGCAGGAGGAAAAAGTCCATACGGGTTGCGCAATCTATCGGCATAAAAATCAAAAGAAAAAACACGAAAGAACATTCTGCCCCCCCTGGACCTCCCGGGAGACTTCGATTGATGACCTCTCCCTGGTCGACCGTATATTACAAGGGTAAAAATCTGGGCCAAACACCCTTGGTGGATGTGGAACTTCCATCCGGACCGGTCGAATTACGTTTAGTGAACAGGCAGGAGGGTATTGATAAAGTGATTGTTGTAAATATAAAGCCCGGCAGGAAAAATGTTTTTCGAAAAAGTCTGTACTAGCGTTCCGGCTTGTGCTTAGGAAATAGCAAACATGCATGTTGGACGGAGCTTGTGCTCAAGTGAAAAAGATCTCCGTCATATTCAGCCTTTCATTCTACCGTTTGTGAAGTACTTGGAACGCGTCTCTGTTTACCAAATTTACCAAGGTCAAAAATTAGCTCGCTTTTTACCTGTGTGATAGAATCCCACATCGATATGCCCATTTCACGCCAGGGGCTTTAGATGAACGAAGAAGGAAAACTTGGAACAGTGGTCGAACCGCTGGGATCGTCCGGTTCGAAAAAAGGCAATTCTCTTGGTTTTTCGCTTGAATTCCGTGAGCAAAGCGCACTTGTTAGTCTCAAAAATCGCATTGTGGTTGACGCCTTGCACTTGGACAGTCTCGAAATGGAGGTGCCGGAGGTAAGATTTCCTTTCGATGTAAGTGGTGGGGCGGAGCAGTTTCGTCACAGGCGTTGTTCATTGCGATTGCTTTGGTTGTCATTGGATGAAGCGGGATTACGTACAGTAGTCGATGCGGCGCTTGAGCCTGAGAGATACGGTGTCGAGATTTCCAAGGTCCAACTGGAGGATAGGTTTGGAAGGATTGCCGGGCAGTACTCGGTGGGCTCCGGCAAGACTCCCTTTTCAATGAGATTCACCTTGGAACCAACCTCGGACATGTCTCTCAGGGTAGACTTTTTTGATGTGAGGGTTTTCGGCTGGATTGCCGTACCGACCAGCACCATCGTTTCTCAAATGGGTAGAGCCTTTTCAAAATACGGTTTCAAACAAACCGGTCCGGCAACCCTGGAGATCGATCCTGTTTATGGTCTTCTGAGGTGGTTGTTGCCAACCCATGGCTGGAAGATTCCTGATCTAAGGGGGCTTAGGTTGGACAGGGCTTTTATCCGCCATGGAAAGCTCCAGATAGTCACGGCTCGATATCCCGACGAACTTCCAGGTAGAGATGAACAGGTCGCCGAGGCAGGCGCCATGGCAGAGCGCGATGCCTTGGTGGCAAGGGAAGGCATGGAATTATACAGCCAAGCAGAGCAGGCTTTCATGGAGGGAAAACTTCAAGAGGCAAGAAGTCTATACTTAGGGCATGACCAAGTCGAAGCGTTTCATCCCCTGGCTGCAAGGCGACTGTTGGAAATCGCGTTGACCAAGCCTGACAAGCCAGAGCAATTGTTGGACCTGGCCAATGACAGGATCCGGCATGCTGAAGATGATGTGGCAGCTATTTTAGCCAAGGCTTCCATGCTGGAGAAAACCGGCAAAAAGGAAGCTGGAAAAATCTATGCCCAGGCTGCTTCAGTTTGCAAAGAACGCGGGGAGAGAGACGATGCGGTGTTGGCGTATTTCAAAGCCGCAAAACTGTTATTGAAGGACAATCTGGAAGATGCGATTACGAGTCTGGAAAATCTGCTCTCAGTCCAGCGGGATCATGTCGGTGCCCTGGAGCTTCTGGCGGATGCATATGAAGATTCAGGACGATGGTATCGGGCACTTCGAATTCACCTGCGCCTGGCGGGCATAGTGGATGATCCGGGACAGGTGTCCGAAAGACACGCTCGTTGTGGCAGAATCTACTTGGATAGGCTCGATGCGTTGGACAGGGCAAGGAAACACCTGGACGCCGCATTGGCAGCGGATAGTGAAAATTTTCTTGCTCTGTCCACCCAGGCTTCGGTTCAGCAAAGGCTGGGGCATCCTGAGCGAGCTGCAAAGCTACTTGTGAGATCTATCGAGGTGATGGAAAAAGCCGGTCAGGAGGGGATAACCGGCTTGAGGTTGCGCCTGGCCAAGCTCTGGGATGAGGAACTGGATGATCCCGCGGTCGCCCTCGCTCATTTTACAAAGATTCTGAAAGACGAGCCGGATCACCTTGAAGCTCTTTTCAGGGCCGGCCGCCTGGCTACAGAGCTTGACCAACCAGAGCAGGCGGCAGAGTCGTTTGGAAGATTGCTGGAGTTGGGTGATGCAGGGACTCCATTACCGGACGACATACTAAAGGCTGCCGGCATGAGTCTGGGTAAATTGTACCTGGACAGACCTGGTGGTTTATCCGAAGCCAGGCTTTATTTCAAAAAGGTCGTGCAACTCGATCCCAGGGAATTGGACGCGTGGAGCAGCCTGGAGGATATATATAGACGGCAGCAGGATTGGGCACCGCTCGTGGATGTGCTGGAACAAAAAGCCGTCCTATTGTCGGAAAACCATCAGGTCGAGAGCACACTTTTAGAGGCCGCAGAGCTTTGCCGCACACGATTGAATGATTTAAAACGAGCGGAGAATTTTCTGTCGAAGGCGTTGGAGTGGGATCCATCTTCCAGCACTGCTTTCGATGGGCTAGTCGACATATTGCAAGAGCAGGAACGTTGGGAGGAACTAGAGAAAGTAGTATCTGGAAGCATCACACAAGATCTGCCGACGCCGTTGGCTTCCCGCAGATGGTTCAAACTGGGTCGAATACGAGTAGAACACCTCAAGGATTTAGATGGTGGTCTACACGCCATGGACCTGGCTGTGCGTCTGGAACCTGATGACACCAAGCGTGTTTTCGAGTTGCTGTCTTTGTATAGACAGCACGGCAGGTACGAGCAGTTGGTTTCATTGACACCAAAACTGGATCCTGATGCATTCGAAGAAGTCGATTGGGTGGAGCTTTGGCTTGAACGCGCCCGAATCCTGGCTGAGAGACTGGAACGAACCAGCGAAGCCCTGGAGAGTTATGAAAAGGTTGTTCAGGTCGATCCTCACCAGTTGGCAGCCCTCAGGGCCATGGCTGATTTACACTACCAGTCTGAACAGTGGGAAGAAGCCAAGGCTGATATTGCCAAGGTGCTCGAATATGCGGGTGAAGGTGGTCTGTCAGCGCCCGGTCGAACAGAGTTGCACAGACGCCTGGCTAAGATAGAGATGGAATTGGGTAACAAAGATCGCGCCATCGAGCAATATCAGATTGTCCTTTCCAGGTTTGGTGAAGATGAACAGGCTGCGTCGAAGATTGCCACCTTGTTGCGAGAGACACAAAGATGGGATGATTTGGCGGCGTTCTATGCAAGAAGAGCTGAGAGTTTTTCAGGAGAGGAGGCAGCAGCTCTTCATACCGCAGCCGCTTCCATCTGGTGGGACAAGCTCGATATGTTAGAGCAGGCTGCCGCTCAGTATAAAGCTGCCATCGAAGCCGCTGCTGACAGTGACGGTGTCTCCGCACGCCTTTCCTCTTTGCAACGTTTGTATTCCGAGCTGAGCAAATGGAGTGACGTGGCAGATGTGCTCAGAAAACGTATTGCCCTGGAAAAGCCCGACCAGGCGCCGCATCTGTACATGGCGCTGGCCTCGATTCTGCAAAACAGGTTGAACGATGAAGATGCTTCAATCGAGTGTTGGAGACGAGCCCTCGAGCAGAATCCTGATTTTAATCCCGCCCTCATCGCCTTGGCTGAATATCACTATTCGTGCGGTGATTATGAAGAAGCTTTGGAGTTGGGTGGTCGTGCGCTGGACAACATGGAGTCGAAAAAAGTTATCGGCGAAAAGGATTCTGAAAGTGACTGGCATCTTCCCTTAGAGCGTAAGGCCGAGGTGGCGTTAATGGTCGGCAGGGCCGCATGGCAACTGGATCGACAGGAAGAGGCTGCCCGTTTTTACCTCATGCACATGGAACTTTTCGCAGGCCGGGGCTACTCTGAAGTCGATCCCGAGGCGTTG
>CAYSLH010000068.1:0-18305 GCA_964431605.1 uncultured Myxococcales bacterium
AATGGATTGCGCTGAACAATGGGACTGCACATGGAATTCAGACCTCGGAACAAGGTATACAGGTGGAACTGACGCTGGGGATTCACAACGCCCTCAAGCCATACGGGGTGTCGGGTGCCCAGCATGGCACATCTGGAAACGGCTCGGATCGCTTGCGCCGGATTGCCAAGCTGACTAGGACAACCAAGGCAAACGTGGCCACGGCCTTGCAGATGGTCTCCTGGGGCGTGAAGGTCAATGATGCGGGTAATGCCCAGTTGGATGCAAACGGTGATTTCATCAAGATTCCAGGGGAGGGTGTAACGGAACAGATGTGGGCGGCAATGAAGGAGGAGGCTGCCCAAAGAGGCCTGAAAGGGGGCTCTTTCAAAAAGCTCAATTTGCCGTTCGAGACCAAGCTGCTTGGTCAACCAAGGCACATAAGGGAGCGAATGATCCAAGGTGTGGAGGACTTTGTCTATAATCTTCTGGCCAATGTTTTCAATGCCACCGACACGGCGCAAATCGCGCTGGATTTGATAAACAAGACAGGATCATATGCTCCTGCGCCTAAAGCTCATGTCATGGAGAACCAGGCTGATTGGACAAGGGACAAGATCATCGCCAGGGCAAAGGCACTGGACACGGACAAAGGTCCGGCCGGCGATTTTGATGATTAGGTAAGGTATGACAACATATGCGTTGTCATGGTCATACTGTTTTTTTTATACTCTGCTTGCCAACAGGCCGATTTTGAGGTACGGTCCCGGCAAGTCACGTAAACTGAATTTTGCAGCTATCATCCATGATGAAAATAGCTGTGAGGAACAAGGACCTACTAAGGAGGAAGAACATGAAAAGTTTCGTAAAGATTTTTGGATTGGTGCTGATGGCGATGAGCTTGACGTTGGTGGGCTGTAAAAAGAAGGCAACCGATGAGAACAAGCCTGACGAAAAAGCAGCTACCACGGCCAAAGCTGACACCACCGCCAAGCCGGCAAACGATGTAGCGAAAAAAGCCGATGCGAAGGCAGACGAAGCAGCAAAGGCCGTTGCCGATGCAGCAAAGGCCGCTGCAGTAGCGGGAAAAGCCAGTGATGCTCCCGAGTACATGGTGAAAATGGTTGACCATATGAAGGCCATGAACAAGATCACGAAGGATAATCTTGCAGACTGCCAAAAGGTTGCCGATGAAGTCACCAAGTATGTAAAAGCACACAAGGCAGAGTTCAAAGAGCTGCAGAAAAAAGCCGAAGATGCGAAAAAGACGATGACTCCCGATGACAAGAAAAAGATGGGTCCCGCGATCATGGCATTGATCGGTCCCGTGATGCAGGACATGATGAGCACCCAGATGAAGTTCCAGAAGAAGTGCCCCAAGGAAGCCACTGCTTTGAATAATGCAATGAAAGAAATCAAATTCCACTGATTCCAAGCGACTAGTCGAGCCTTTCCCCTTGACCATCGAGCAGATCTCGGTGGGCTACCTCGTACTTGCCGGTTGCTTTCGTGAGTCGGCCCTTGTCTGAATAACACTAGATTCCCAGGAGGATGTCGTGACACAGGAGACCTTTCCCTTTGCCCTGTCCAATCCTTTGTCAAAGATGCTGGACAAAGAACGCGAGGATTTTACGCGAACCGATCTCATGCAAGTGATTCTGGACAAAGGAATCGAGCGCCTTGGATTTCATTACACAGCCATGGATGGAAAGCTGAAGGAACTAAAGATACCCATATCTTCCGGTTCGCAAGTAGAGATGGTTCTGGCAGAAGGAGAGAGGGTGGATGGTTCGTCTCTGTTCAAAGGGATGGTGGACGAATCATTGTCTGATCTATATGTTGTTCCATTGTATCGAAGCGCTTTCATCAACCCTTTCGAACCCAACAGCCTGGATTTCGTTTGCAGGTATATCACAAAAGATGGTCACCTGGCTCCGTTTGCTCCTGACACGATACTCCATAAGGCCAATGAACTCTTTATGAAAAGTACTGGCCTTGAATTGTATACCATGGGGGAACTGGAGTTTTTTCTCATCGGCAACGATCCGCAACAGATTTTTCTCACCCAGCGGCAGCACGGTTATCACGCAGCTTCTCCGTTTATCAAGAGCGGTTCTATTCTCAACGAGATGATAAGGAGCATCACCCAGATCACCGGGGACGTCAAGTACGCTCACAGCGAGGTGGGTTACGTGGATTCGGTGAGATCCGACCTGCCTGAAATCCGTGGAAAATGTGCTGAGCAGTTGGAAATAGAATACCTTCCCAGACCTGTGGAGGAATCTGCAGACAGTCTTGTGCTGGGTCGATGGTTGATCAGAAACATCGCATACAAGCATGGTTATGTGGCGACTTTTGCCCCGAAGCTCGAAGAGGGTGTTGCCGGAAACGGCATGCATGTACACATGGCCTTGATGAAAGACGGTAATAATGTCATGACGGATGAGCAGGGAGACATGTCGAATGGTGCGATGAAACTCGTTGGAGGATTATGCAAATACGCATCATCTCTGACCGCTTTTGGAAACACTGTCTCATCTGCATACCTACGCCTGGTGCCTAACCAAGAAGCTCCCACGAGGGTTTGCTGGAGCGATTTGAACAGGAGCGCCATGATCCGGGTTCCCTTGGGCTGGTCCAAACTCGCTGATCTGGCAAGGATGATCAACCCGCAGCAGAAAGAATCGTTCAAAAGAACGAGGCAGAGGCAGACTGTCGAACTCAGAAGCCCCGATGGTAGCGCCAGCGTGCATCTTTTGCTCGCAGGGATCGTCATGGCTGCTCAGTGGGGATTCGAAGATGAGCAATCCACAGAATTGAGTGAAAAGCTTCATGTCACTGGTAACATCTTCAAGGATGAAAAGCTGGTTGGCAGCTTGTCCAGTCTCCCTGGTAGCTGCGTTGCATCCAGTAGAGTGTTGGCCGAGCAACGTACATTGTATGAAAAACAAGGGGTCTTTCCCCCAAGCGTCATCGATTACGTGGTATCCCACCTTGCTGCACAGAATGACGAAAATATGAATGCTCGTTTGGCTGACATGCCCGCCGACGACCGACTGCATGAGACAAGGCGTATAATGCACAGTTGCTTACACGAACAGTGAAACAAAAGGGTATTGCTGGTACAGGAGCTTAATCAATCCGGCTGATTCAGGTGTGACCATCCGAATCCAGCGCAGCCTCCTTGCAGGTCCGTACGATCGGCGCTCTTGTTAGATTCGGCTTCGTCGGCACTGTTGGCATCGAAGACGATCTGACAGTAATACAATTGACCTTCCGTATCCCAAGTCCAGTCGAATCGGCTCCACTTGCCGGGATTCCACTGGTTGCCCGGATCGTTGTGGGCAACCAAATAGCTTAGGTGGTTGTTGAGCCTGGTGATGGCAAATATGGAATCACCACTGGTCCAGGATTCTCTGGAGATGTTTTGTTCATATCCCCAGTCATCCATCCAGTTGCCGGCTATGTCCGGCCTGGCGTAAAGAGCGGACCAGGCAAATCCCGCACAGCCGGAATCCAGATCCTGCTCGTTCGCTTGGGTGGAAGAAACAGCTTCTTCTTCGGTATCCTTATCATAGGCGATCTGGCAGTAATAAAGTTGCCCCAGGTCATCCCAAGTCCAGTCGAATCGACTCCACTTACCAGGGTTCCATTGGTTGTTTGAGTCGTTATGGGCGACCAGGAATCTTTGATCGTTATCGAATTGACTTATCAGAAAGACAGAGTCTCCGGATATCCACTTGGCTTGTGATACTTTTTGTTCAAATCCCCATGGATCTTCCCATGTGTCTATGATCTCAAGTCGTTCTTCGAGTTTTGACCATCCGAATCCGGAGCAACCAGTTGTAAGGTCTGTTCTATCCGCAGTGTTGGCCGCTTGAGCTTCTTGTTGAGAGTTTGCCGAAAAGGCGATTTGGCAATAGAACAAGTCTCCATCGTCATTGAAAGTCCAGTCGAACCTGCTCCACTTTTCAGGGTTCCACTTGTTGGCTGCATCGTTTTGGGCTACCAGGAATTCAGATGACACATCGATGGATTCGATATGAAATAAGGAATCATCAATGAGCCACTGTGAATCCGTGATGTCATGAAATGAACCCCAGTCGTCAATCCAACTTCCCTTTATTCCCAATACGGCCACGCACTGAGCCTGATCCATGGTGTATCCCTCGTCGCATACACAGTCCCTGGCAGACTCATCGCAATGTGCATTTTCCATACAATCGAAAGTTGTACTGCTGCAGGTTCCATCAATGCATTTTTCTTCCCCGTTGCAAAACACCCCATCATCGCAATCAATATCCGTGGTGCATTGGCCTTCTACGCAGTCTTGACCTTGAGCCACGAATCCCTCATCACATTGGCATGTACCGTCTGGTTCGGAACAAGTCGCGTTTTGTTGGCATTGAACTTCAACACCTGCCAGGCATTGCCCCAGCACACAGGATTCCAGGCCATTGCAGGCAATTGCGTCGTCGCAGTCCGCATCGCTGCTGCAGGTGTCAGCCAGACACTGACCGTTGTCGTAATGGTATCCATCTATACAAAAGTCGCATTCTGTGCCGGTATAGTGAGCATCGCATTTACATGTATTCGTGTTTGTATCGCATGTGCCATGGTCGCCGCAGTATAGGTCCGCACAAGGCCCATCGTCAGGTCCTGAGCATCCAGGTGCAAACAGTGCTGTGAGAAAGATTCCCATACCAAGAGTTTTTAATACCTTCATTTGAGTACCTCCATCAGGCTAGCCGCTTGGTGCGGAACAATTGAGGAGAAATCGAGAAAATAAGACGATGCCTGCATCTCTCTCCTCGAAGAGACACGAGACATTGGGCAGGATCGGGCAGGTTTTCCGGCTTGCGATTCATCCTACTACCGGCGCCTTCCCAGGAGATTCCCAGTGGCACGTTGCCGGGTTCGTCATCGCTTACGGCGGCGGGACCGCGTCGGCTTTCAACCGAACTTCCCTGTGCCGTTCCTGACTGGATATGGGATACAATATTTATAGTTTTGTGTAAAGAGCATTCCGAGCTGTCAGTGGGAGCAGTTTGATTAATTGGTGCTTTGACAAAGGGCGTATATGAAAAAAGCCAGGAAGCCTTTTTTGGTGGGTGCGATAGTAGGGGAAAGATTCCGGGGGAGTCAATGTTGGGGGGATTCAATGTTGCCAGAGCGTAGGTTCTACTTCAAGCGCTCTTGCCAGACGGCGGTGATACTCGGCTTTGGATATCTCTTCTACCCCGAACTGCTTGAAATTGTCATTTACTATGTACTGAACATCGAAGAGCTTATAGCCATTTTGCCTGAGGTTGCGAATCAATGTCACGAGGGCGACCTTACCTGCGTCACGCTGTATGTGGAACATGCTTTCACCTGCAAACAATCCCCTTATGGCCACACCATACAGTCCACCTGCGAGTTCGTCATGTCTCCAGGCTTCAGCGCTGTGAGCAAATCCCAACTCGAACAATCTGACGAAGCTTTCGATTATTTCATCGGAGATCCATGTGGTCTCGCGTCCCGGAGCAGGTTTTGCACAAAGTTCCATCACGCGACGAAAAGCAGTATCGTACCTGACCTCGTATTTGCCTGAGCGTATTGTTCGTTCCAGGCGTCTGGGCACATGGAAGCTGTCGTCCAAGGGTAGGATGGCCCTGGGATCGCAATCATACCAGTTGACCTGGTTGTTTTCGTCTGCCATTGGAAAAACTCCCTGGCAGTATGCTGAGATCAGGTTGGATGGTGTCAGTCTCATCTTGGTGCGGGCATAGTATAAAAAATGAGAAGATGAATCAACTTAAGGTGTTTTCACTAGGTTCTCGTCCGAGAAACGAAATATTTGACGTTGTCCCACATAATGTGAATTGCAAAAGTAGCGTCGAAATATTAAGATGCCTGACTCCATGGAGGTGGTTTATGACTGCCGGTAAGAAGAGAGTGTTGATTGTGGGTGGAGGATTCGGTGGGCTGAATGCGGCTCGTTCCCTGAAAAAGGAGCCGGTGGAGATCACCCTCATAGACAAGCGTAACCATCATCTTTTTCAGCCCCTACTTTACCAAGTGGCGAGCGCAGCTTTGAATCCCAGCGACATCGCCTATCCCATACGATCCGCACTGAGACGTCAAAAAAATGCCAGGGTCATCCTGGCGGAGGTCAAGGCGGTTGATTTGGCCAAAAAGCAGGTGGACCTGGATGATGGCAGCACCATGGCTTATGATTTCCTCATCATCGCAGCTGGGGCGACTCACCATTATTTTGGAAACGACCAGTGGTCCGAGTTTGCACCAGGACTCAAGACCATAGAGGATGCCGAGGAGATCAGGCGTAGAGTCTTGTTGGCCTACGAAGCAGCCGAGCGTTTTACTCAAGGGCAGAGGGATTCGTGGTTGACTTTCGTTGTCATAGGAGGTGGTCCTACGGGAGTCGAAATGGCAGGTGCCCTGGCGGAGATAGCAAGGTATAGTTTAGCAAAGGATTTTCGTTCCATAGATCCAACCCATGCGAAAGTCATATTACTTGAGGGTGGTCCGAGGATTCTGCCCACCTTTTCAGATAAACTTTCTGTGAAGGCGAAAAAGCAGCTTGAGAGACTAGGAGTGGATGTTCGCACGAACGCTCGTGTCACCAGCATTGATGCTAAAGGAGTCAAGCTTGGGCCCAAGAGCATAGATTGCAAGACAGTCATTTGGGCAGCCGGCGTTGGCGCATCGGGCCTTGCAGCCACCATGGACGTGGAAAAGGATCGAGCGGGCAGGATCGTGGTCACTGACGATCTCACCATACCTGGTCATGAGGATGTTTTCGTCGTGGGCGATATGGCTGCTGTGGGAAAGGGCGCAGACGCCGTCCCTGGAGTTGCCCCGGCCGCGGTCCAGGAAGGTGTTTTCGCTGCCAAGTGCATAGAGCGCGCTATTCGTGGAAAGCCAAGGGGTGTTTTTAGATACAAGAACAAAGGCTCATTGGCCACCATTGGGAGGGCTGCAGCGGTGGCCGAATTCAACAAGTTGAAATTCAGCGGATTTTTTGCATGGATTGCCTGGATGTTTGTCCACATACTTTTTTTGATCGGTTTCAGGACTAAAGTGTTCGTGATGTTTTCGTGGGCCTGGAGCTACTTGACGTTTACCAGGGGCGCGCGTTTGATCACGGGCAATCCTGAAGATGTTTTACCTCACCCCAGTGACACGAATGAATAGTCATTGATCATTGGTGAGGACTGTGCAGGACCAGGCACGTGTTGACTCCGCCGAATGCAAAGTTTTGTATTACGACGGTTTTGATATCATCGTCTATGATCTTGCCTGGGTGCTTTATTCCGTCACACCTGGGATCGATGTTTTCCAGGTTCAAAGTTGGAACTACTTTTCCATGTTCCATCATCATCAAACTGCAGATGGATTCAATGACTCCGCAAGATCCCATGGAATGCCCCATGTACCCCTTTAGTCCCACCACCCATGGCCCTTTTCCGAAAACGGATGCCGTGGCCATGGCTTCGGTGGCATCTCCAAGCTTTGTACCAGTTGCGTGAGCCGTGACCAAGTCGACTTGTTGGGGTTCAATTCCTGCATTTTGTAACCCTGCACGGATAGTGCGTTCGATTCCTGCCGCATCAGGCATGATCAGGGAGTCACCATTGTTCCCACAGGCAAAGCCCAGAACCTCCCCAAGGATGACGGCCCCCCTGTTCTTTGCATGTTCGTATTCCTCCAAGATGACCGCACCGGCTCCTTCTGCTACCACGAGTCCATCGCGTTTTTCGTCGAATGGCCTGGGGGTTTTTTCAGGAGAATCGTTATATGCAGTCGAGCATGCAAGGAGGTTATCGAACACGGCAACCGTTGTTGTGTCGTATTCATCAGCTCCACCGCATAGCATGGCATCCTGCATCCCGAATTTTACCGACTCGAATCCAAATCCTATGGACTGGGCGGATGTCGTGCATGCTGTACAGGACGAGATGATTCTACCTGTAATGCCGAACATCCTCGCAACGTTCGCAGCAGTTGTGTGGACCATGGACTTGAGATAATCGGCACCGCCAATTCCCTTGAGTTTGTTGTCACCACCCTTGAAAAATTTTTCGTAAATGGATCTCTGAACACTGGGACTGCCGTGCGTAGAGCCGAACGCAACTCCCATCCTGCCTGAATGTATAAACTCCTGGTCGAGTCCTGCCTGGTCGAGTGATTCCTTGGCCACATGACAAGCGTAGAACGACACAGGACCCATGGTTTTTCGGTGATGCCGCTCGAAGTCATAGGTCAGTTCGTCCGTTACCGTTCCAAAGACTTTAGATCTAAGATGCTCGCCCAACAGGGGATCGTCCTTTATGGATTTTACTCCGGAACGGCCTTGCATCAAGCCATCCCAGATGCTTTCTTTGGTAACGCCTATGGGTGTTATGGCAGAGGCGCCTGTGATCACTACTCTTCGTGGCATTATTATTCCGATTCTCGTCAGGGGTTGTCACTTTGGGGATTGTCAGATTGGACTTTTTCCACCCAGTCCACGATTTGGCGAACCGTACGGATTTCCAAGGCTTGTTTCTTGATTTCCTGATCGATTTCAAAGCCCAGCAGCTGTTCCACTTCGGCCAGTAACTCGATCCCATCTATCGAATCAAATTTATATTTTTCCCTCAGATCATCATCCATTCCGGGATCGGAGATTTCGAATTGATCTTTTAGGATTCCTAATATCGATTTTTCTATTTCGTATCTGTCAAGCAAGGTAAAACTCCTGTGCATCAGCCATAGCGGCTTATTATTATGGAGCCAATCCACATGTCAACCAGGATTGTCCAAAATTGTAAGGATAATGCCATAGGCGGATGTTTTGAAAAGAAAAATGAATTCATTTTGGCATCTTGTTTTTTTACCTGATACTATGATGGTGGAATACAACCCGGAGGTTGTAATGAAATTATCGGCATGTTTTTGGGCGAGTTTCTTCCTGATTTTCCAGGTTGGTATTGGTTTGGTACATGCCCAATCAGTTGCTTTCGATGATACTATTCGTGTTCCGCAGCGGCTAATACAAAGGCGTGTGCCAGCCATGCGCAATATGAGGATGTTGGATATTCTCAAGGTGTTATACCCGGATACTAGGGTGGTATATGATGATCGTGCCGGAGATGGAAACTTTGTGAGGGACATACAGATAGTGGGCGGACCCTTTGTATTCATGGATGATTCCGGGGGAACCAGGCCGGGACCTGGCTCCATAGCCGTGCTCGTGGTGGAGCAGCAGGGGGACGATGATAATGAAAATGAGGTGGACTTGTTGCCAAAGCTGGCTGTGGTAGGCACGACTCATGCGCGTCCCATACCGTTGGCGAGCATGGAACTTACGGATTACATGGTCACGATAGACCCGGAACACGATGGAGGTTCGGGTCTGAAACTCGATTCCTGGAATATTCATCCTTCGGCCAAGGCAATAGCGGTTACCATCCTGAGGTCCGAGGCTGGACCTGAAATGAATAACGCCACTGCAGAACTCAGCTTGTATTTTGTCATCGATGGCTCGTTAGCGGAAGTCTACCAGACGGATGTACTCGACCAGACGGATGAGAAGCAAGACGAGAGCATGTATTCAGAACAGATGCGAGTCAAGACAAGTGTCAACGATTCCGACATCTTCAACGGGCTTAGAACGCTCGATGTGGAAAACTATTATTCCAGGTCGGAAAACGGCAAACTCAAACACGTGGAGATCGACTACAGGAGGTTGTGCTGGAACGGAGATGCTTTTGATGAGTACTGCGATTCTCCGATTCAAAAATCTCACATCGTAAAGGTCCCCAACAAAATACCATCTTTTAGAAAGAGAAAGTGAGAGCAAGTTTTTGACTCTAAACTCTGAACATGAATTTGCTGAATCTGCGGACAAGAGCGATTGTCTTGAAGAAAAAATAATCATCTCCGAGGTGCAATTGATTCTTGCTGAGAAGAGAACTTCTCTTGCCGCCCTGAGAACAGGTATCGCGGTTTTTGCTCTTCCCCTGTCCGTGCTTGGTCTATTGGTAGCGACTTCAAAGTACTATGAGGTTTCGGCCGTGTTGCATTGGCTGGTGCCCTTGCTGGTAATTTGCGCAGGACTTGCGGCGCTTGGCGGATACCTGGTTTTCAAGTCTCTTGGCAAATTGCATAAACACGATAGACTAACAAGGGAGCTCAAGCGGAGGAACAAACAAATCAGCAAATTCATTGATTGAAGTTGATATGAAGGAGGTTTCGTGGACAGAAGGTTCATAGATCTTTTCAAGCAGCGTGTAGAAAACAGCCCTGATGATACAGCCTTGATACATAGTGTTGGTGGAAAGTGGGAGTCGGTGAGTTGGGCTGAGTTCGACGAAACAACCAACTATATCGCCCACGGCCTGATGGCCCTGGGGCTGGAACCGGGACAGAGGGTGGCCATTTTCTCGCGGTCTCGCATCGAGTGGGTGCTGGCTGACATAGGTATCATAAAGGCAGGATGTTGCAGTGTTCCCATTCACGCAAATTCTCTGCCTGAACAGATTGAACACGTTTTGACAGATAGCGGGTGCAAGGCTGTTTTTTTTGAAAGTGAGAAGGACTCATCCAACATCAGGTGCAGGGCTTGTCGTGACAAGCTCCAGCATCTCGTTGTGATGCGTGGCCCAGCCAGGGATGATAACGAGACAAGCTGGGAGGATTTGATCTCCAAGGGAAAAACTCACAAGGCTGAATTTCCAGGGAGCATTTCGGCCCGACAGAAAGACCTGAAACCGTCAAGCCTTCTTTCATTGGTATACACTTCCGGTACGACTGGTTTGCCCAAGGGAGTCATGATAACTCAGGCGAATATCGTTTTTCAATGTGAGGCATTAGCTACTGTCATGCAATCGGTCATCGGGCCTGGTGATATTCACCTGATGTGCCTGCCTCTGTCTCATATTCTTGCCAGATCCATAGCCCTGGCTGGTGTCACTGCCGGATATGCAAATGCGTTTTGTACAAACATTGAAGCCATTGAAAGAGAAATGGGAGAGGTCAAACCCACTTTTATTACAGTAGTGCCACTTATCCTCGAGCAGTTCCATGCTTCTATCCGGGAGGAACTCAGGAGTAGAAACCCTTTCAGTAGAATGGTCATGAAATGGAGTAGGGGCGTGGAGAGCAAAGTTGCAAAAAACAGGATAGGCCATATTCCACTATCTCCTTCATTGGCTGTTACTGATGTGATCAACCGTAAGCTCGTTTTGGGACCCGCCATAACGGAACGATTCGGTGGACGGCTCAAGTTCTTCATCTCTGGTGGTGCTCCCTTGGCCCAGTCCATAGCTGAGTTCTTTGAGAGTATCGGTGTCCTGGTTCTCGAGGGTTATGGTCTGACTGAAAACGTGGGTGCTGCAAATGTGAATCGACCGGACAGGTACAGGTTTGGCACAGTGGGTCCCCCGGTGGTTGGAGTCGAAGAGAGCATAGCCGATGATGGTGAGATTCTTATACGGGGTCCCAATGTCATGGCTGGATATTTCAATCAACCTGAGGCTACGGCGCAAGTCCTGGATGAGGACGGCTGGTTGCATACAGGGGACATCGGGCATTTTGAAGAGGGCGGCTTTCTCAGGGTTACAGGCAGAAAGAAAGATATCATAGTAACATCTGGTGGAAAGAATGTTTCTCCACAAAACATCGAACGAAAGCTTCGAGCAAGCAAGTATATTCATCAGGCCATGGTGGTTGGTGACAACAGGCGTTACCTGACGGCTCTTGTGAGCTTGGACCATGAGAATCTCCAGCAGTTTGCGGAAGACGAAGGATTGGCATTCGACAAGATCGACGAGCTGGCATCCCATCCAAGGGTTCGTGATCTAATCCAAAGAGAGATAGACGAATGCAACAGGAAGTTGGCATCCTATGAGACGATTCGTAGGTTCTCAATCCTGCCTACACCATTGAGCATGGATGCCGGAGAATTGACACCTACGGATAAGATTCGAAGGCAGAAGGTGGAGATTCGCTACAATGATCTCATAGAGACCATGTACGAGATGCCCTATCCACGGAAAGAGAAATCCTGGGCTGGTGAATCATGATACGTCAGGGTTTGTTTTGTATCGTGCTGGCCGTTTGTCCTGCTGTGTCGGCAACACAGCAGCATCCTGTGGGTAGCGCAAAGTGTATGGATTTCACTGGTTCTGATGCCTATATCCAACTTCGCCGTGATGGTTGTGAGGTGGTGAAGGAAAAACAATTGCCTCTCGATCAGGACAAATATGGGATGTTCGTTGCCGCAAGATGCGGGAGAGGCTTGGCGTTGTTCGTCTATGGGTGCGAAAAGTCGGAGCTCGTTCTTTTGGGGAGATCCGGAGTTCTTCCAGGTGAGGAGTTGAGGCTTTTCGATACACTGGAGCTTGGTAAACGGATTGGTATCTTGTTCAAGGTTGTGGAAGACAGTCCTGATGAGGCTGTTTTCAACGAGAGTGTTTTTTTGATAAATCCTTCTGGAATTTACCAAGTCCTGAAAAGCAGGTGGGAGTTGCGGCACTCAGAAGCTGAAGCAGGGAGACAACCGGTCGAAGTCGTGGATCTTGGAGGCTTGCCTTTGGGCCTGGCTTTCGAACCTGCCGAACAGGTCGGCGACTGGCCCGTGGCTGTTCTGAGGTCTCGTCCAAAAGTACTTGAACTCAATTCCCACTCCGGGAATAGAACCGAGGTGGTGATCGGTAGCTATACGGAGGTTTTTTCCAAAGGGGATATGGGGTTCCATCCCGTTTTCAGAGGATTTGAAGATTACCTCACTCCGGTCGGAGAACTTAGGGTCCAAGGCTCTGGGAGTGTCTCCGACCTGATGAGGGTCAGCTGGAGCAGTCCTGTGGCCATACGAGCGGTAATGCTGCAATTTTGCAAGGGAACGCAGCAAGCCGAACGATTCAGTCTGCATTTTCCCAAAGAACCTGAAATTCAGATCGACAGAGCCAATCCGGATGTGCCGGACGAAAGACTTCTGGGATTTGGTGATTTCAAATCACCAGATGGCACCATGAGTACTTTGATATTTTTTCGCAAGCCAATTTCAGTAAGCAAGCTTTCTTTCCAGGCAACCAGAATCGATATGGAGACCAGCCATATTTGTATTGCGAACATAACTCCCTTGACTTGCCTGTTGGATAAATCTTCGAACGAAAAAAGGCCCCATAGGGGCCCTTGATTTTTGAGGTCTGTCAGATTTTACAGTCCGAGGACATTTCCCAGTTTCAGGGCTAGTCCCATATCGCCTTTAATCTTGAGTTTTCCTGTCATGAAAGCCATTTGTCCATTGAGACGACCTTCGACCATGTCGATGAAATCCGTACCAGTCATGGTAATTGTGCACTTTGCGTCGCTGTTTTCGCCTTCACCTACCTCGCCACCACTCTTGGTTGTATCCACCCACCATTTTCCGCCATCATCACCAGTGATGTCGAACTGGTAAATGGCGCCTACCTTGGTTACATCGTCGCCTTTTTCCTTGAGTTGGCCAGGGAGCTTATCTGTGAAAATCTCTTTTGGGGTCATAAGATCCTCCATCATGGGTTTTGTCCATGGGTGATAAAACTGATTGACAATTCAATCACTAAATCAGGCTGGCAAAATAACATGGTCGTCTTAGTTTGTCAACTGCTCTAGTACTTTGAAAAATAAATAAAATACAATTTAGCATTATGTCCATTGTCCATTGTCCAGGCCTCTGGCAGTTAGTCCCAGCGATTTGGTCATCTTGACGTAAGCAACTTGAGAGGATACAATATCATTCCGTGGGAGTGGGACGCAGGTCAAGGGTTTGAGATGGTGACCAAATGGCGTTTGAGGTCGTTGGTGTTGGGCATGCGGCAGTAGATCACATTGGAGTTGTACCACGGTATCCTGAAATCGACACCAAAGTCGAACTGGAGCAATTCAGCATCCAGGGAGGTGGTCCTGTAGCTACCGCTTTGGTGGTGCTGTCGTCTTTTGGTGTAGAGACCTCTTTCGTAGGAAAAATATCAGATGATGATTTTGGAATGTTTATCAGACAAGGTTTTCGAGAGGCTGGCGTGGATTCTTCCGCCTTGGTAGTGGAACGAGGTCGCGTATCTCCTTTGAGCTTTATTG
Organism: uncultured Myxococcales bacterium; assembly: GCA_964431605.1. Classification (GTDB taxonomy): domain Bacteria; phylum Myxococcota; class B64-G9; order B64-G9; family B64-G9; genus JALVPF01. The sequence goes on from CAYSLH010000068.1 coordinate 14,089, forward strand.
CCGTGGACAGAAAAACTGGCAAGAGGACTATCTTCTATACCAGGGGTAGTGTGACTCCTCTTACGAAGGAAGAACTACCTCTAGGGATCATAGGTTCTGCAAAAATATTACATGTGGATGGGTTGCAGATGCAGGCACAGATTACTGCTGCCAAATATGCCCGCGAACACGGTGTGAAGGTCGTGTACGATGCGGGAAGTTGGCGTGATGGCAGCGATGAACTGATTGGCTTGACTGATACGATTATTGCCTCTGAGAGGTTTTCCGCCGAAGCAGGTGGTGGAGCATTGGCCGAGAGTCTGAAGTCTTTCGCGGCCAAAGGCCCAAAGACAGTTGTAATAACCATGGGCGAAGATGGTTCGGTAGGCATGGAGAATAACGAGACATACATTCTTCCCGGAATGAGTGTCTCTGTGGTGGACACCACAGGGGCGGGTGATGTCTATCATGGAGCTTTTATCTATGGCATGCTCAGGAAAAAGAATTTGAGGGAGAGGATGAATTTTGCCAATACCGCCGCTGCTCTCAAATGTCGCTCTCTCGGCGGAAGGGCTGGTATTCCCTCGCTCTCAGAGATCGAGCGAGCCATGCTTGGAGATTTCTAGAAGTTATTGTGCTTTTCTTGTGTCAGCGTAATTGGCCGTCATTCCTGGAGTTGAGCGCCTTCGTGATGCTCGCGCCCTTATTTTTTGCGGTCTATATGCATTTTGTGCTTGACAGGTTCATATGCCATCCATACAATGCATGCTCATAAACCGTTAGCATGCTTACGATACCATAGGGTATTCGGAAGCAATAAAGGGGAAAACCCCGCGACAAAAATGTTTCAAGGGAGGAATTATGACGAAGGCCGAACTTATCAATGCAATCCAGAAAACAAAGGGCCTGCCCGAGTTGACCAAGAAGGCAACAGGGGAAATCGTGGACGCGGTGTTCACGCAGCTTACAAAAGCGATCAAGAAGGAGAAGAGGTTCGTGTATCCGGGTTTCGGAACCTTCACCGTTCGTAAGCGTAAGGCACGCAAGGGTCGTAACCCTCGCACGGGCGAAGTTATCAATATCAAGGCCACCAAGACCGTGACCTTTAAGCCTGCACCTATGCTGAAGAAAAAACTGTAGTAGAGATTTCGTGAAAATTTTAGGCCACCCGTGCGTACGGGTGGCCTTTTTTATTGCGTGATCTCAGACCTCGACGACTATTTGATTTTCTTGGTTAACACTAATCAAATGCTGTGCTAGACACACAATAGGTTTAATTAACCACAACGGAGGTTCCAATGGATGTACAAACTCTGACCGAGCATCTGGTGGAGCTGATTCGCCTTACAGCCACCGATCTTCCGCAGGATGTGGAAGAAGCATTGATCAAAGCAAAGGACCAGGAAGAGGGTAGAGCCAAGTCTACCCTGGAGTGGATGTTGAAAAATGCTCGCGAAGCGAGGGAAAACTCCCTGCCACTGTGCCAGGATACGGGTACACTGATTTTTCATGTGGAACATGGACAGGATATCAGCACCAGAATGGTGACCGAGGCTGCAAGGCGTGCTGCTTCAGAAGCAACAAAACGAATTTTTCTAAGACCTAATGCCGTAGATCCCATCAGTGGAAAAAACTCGGGAGACAATACGGGTCATGGTGCTCCTTACCTGCACTTCGAGGAGGTGGACAAGCAAGGATGGCTGAAAGTCTCTCTCATGCTCAAGGGAGGAGGCTGCGAAAATTGCGGTATACAATACAGCCTGCCGGATAGCTCATTGAACGCCGGTCGGGACATGGCTGGGATAAAACGTTGTATACTTGACGCGGCGCTCAAAGCCCAGGGCTTCGGTTGTGCACCAGGTACTCTGGGGGTCGGTGTCGGAGGGGACAGAACGACATCTTATATGGAATCCAAACTTCAGTTCATGCGAAAACTGGATGATGAAAACCGTGACGATTTGTTGGCCCAAGTGGAGCGGGAAATGCACGAGAAAGTGAACGAACTTGGAATTGGGCCCATGGGATTCGGCGGTAAGAACAGTATTCTGGGTGTCAAAATCGGTATTCGTCATCGGCTGCCGGCGAGTTTCTTCGTGTCTGTCAGTTACATGTGTTGGGCTTTTCGGCGACATTCCATGATCGTCGAATCTGATACGGTATCATACCAGTGAGCGAGTCAGGAGGATTTACACATGATAGAGCTTAGTTTACCTGCAAGCGAAGAAGCCATTAGGGCATTGAAGGTGGGGGACGAGGTGGCCATTAGCGGCGTGATGATAACCGCCAGGGATGCGGCGCATAAATACATGATTGAACAGCAGGCTACAGAGGTCGCAGATGTTCTCAAAGGTGGCATGATATACCACTGTGGGCCCATTGTGAAGAAAGAGGGTGAACAGTGGTATTTCGTGGCCGCTGGGCCAACCACTTCAAAGCGTGAAGAGCCCTACGAAGCCGATATTATTGCCAGATACAAAGTTCGAGGTGTCATCGGTAAAGGTGGAATGGGGCCGAAAACCCTTGCTGCATGCAAGCAGCACGGAGCAGTATACTTACATGCCATAGGGGGATTGGCCGTTATCCTTGCTCGTTCTGTGAAGAAGGTCAGGACAGTGCATAAATTGGAAGAATTTGGTCCTCCCGAAGCCATGTGGGAAATCGAGGTGGACCATTTTCCGGCGGTGGTTACCATGGATTCGCATGGAAACAGCTTGCATGCAGAGATCCTGGATAGCTCCACGGCAAAGGCCGCGAGCATTTCCGATGGCCTGATCGGGTGAACTGAAAGGAGTACTCCATGAACAGAGCACTTGCTGTCACATTAGTGTTTCTTGCCCTGGCAGGATTGCAAGGGTGCGGCAATGACGACAATGGCGGGAACAAAATAGATCCAAGTGAGGTTCTTTCTTACGTTGGATTGGCTGTGGGAAATGCTTGGCACTATGATGTCACTGTCGGTTCTGCAACGTTGCAAGGTGAAGTAGACGTCACCAGGGTGGACAACACCTACAAAGATGGTGTCGATGCCTATGTGGTGGAGATTCGCCAAAATGCATTGTTGGTCGCCACTAGATGGTACCAGGCCACGGGAGAAGGGTTGTTCCTGCTGGGAGAGAAGAACCAGGAGGGCAGCACAGTAGTTGAGCGAACCTTCGTAAATCCAATAAAGATCATTCCGTATCCCATGGAAGACGAGCGAGGCATAGCAGTACAGACTTGGTCCACTGAATCAGAGCTGGAGCAAGGGGGGAGCGAACGTCATCGGTTCGACAATGCTGGGAAATCCGAATATGAGGTACCTGCTGGAACTTTCACTGCCTATCATTTGGTGCACACCAGGACTGATGCCAATAACCAGAGCGAACAATACGACGAATATTTTTCGCCTGAAAATTGGTTTGTGCAGTTGGAATTGCCAGAGGGCGATAGCTGGCAACTATCCCAACCCGACTGAATCACAGCACCTTTTCTATGATCACTTTCCTGGTCTTGCTCATGGAGCCAGAGCGAGCCAGCTCTTTTCCCAACTGGCATTTTCCTGATCGTTTTGCCGGAGTTCCGAGCTTTGCATGGCAGGATTTCAGTCCTCCAAACCACCATCGTGAGTCCCTTACGTGAACCAGGTCTCCTTGTCTTGCATTCATTCGTTCCATGGCCTGCTCGTCCACATGGACCAGATTGCCGGCCTGTCCATCCGTGGGCTCATTGGTGAGTTCAAGCTCAGCCTTGGCGGGTTTTCCAGGCAATTCGTTCGGAGTCGATCCTTTGAAGAAACGTTTGGCCGCATCGATGGTGTTCCATGTCAGGCCCAGCAGATTTTGCTCCGAAGGCTTCTTGGTGAAAAATGTTACCACTATCCCGATACCGGCAGATATACCCAGGGCATAGAAAGCACGGATATAGGTATATGCTTTGTAAGAAGGCCCTGTTGCACCATGGGCAAACATGGGAGTTCCGTGTGCAAACGGGGTTATGAGTTCAGGCCACACAAATGAAGCTCCAACAGCAAGAGAACCTCCAAGCATGGTCCAAAGAGCTGCTGTTGGTGTATACCTGCGCCAGAACACACCCAGGAGTAATGCTACTGCCATGGGAGGGGTTACGGCTGCTGTAAAAGTTCCGTGGGCCACGTATATGGATTCGAATGCTCCGAACGCTGGTACCAGGGCCAAGCCGACACCAGCGGTTACAATGGATACCCATCTGGATGCCTTGAGGTAGTGACCATCGGTCTTTCC
>CAYSLH010000069.1:0-3709 GCA_964431605.1 uncultured Myxococcales bacterium
GAACGTCAATCCCACGATGTAGCGTTGATTTCCATTTCAAACAGGGCCGAGGTTGGCGATACACACTGGCTGACGGACACTCCTGACGTAGAAGAATCAAATACACACCTATCAGTATATGGTGATAATTATCTCGTTGCGTGGCAATCAAACGTAGGAAGTATTTTGGCAGTCGTGGATTCAACGGGTTCTTTTGTCTTGGGTCCTACGAACGTACCGGCAACTTTCAGCCAACAGACAGATTTCAAAACCTTCAGTTCAAAGGACGTAATGTGGGCCATTGGCAGTGGTTCGCAGCTTAAAATACACAGGATTCGCTTCTGTCAATGACATATCACAAAAAGCAGACGGCCAATATCACCTCTTACCGTTTCTGTGACTTCCTTCAATCAGATATAGTCTACAAGGAAGAATCTTCCAGACCCAAAAGCTTTGCCAACATCTGTTGTTGTTCGTTGGTACCAACAAAGCCCCACTCTTTCAATTCGTCAAATAGGGCCTCTCTTACCGTACCAACGTCTGTGTGGGAGACGGCGCGAGTGGCGTGCATGAGCCCGGCATATAAACCCGGCGTGATACGATAGAGTTTCAAGAGATCTTCCAATGGATATGTTCCGCTCAACGCGTTTGGATTGAACATGCATTTTTGCGGCATGAGGGGACATATCACGTTGTCCCTGGCCTTTCCAAATTCGAAATACATAGCGCATTTGGCACAGTGGTATCGTCCCAGTCGGCCCGGTACAATTTGTATGAAATCCAGATCCAATTCCATATCCATACCCAATTGTTCGGCCAACACTCCCAGGGAAAAAAGCAGGATTTCTTTCAAGACCTGTTCGTCCGGCCAAACGTTCTGAGGATCCAAGATGACAAACAGCACCTTGTCGCCCAAGAGCCTCTGCGCCACCTCGCAACCTGACGCAAACACCAAGAAGCTTTTCATGGCTTCCAGAATAGAAGAATCGGTTTTCACGTTCCACTCGCGAAGTTCATCCAGGTAAACGTCCGCCAGTCTCTTTCCGAGCTCCTGCCGATCGTCGCCTGAGACTCCTTCTACCAAGCGAGCCAAGGCACGTTGCGGAAACTTGGGATAAAAAAGTCCAAACCGCTCATAAGCCAAGGTGCCAGGTACCGGCATGTGTTCGATGGGAATAGCCTGATTGACACACATGCCTGTCATATAAGGACACGTGGGAGTATCCATTCGAAACAGTTTTTTACATGTTGCACACCAGTAGTGCCCGGAGGGAGATGTGACTCCTTGCGGTAATGACTGGATCTTCGCCAACTTCTCTTTCATGCTCATAGAGTTCATGCGTGACCTCTCTTTAGGTTCCTTGTGGAACTCACCATAGTCGTCCCACGGCCAAGAAGTTCATCGAATATTTTCCACATCAAACAGCCAAGATCCAGTGAAAAACTGGATAGAACGCTTTCGCAAAGCAGAGGCTAAGTGTCAAGTGACCAGACCCGACCCCATTTACTGTACATCTAAAACGATCTCCAGGTTAGGATGGGCTCCTATGCTCATGTCCCCCAGGGCGTTTCCTGATATCACACCCGCGTGGAATTCCATGCTTCCCCTGACGTTGTTCTCTGCTCCGCCAATGCAGATGCCATACTTTTCGTTGGACCTGTACTCGCACCTGTTCAAGGTAACGGAAATGGGTGCAGATGCTGCACCTAGATGTCCCAGATAGGCGAGGAATCCACAGCCTTCGTTGAACGAAAACACGCAATCGCTTATCACGATGTTTTCCAATAGCTCACCTGGGCCATTGGGCTCCAGGTCAACGCCGGCCCAAGGCCCACCGGCTGCGGCACCTTCCGTGCTGGTCAGTTCAAAGGTGCTGTTTTGTACCGTTACGTTGGAAGCCGATATAATGGAAAGCCCCTGGCGGGAGTTATTGGTGCAGCGCACGTTATCGATGAGAATGTTTTCGTTCGGACCAAATCCACTCACACCGCTTTGACCCAGGTAGATTCCATCCCCTCCCGTGTCAGATATCACCAGGTGCGAAATGATTCCATTGACTATTCCGCGAAAACGAACACCCATCCTGTGCTCTCCGTCGTGATACTCGGGTTTGAGCATTTTTATCCCGGCCCCGGCAGCGCCGAGTATCCGCACATCCCGAAGCGCCTCGGCACTCAACACGCTGTCGCCCTGGCCAGGGTATGCGCCGGACTTTGCCTGCAAGACGACAGACGGACTAAACCTGATCGTGGTGTGATCGTGGGTGATGGAAAGGGGAGCCGTGATATATACAGTACCGGGGGGCCCATCGAGACGCAGCTCATCAATGGACGAAGTGAGCGCCGATTGAAGCCGCCCGGTCATGTCTGTTGGCGAAAACAGGGAAAACCCGTAGTATACAAGTGATTGCTGCTCGTGCGGTCTGGGAAACAATCGCGTGGCGGGATTTCGGGTGTACGGCTCAGAGTCAATGCCGCATGAACCGTCTGTATCACCATCACAGGCAGGTATGAAGCCGTCTCCAGTTGAAATCAACAACGCACGGTAAGCACTGAGCGATGACATTACAAAGAGGTCATCCAGGCCATCGCCGTTGAAATCTCCGAGCCCAATGCGAGAGTCAGGCTCCACCAACTCGTCCATGTGAGCTATACCGCAATCTCCATCATCAAAACCCACACAAGCTATGTGAAAAGAATCGCCGTCCGAAAGCAGTAGAATCCTCCTGGTGAACAAGTCGTAGCCGGATAACACCATGATGTCCGTCCTACCATCGCCGTCAAAATCCCCGGGAATAAACCTGGTGAGATCGTGCTGCATGTAGCTTTCCGAGTCAGTGCCGCAAGCTCCATCGTTTATCCCTGAGCAGGCAATTGAAAATCCATGCCCGTTGGACAGGAGCAACTTGCGGCTCGGGGTCGAGGGATCTCCAGACACCGAAAAAATATCCATCTTCCCGTCTCCGTCGTAGTCGCCCGGGATCAGATGACCGGTGCCTTCGCCAAGACAGTCCAGGTCGGACAATCCACAAGGTATCTCGCTATCAGAAGAACACACCCGCTCGAATCCATCCCCAGGGGCTGCCAAATACAAAACGCTCTGTTCGGTATGTCCATCGCAGGACACGGCCAGAACATCGTCTAAAGCATCGCCATTGAAATCAGCGGTGATTATTTTGGTCGTAGGCTTTCTGAGCATCTCCAAATCTACTATTCCACAGGTACCAACATCCTGTCCCACACAAGCAGGTGCAAAGCCTTGCCCCAAAGAGGACAGAAGCGAAATGCGTTCAAACGACGGTTCGCCGGAGATGACCAAGATGTCGCTCTTTTTGTCCCCCGTAAACTCACCTACCAAAAACCTGGTCTGAGAATGAATCATGTATGCTTCTGAGTCAGTACCGCACGCACCATCTTCAGCCCCCTGGCAAACCACATCGAACGAGCTTCCATTGGACAACAACAGCGCCCTGCCAGGGCTCGATGCCAAGCCGGACGAAATGAACAAGTCAGTGCGCCCGTCACCATTGTAGTCACCGGTCAAGACCCTGGTGTTTTCGTATTGAAGAAATCCGCCCAACTCGATATTGCACGGGCTTTCCGACTCGGAACGACACAAGGTCTCAAACCCGTCACCCTTGGATTTGAGAGCAATCCTGCGAGGAAATGAAGGGTCTGCGGAGATAAAAATAAGATCCGTCTTCCCATCCCCATCGAAGTCTGGTTCCGG
>CAYSLH010000069.1:3809-18273 GCA_964431605.1 uncultured Myxococcales bacterium
TACCACCGTCGTCTCCGTCTGCTCCAAGCGGCTCTCCGTCCGGGTGATCCGCCTGGGGCAAAGAACATCCCATGACAGAGAAAGTCAAAAATATGCCGACGATTATTGCGTGACATGACTCCAGGTATTTCATCAGTCCCTTACCTCCAGCATTGACTATTTGAAAATACAATAAACAACTTACCCATGGAAAGATTCAGGCTAAGTGTCAAGTGACCAGACCCGACCCCATTTATATTGGGCAGTGGGTGCCTTCAGTCAAACTACAGGCCCTGTCAATCACACAACCACCATAGTCATTGCCATCCTGAGATTCGCACTGTATTGCCGGGCAACTACCATCTAGAGCACAAGGTTGAAGTCCGATATTACAAACATTGCAATCGTCTGAAGTCTCACACTCTAGCTGGATACCATTCATGTACAACATGGTACAAAAGTGATTCGAACCACAGGTATCCATTATGCAACTGTTTTCAGGACATGGGTTGTAGGTATCATGACATGGGCAATAACCCTTCTCAGCCCCCGGGGCCTTGAGGCAGGGCAGTCCTCCAGGACAGTCCTGGTCCTGATGACATATGTCGCTCTGCTTGACGGTTATTACCGGTCGGCATTCGAACCCATTGGGGCAAGGTTGATCATCAGAGCAACCAAGAGCACAGTATTCACCACTTTCTTGTGAAAACTCATCATTGGTATAGGGGTATATCAGACAAGCGTTTTCCCTAGAACCACAAGAAGACAAATCCTGGCTACTACATGGTTTGCAAAAGGGAGACTGTTCGCTATAGGCATCTGAACAGGATCTTTCGACGCACAACTGCCCAAAATCACAACTTTGCTCTGAGCGGCAACCTGTTTCGCACTGCATGTCAGATGAGCAATACTCGTCGAGGGCGCAATCTTCGTCCGCACGACACTCCAGACAGCTACCATGGGGCCCTACATCAGGATAACAGTTCATGCCGACAGGGCAATCTTCTTCCTGCTGGCAACCTGGAACACAAAAACTGTCGATACAAAGATTCCCAACGACACAATCTGTCCTGTCCACACACTCTACGCACGACTGAGTTGCCTCATCACAGACCTTGCCGCCACAATCCGAATCATCATGGCAGCCTGGCAGGCATGAGCCTGATTCACACACATGCTCCAGTGGACAGTCCCTATCCTTCCTGCATCCTTCCATACAAACCTGATCCTGGCAGATGTATCCCAGTTCGCACTGATCGTCCCTCGAACACTCTATACACATGTGGTTGTGTGTATCGCAAAACCCGTCATCACAGTCATCGTCGCTGGTACAATATTGCCTGCACATATGCTCCATACACCGCAAGCCCTGCTCACAATCCGTATCCAGGATGCATTGAACACACAAACCATGTTCTCCTTCATCCACGTCGCAAACAGTCCCGTCCGGACAATCCCTTTGGCTCACACAACCTTCTACACATTGGCCCTTTAGGCAGATTTTCCCAACGTCGCATTGGTCATCAGATCTGCACTCTACCGCGATACACTCATGGTCTATGCATGATTGTGAAGCCAAACAATCCGAATCCAGTTTGCAATCAACCTGCACACATTGACCATTTTCACAGATCTCGTCGCCTTCGCAGTCAGACTCCTGATTACACCCGTCAACAGCCCGACACTGATAGTTCTCACAATGTTGGTTAGAGTCACAGTCTGAATCCTGCTTGCATTGTACCTCGACACACGAGCCCTGCTTACACGCACTCGACTCAGCACAATCATCATCCTTTTCACAAGAGCCGGGACGGCTGGCTGGAGAACAACCCAAGAAAACCGAGGCGACCGTGATAAACAATCCGTATAAAAATACCATTTTTGCCATCTTCAAATCCTTTCAAACTGACTAGTTCGAAATACCTGCCAAGTTGCCATGGCCATTATAAGCTATTTACCACAGCTTGCCGAAACTGTTTTTTACAATATCCTTATCCCCACACAGTATCTGCAATCAGCTTTATGCAAATTGACGCTTCTCCATTATGTCTGGTAGCATAACCTGTTGAGTTCGGCTGAACGATTTGCTGCATCGGGTTTTCATATGGCTTTTCGATGTGGCTGATTTGCAAACAAAAGAGGTGCCTTGGCCCATGAGTTTTCCCGAGGAAAAGCTACCGAGGGAGTTTGGAAAATACCACCTCATCGAAAAGGTCGCCACAGGCGGCATGGCCGAGCTATTCCGCGCAAAATTATATGGGGCCGGGGGGTTTGAAAAAGACCTTGCAGTAAAAAAAATCCTGCCTCAACTGAGCCAGGACGCGGATTTCATCCAGATGTTCATGGATGAGGCTATGATCACCGTCACCCTGAACCATGGCAATATCGCGCAAGTTCTCGACTTTGGGGAAATCGACGGTGAGTACTTTCTGGTCATGGAGTATGTGGACGGCGTGGACCTGCAAAACCTCCTCAAGCGCATCACAGAAGAAAACGATCCCATACCCACTGAACTTGCGGCATATGTGGTCCAGGAAATCTGCAAGGGTCTGGACTATGCCCACCACAAACTAGGTCCTGACGGCCAACCTCTGAACATCGTACATCGGGATGTTAGTCCGCAAAACGTGATCATATCTTTCGAAGGTCAGGTAAAGCTCGTGGACTTTGGAATCGCCCGAGCTGCAAGCCGCATAACCTCCACCCAGGCCGGAGTAGTCAAGGGCAAGATGGACTACATGAGCCCTGAGCAACTACTGGGCAAAGGAGTGGATGCCCAAAGTGATGTTTGGGCCGCCGGAGTCATCCTTTACGAATTGCTTACCTTGCACAAACCTTTTTCAGGCCAAACTCCACAAGAGACCATGGCCGCCATTACTCGTAACTCATACAAGCCTCCACAAAAGCTCAACCGGCAGGTGAACCGAAAGCTATCGGCTGTGCTCAAAAAGGCACTGGCTGGTAATGTAAAAAAAAGATTCCAGACAGCAGGGAAAATGGCTCAAAGTCTTGCTGCTTATTTGCATTCCACCGGTCGGCCTCCTTCACCCCTGGCCCTTGCGCAACTTCTGAGGGAAAGACTACCCTATGAAAAACCTCGGACCCTAAACCCCACACCGGTGGAGCTAAAACATCGGCGGGAGCATCAAAGGACTCAACCTCCTTCCACCCCGGTACCTAAGACACCCGCCCCTGCTAGCGAGCCTTCATTTGCTTCAGCGCCCGAACCACCAAAGACGCCCAGGAGCACGGCACCGGAATTTCCCAAGACGACTACTCAGACTCCTGAAGATACCGATTCAACAACTCAAGCAAGTGGGCCAAATGTACTAAATGAGCCAACTGCCCCTGGCGATACCGCAATATCAAAAGATGAATCTCCCCCGGTTGCTGGAGCAGCAGAGGCCATATCTTTTTCTGATCTCGGTCTCCCGGGTCAATATGAAAAACAATCTTCGACCGCAACGAGTCAACCTTCTTCACCACAGGAAGAATCCCTGGATTTCGATGATGCAACATTGGTGCAGCCAACCATCATCGACCAAGATGACACCCTTGAAGATAAAGACGACACCGCTCCTGGCTCGGACGAAAAAAAAGAGCCCATGGCCGAATTGGCCCAAGCCGCCGCAGAAATCCTCTCGGATGCTCCGGCCTTGGACCTGCCATCATACAATCGTGATCACGAGGCACAAAAGGCCCCATCGCAATCAACAGACGACAGTCTAGCAAGTTATGAAGATGATCTGCTCAATGCTCCTACGAGACTCCGCCATAAAGACGAAGTTTTGGGCCCAGATGTAAATGACAACACGCCAGACGAATCAAAACACGATTCGACATCGAACCAGGAACCAGAAGATCCAAATCGCGCCATGCCAATGGACGAGGAGCAGTGGCTGGAGAACAGCCCGGAACAAAAGCCGGATTTTTATGACGAAGCTCCAGTGAGGCCCAAAAAGCAAAAAGGCTTTCCAAGAGCAATCTTTTTGTTTCTCATGGTCATGGTAGTGGTTGGTCTCGTCGGCGTGTTCATCTGGAATCAGTTGGGTGAAAAACCAGTTGACGATCTCCATAAGCCAGTGGCCTTACAATCGGCAAAAACCCCATCGAATGGATCACAGCCAATAGTGTCTCATAGTGGCGAGAGTGCAACGGACAAAAAGGATTCAAATCACACACCTGCAGCAACTGAAAAACCAATAACTTTTGACAACGAAACTCATGCATCCACAACCGACAAAGTTAAAACCAACGAAGCCTCAAAGACCGATCATCCTAAACCGGACCTGGTTTCATTGGTACCACCCACTCAAAAGCCTGAACCCAAAAACTCCACTCGACACAATAAACTAAACAATACCGATCGGAAAAACAGACAGAAGAAGAGTAAACCAAGGTACCGTAAAAAAACTGCGCATAAGGTAATCAAGGCGAGGGGCACCGGTACATTGAAAATCAACTCGGAACCTTTTTCCGTTGTTTACTGGAACGGAAAACGCATGGGCCCCACCCCCCAGATGAACATCAAGCTACCGGCAGGAAGCCACACCCTGGAGCTTAGAAACGAAGCCCTTGGCCTATCTAGACGCGTAAGGGTAAGAATCGTAGCGAACAAGGTTCAAACCGTTTTCGTGGAGCTTCGCAGATAGAGCTCTCGAAATCTACCAAGGTCAGCTTTTTTTCTTAGCCTTTGAAAACCACAAGGTCAACATCACGAGATACGTCCACGCAAGGGTAAAACCACCGGTTGTGGAACAGCCGGACATGTCTCGTTCGTCCGTCCTCCCGGTCCCGTCAGGTAAAGCTCTTAGACGGTTGTCATCCAACCGGATGTTTTTCGCTCCGTCAGAGCCAAAGCTCCTTGGTCCCTGTTGATGTATTCCAGGCTTTACCACGAAAGTGCGTCTAACCGGTTCATCAGACAGTGTTCGATATCGTCCCACGAGCCTTGCACGAACCTCTATGGTGTGCGTCCCCTCGAGGGCCAGGACCGGGCTTCTGACGTGTAGGATGGGTCCTGGCTGGAAAATACTCCACGCACCATGGTCCAACCTCCATGAATACTCCGATGTTTTTTTACAGGTCGTTTCATCGCTTGCCATGCTGGATTCCACATCCAACTCCAGCTCTGGATACTCAGGTCCCAAAGGCTGATGAATGTCCATAGATGGACGAGAGGGTGTTTTGAGAAAAATATTGCGAATGTCCGGTGTCACCTTCACTGAAAATCCTGCCTGCTCCATGTTCAGATTGGCGTATAGGGCCAGGTACTGCATTCCGTCCGAATCTTCTTTCGGCACTTCGCCCCTGAACTCCATGACCTCCAGGTCAAAGCCCTGAACCGGAGGAATGTCTATCACCCCAAGAGAATCGGTCAGCATCGGCAACGCAAGTCCCAACAAGGTGGGCACCAGGTTTGAAAGGGCAGCAGGGTCTTCTGCCAACAGTTCATAGTTTGTTGCCGTAACGTCACCGATAACGATACTGTTTTCATCGAACACCGCAAGCAACCTGTTGTCGGGGAGAAGCTCCAGGCCCAGCAATATGGAGACATCCTGTGTCAGGGTGACCAGTCGAACCCATCGCTCATCAACCAGTGCATAAAAATCCATGGCAGTCTGAGGCATGGATAGGGTCACCAGGGGATCGTCAATGACTTTGTTTCCCTCTGAATCAACGGTAAAGGTACCCTCACCGATGCGCAAGTCCGGCACATGCTGGGGTCGGATCTGTAACTTCATAGGTGTATTTGCACCGGCGGTCAGGGTGCTCAAAGACCCCATAAGTGCTCCCATCGTACCTGAAGACAAAAGCCCCTGCGTGGATTGAGTATCCAGGCTGATACAAAAAGCTCCTGACAAATATGCCTTGTACACCGCCCAGTCCAGGTAAGTCTCAGACAAACCGACTCCTATCATGAACTCCTTATCAGTGCCCGGCACTGTATTGGTGTCATTGAAAAACATTCTTTCCGGCAGTTCGGTCGCAGGTATCTCCTGCTCTGTGGGAGCAGGGACGCAGGGACTTGCGCCGGCGCCGGCGCCACCTATCATGCGAAGTTCAAGCCCATCGTCTACAATCACCGGGTCCAAAGCTGCGTCATGCTCTTGACCCACGGCCAGCATGATGTCCAAGTTGGTGTCCAAACCAGGAATGGCTCCTGCCAGAAGATCGCCCATGTTCACGCTTCCCACAATCCCCAAGGGATTTGTCAGACAACGCGAATCCACATCGCTCAAACACTTGGAGGTATCCTCATCGCAGCTAGAATCCCCTGGACAACCCGCCGTATAAAAATCGCAGGCCAGGCAGCCCGAATCCATGAGCATTCCTGATATGGCATCATCGAGTTGGGAACCAACCTGCTCGTTCATCATGCCAGTGATTACACTTTTTAGTGCTTCGATAATAGGTCCCAGCAATCCATGGCAATCCAGGGTGTAGTCATCGTCATCCATGGTGATGTTCAACCCCGTAACTCCAAAATACAAAAGATGGTCTCGCTCGTTTACGAGCAGATGCACATCCGCGCCCAGGGGCTTTTGGTGAATATGTATTGGCACATCGCATTCCACATCTCCATCCAGGTAAATAGTCCCCGAAAGGTCCAAAAGTGCATCGAGGTGCAACACGTTCGGATCGACTCTAGAAAGAGTTGCCTGCTGAATGTCTGCCGTCAGGATGCAACCATCCCGGCAAATATCCAGGCTCATGGTAAATAAACCCGCATCGAACTCCTGATGCGTTGGCGGCACCTGGAACTCCAATCCATCCTGCATGGCTGAAGCAAACAGGTTTGGAAGATTCGCCTCCAAGAAATCAAACGCGGACGGAGTCAATCTCATCTGGACCGCATCGAAAACCATGTCTGATTCGTCCATGGGAGTTTGGACAGGAGTAACACAACTACACGAGTTGGTCTGGCAGGCGAGTAGCCAGAATAAAAACCAGGTCCCCAGCACCAGACGCCGGATACGAAAAGGCGTACGAAAGGCGGCCTGTTTCAGTATCTGTGATTTTTTCATTGGAGGTCTCCACCTATGATAGTGTTGCCGTCCTGCCGACTCAAGTCCTGTGGGTCCAACGCTATGACTGCCGAGCCAGGAGGCAGGCCGACGGCACTGCTAAGATCGATCTCGGGCAAGGGGATGGCCGCCAACTGCCCATTGGCAAAAGCTTGCATCAGGGCATCCCGCATCAACTGCTCGAACCCGTCACCCATGAGATCCACAAACCCGATGAACTCATCCTGTACCACGTCCAGCTCGGTCTCCAGACCGTCTATCTGAGTGATGGATACTCCTATCTCACCGTTGGACAACGTAAGCTCCATACCCATGGTGGCCGATGCCCATACTATGATGTCCAACGGATTACCGGCGAAATCCATGGAAGCATGTAGCTTCAGGTCCCCGATGAAAATCGTAAACGAGCCATCACCGCAATCACAAGCCGTTGGGGCAAGCATCCCTGACAGGTCGAGTTGCAAATTGGTAATGCCGTATTGCTCCAGAGAACTCAGGTCCCCCAGCATTTCAGGCGGGATTGGAAACTCCAGGAGTCCTCCGTTCCAGGCTGCGTAGAAAAGCTCGTTCAGCATGTCATCGGAAAGGACCAACTCGAATGGATATGCGCCTGGTATGACCAGGTGCTGTCCCGACGGGCCGCACATCACACGCAAAGCGACGCCTAGATTATCATACGGAGTCTGCCTTATGGTATAGCCGGCCGTGCGCAAACCAATGGCTCCACCTCCAGTATGAAAATCCGTAAAGTCGAAGTCAGACGTTAGCAAGACGGTAATGACATCTCCCGAGTTATCCAGTTTGGGTAAATCGAAAGTCTGGCTTATGGCCAATGCTCCAAGGGCGTCTTCCAACATTGGGGCCAGTTGATCCGTAAGCTGGCTATTTATCTCGTCTTCCAGGCTGGCTACCAGTTGATCCTGTATGAACGTCATTACTATGCTTATGAGAAAATCGGTCCACCAGTCATTGGACCAAATATCCAGGTTGTTGATGGTGGAAGAAGAATTTGCAACCGTCACATGCAACGTGTGATCCGGATTGACCGAGAGCAAGATATCCGCATTTACCACCAACGAATCCATGGATAGGCCACCTGTGGAATCACCCCCTGTCCACCAACAAGTACAGGGAAAACCACAAGGGCAATCGAAGACCAGGTCTCCGCTGATACTGTTCAACGATGCCACCACGTGCATTCCCCCGTCTATGGATACAAGGGACGTGCTGACCGAATCGTAGGACAGGGACGTAAGGTATATGTCATATCCACCCTGTTGGGCTATGGGGGTATTGGGGTCTATCAGGGAGCCCAGGTCCATGTTTCCAAGCACCATTTCGAAAATCGTTGCGAAATCGTCAGGGGGCAACGAATGGTCTCCGTCGTCTAAAATCGACTGACCGAGCCAAATTCCCATGCCCTGGTCAGCCATGCCTGAACCGGCAACGTTTATGACCGGTTTTTTGTACTGGGTCGACCACAAAAACGATTGGACGCGTTTTCGACTGGATCCATAACTGTCCGTTGCTTCGAACACTAGTACGTTACCCCCTACATGGACCTGGATCGGTTGACTGAAAGAACCATCGGGGTTCAACGGAACCTGCACCGAGTTGATGGTAAACGAGGTGATATCTCCTGCACCGCTTGTAACCTTACCTGTGACCATCACGGTGGGCTCGGAGTAAGACCCCTGGATCGTGGCACCCCTGGGAGGATAATCGATATCGAAAGTGGGAAAACACTCGTGCAGGGCCTGCAACTCGTTTCTACACCCGTTGACGGGATGACAAGTGTCGGTGGTGCAGTCGTTGCCGTCATCACAGAGTTGTTCTGTGATGTCCGTACCGGCGCATGTTCCTGCGACGTCTCCTTGGCACATATCATCTTCGGTGCAAACGCTGCCGTCATCGCATGACGATACGACCCCTGTTCCGTCATTTACACACCCAACGGCCGGATCACACGAATCGTTTGTACACGGGTTGGAGTCATCACAGTTCGTGGTGGACAAACCAATGCATGTTCCCTCCTCGTCCCCCTGACAAACGTCACCGCTCGTACAAGGATTTCCGTCGTCGCAAGCGGAGGATATACCCGAGCCATCATGTACACATCCTTGCGCAGGATGACAGGTATCAACCGTGCATGGATTATGGTCATCACATTCCGACAAAGGTCTGAAATCTCCTGCACAGGTACCTGCCGAATCCCCGCGGCATGTGTCATTGTCGGTACACACATTGTGATCATCACACACATCCGTAATCCCCGTGCCATCATGTACACAGCCCCTATCGGGATCGCAGCTGTCTTGCGTACAAGGGTTGTGATCGTCACAGGAGGTAGGTTCAAGACCTTCACAAGAGCCATCCGCCTGGCAGGTATCCGGACCAGTGCAAGGATCCCCGTCATCACACGAGCCACCTTCGTCTATTTCATGCAGGCATCCAGCCTGGGGATCACAGATATCAATGGTACAAGGGTCCTGGTCATCGCAGTACTCTGGTCCTAGTTGCTCTCCCATACAGGTACCATTTTCGTCCGCCTGGCATACGTCTCCACTCGTACACGCATCTCCATCATCACAAGCCACATCCACCCCTGTGCCATCATGTACACAGCCAGTTTGAGGTTCGCACCAATCCAACGTACATGGATTGGAGTCATCGCATGTTCCATCACCCAACTCCTGCCCCACGCATGTCCCGGCTTTATCTCCCTGGCAACTGTCAGACACGGTACACGCGTTGTGATCATCACACTCACCCACAACACCAGTTCCGTCATGGACACATCCCACTTCAGAGTCGCAGGAATCCAAAGTACAAGGGTTGGAGTCGTCACACTCGCTAGATACATCCACCGGCTCATAAACACAGCCTTTTTGCGGGTCACACGAATCCAGGGTGCACTCATTGGAATCATCACACTGATCATCGACACACAGAGAATCAGGTCCTGTGGCTGAACCGTCGCAACCTGCGACCACTCCAAGGCAAAGCACGAGACCAAAGAAAAAAAGAATAAATCTGTTCATTGATGCCTCCCAGTCGACATCGAAACAGTCGACATCGAAACATTGCGGCATGCACGGACGCAGTCGTGAAAAACAATCCAAGCTTTAAGGATATTAGCAAAAATCCGGATTTTCGGGTATTCGTAAATAATGTCTCATTTCAAAGGTAAAATGATCCGATCGCTGGCCCTTTGGTTTCTCCTTTTTGCTGGTCTGGCATTTGTCTACAGGTGGATATTTTCAGGCCAGGTGTTGGCTGGACGCGATGTTTACAGGCTTTTCATTCCAGATACGGATTTTCTCCTCAGATGTATTCACCTAGGTCATTTTCCTCTTTGGAATCCATACGAACGGCTCGGGCAACCATTCCTAGCCACCATGTATTCACGTGCTCTCTATCCAGTCCATCTCCTGGCCGCTATTACCACCGGCCCTGTCTGGGCAACTACCGCGGAGCAGGTCTTCAATTCAGCCTTGGCCGCCGTCGGAACCTACCTGTTCATGAAACGCCTAAGAACATCCTTACCTGCTGCTGTACTTTCCGCCGGAGCCTTTGCCATCGGTCCAATGATGGTTCACCTGGGTATCCAACAGAACTTATCAAGCGCCATGGCTTGGACCGGGTTTATCATGCTGGCATCCATTGAGTTGGCGGCTACTCCATCGGCAAAATCCTGCGCAAAGCTTGTGGTATTTTTCACCATGAGCCTTTTGGCAGGATCTCCAGAGACCCTTATTTGGCAAGGAATACTGAGTTTATCTCTTGTGCTCACTTCCGAGGCGAAGAAAAAAGCCTTAGTGATTTTCTCTACAAGCGTTGCGTGGAGCGCCCTGTTGGGTGCTGTGGTATTACTGCCTGCTTCGGAATTCGCCTTACAGGCGGTTCATGCATCGAGTGCTGTAGAAAGATTTCAATGGTCCACACCGGGAATTTCCATTCTCTCCCTTGGGTGGTTTGGCGCGGATCTCCCAAAACCATCCTATTCAGGCGGAGAGCAAAATTTTGTTCCAACAGTATTCCTAGGGACCTTGGTGGTGGCTCTTTGGCTGGTGTCCATGTTGATGAAGAAAAAAGACCTGATTTTAAAGATACTCACCATCTCAGGACTGCTGTTTGCCTTGTTGTCCATGGGAGCACACCTGTGGCCATCAAAATTTTTGTTAAACCTCCCCCCCTTCAACTTGTTTCGCTATCCATCGAAATACCTCGCGGCCACGGGTTTTTGTGTGGCCATTGGAGCAGGGGCAGGGTTGGATCTGTTGGCAAAAAGCATGCTAGATCAATCATTGAAAAAGCGCATGGCTCTGGTCATAGGAACCATCGCTATCATTAGTGGCGCCGCAATACTGAGCGCATATTTTCTTCCCATGAGGCAAGGAGCCAAATCCGGCGCCATGTGGATTAGCGCGTTTTTGTCTCTTTTGGGCTTAGTGCTGCTTTTGATTAGACCACAAGAACATTCTGATCACTTGCAATGGGCCGTGGGTGCATTGGTGGTGTTCGAACTCATGGCTGCGCACTTCGTGCTGTCGAACGAATACTGGCTTCCTGCCAAGACTCTTCAGCCCGACTCCACCTATGCAAAGTACCTGGGTGATGACTTTTCTGGTAGGGTCAGCGTGGTGATACAGGATACATGCGCAAGGACCAGATCATGTATGACACTGGACAAGAGGTACAATATCGAACAGAGCCTGGAAGTGATGGTGCCAAGAAGAAACTCCGAATTGGAAGTACACGGCGTGGATGGCTACGGTGCTCCCATTCCGGCCAGGTTTCACGATGCCATGAAAGGTCGTCTCAGGGCCGTTTACGACATGGTTGGTACGAATTACTACGTAAGAAGAGGCGAGGCACCTTTTGATCATCTAACCCCGATAACCCATCCAGCAGGATATCCGGGCATGTGGAGTTCCAAGACCGCCATGCCCAGGGCCTGGGTAGTACAACGCTCGGTGATTGTCACACCGGAGAAAGCATTGGCAAAGTTACGAGACCCGGACGAACCAGCCAGAAAGACCGTTTTTTTAGAGAGTGGACACGCCATGAGTAACACGGAGTGTGAATCAGATGTCAGGCTTCTGGACGAAGACGCAAATCATATCACCTTCCGGGTATCTGCTTGTGAGGATGGATACCTTGTTGTAAGTGACCAATACTTTCCCGGGTGGCATGCCAAAGTAAACGGACAGACCACAGACCTGCTTAGGGCGAACTACATCATGAGAGCGGTGGCGGTAAAAAAGGGTACCAGCGTCGTACGAATGCGATACAGTCCATGGACATTCAAGGTTGGCGTCTGGTGCACCCTGGCCGCGTTACTGGCATTGTTCGTGATTGTGCTTAAATCATAAATCGACACAAGGCTTTGAAACAGAATCGAAGAGCCCAGAAGAAACAAAAAAAACGCATTGACGATTTGCCAAACCTGTGGGTATGTTTTTTTCATGCGATACTTATTCGGGGACCTTACAGAAGCGCCGTACCAAGAAGATGTCCTGACCCTCTTGCAGAACGTCATCGAGATGGGCGTAGAATCGCTCAAACTCCAGGGTGAAGCCATCAGGGTCCGGCAAGCCATCGAACAGGAAAAGACCCGGCTGGCCCAAGCTCTGCGAGACATCGAACAATTTCACCAAAGCTTGCAAAAAACCATTCAGACCAGTTTTTCCAATCGGCCTGCCGGAGATGCAGTGGTGGATATAGGACAAGCAGTGACATCCACTCTTCAACAGCAAACCAACGATGGAAAAAGCAGGCTCAAGGCACGGGCGGAAGAGAAAATAGTTGCCTTACAGGCCCGAGCCAGTCAGTTGGCAGGTGCAACCTTCGAGACCATGCGAAGGTTTTTCATGGACAGCGGTTTGAAAATCCAGTCTCGTTCTTTAGTTTGCGAATTGGATAATTCCGCCTACCAGGCATATTGTGAACTTGTAGACGCTGCGGGAATTAGCTGTAGCTATACCCTGAACTCAAACGCTGTCGACTTTTTCTCTTCGCCAAAACGTTTTTCTGACTTAATTGCAGGAAAACAGGAAATTCCCATCGGTACCAAAAAAGCATGGAGAAAAAAGGAACCGGTCCCCGACCTGGTCCGTATAGACGACGCCAGTGTGGTCAGGGTTGAGGAAAAACCGGAAATTGGCGAGTATCGACTCAACCTAAAAAGTGGGCAAGGCCACGTGGTAGTCCAAATCCACAGGGTTGCCAATGGAGGCATGAAAGTATTCTGGATTGACAACAAGGGACAGATGCAACCTGTTGCAGCCACTCTTTTTCAACCTGAACAAAAAGATCTCTTATTGAGCTTCTGGACTTCTTTGGAAGAATCGCTCAGGTCACTATATGATGCCAGGACATCGCTGAAGGCCATTCACCTGGAGAACAAGGACGTCATCCAGGAAGGGCTGTTTAGCGATGTAATCCATCGTCTTATAAGTTACCTTGTCCCCATCGTCCAGGAACTGGATCGTCATTCCCTGGTACCGGGGGAACTCAGCCTCACTCAAACAGGTGAACAGGAAGGCAAACGAGAGGTGTTTTTCGTACGCAAGAGCGCCTTGCTAGAAAAAATACAACAGTTGCCTCCTTTGCTTCAAAAGCACTTCGCACCCCTAGGGCTGGACCAGGGTAAATCAAGCAAGAGTGAATCCGTTGTTGTCAAACCAGCGATTGCCACTAGCGGCCAACCCAACCCCCAGGAAAACAAACCCAATCCCGCAATCCGACAGGTACCTGACAACCCGGCCATCCGGCCAGTAGGCACTGAGAGAACGGTGGAGGTAAGCCCCGAAGTAGTACAGGGGGTGTTGGTGGATCCCGAGGACGAAAGCAACAATCCAAAGTAATTCATTTCATTTTTGTTTCATTTTATGATATCCAAGGCGATGTTTCATGTTGTTGCATATCTCGCGCAGGTTTTGCGAGAAGATTAGAGAATACATTTATATCAGAGGGAAACGCCATGACTGATGAGACAAAGACAATTCTCGTAATTGATGACGAACCTGACGTGGTTACATATCTTGCCACCTTGTTGGAAGACAATGGATACAGGGTCGAGACAGCAAAAAATGGCCAAGACGGCTGGAACAAAGTCCAATCCTTACATCCCGATCTCATTACTCTCGACATCACCATGCCCGAGAAAAGCGGCGTCAGGTTTTACAGGGATGTCAAGCAACATGATGAACTGAAAAACACGCCTGTTATCATCATTACTGGTGTATCCGTGGATTTTGAAAAGTTTATCTCCACCAGGACCAAGGTTCCACCCCCTGAAGGCTATTTGAGCAAGCCCATCGAAAAAGAATCGTTTTTGGAAAAAGTCTCCCAGTTGTTGGCTCGTTGAACCTCAAAATTCCTGTTACATTCTTCAGTAGGTGCCCTTTACAGGTGCCTTTACAAGTGCTTTACAGGTGTGCTTTACAGGTGCC
>CAYSLH010000070.1:0-18103 GCA_964431605.1 uncultured Myxococcales bacterium
GCAAAAGGACAGGATCTTTTCACCGTCGAACAGCAGAGCCTTGAAATTACACCATCAGAGGGGACCCAAGGTGATGTAATTCCCACTGTGACCATAATCGGTGGAAATGGTGGTTATGGATCCACCACCCAGGTAGACTTGGGCGATGGTATCCAAATCGAGTCCTTTTCCTCTCCTGCAGATGACACCCTGTTGTTGAACAACGTCCAGATCTCACAAGATGCCACCATAGGTCAACACACGCTTGTTATCACAGTCTCGGGACAGAGATATTCTTTTTCCGGTGCTTTTTCGGTGTTACAAGGACCAAACACCCTCCTGCTTTCCGTATCTCCGGACCACGGAGACAGAGGACACCCGGGTCTGGAGATCTCCTTGGTCGGTCAAAACACCCATTTCGACGATCCCGCGATCCAGGTCCTGGTATCCGGTTCATCGGTCATGGCATCTGCGGGTGATGCTGCAGACTCCACCCACCTGACGGCTACAATGGTAATCGGAGACTCGGCGACACAAGACGTACGTGACATTTCCATCGAGGTAGGATGCAGCGGAGGAATTTGCATCAACCCACACGAACGCGTAACACTGCCACAAGCGTTTACCATCACCGAACCGAGCGTCCTTGACAGCGCCGCCCCATCTAACATCGAAGCAGGTCAAAGCCACGAAGTCGCCTTCAGTGCCACTGATGGCCAGTTTGCACAAGACGCAACCCGTTTGGTGTTCGATCCATCTGATGGAATCGAGGTGGAAAGCATCTCGGTGACAGACGCAAACCACCTGACAGCCACCTTGCTAATTTCGAAAACAGCCAAAGGTGATCCCAGAGACGTAAAAGCCGTTACAGCTACAGAGGTAGCCATTGGAGAAGATCTCATAGATATCGAAAATCCATCCATAGACTCCATCGTACCGGCCTCGGCTTTCCAAGGAATAACAGGCTTGACCATCACAATCTCTGGCACTGACATTCCTTTTGCCGAAGATACCTCCATCGAAATATCAGGAGACGGAGTCAGCGTATCAGGGGTCTCTTTCGATGCCGAAAAGCCCCGCCAGATTGTTGCAACCATAGATGTCAGCCCAACAGCCACACTGGGTCACAAGGATTTGACCGTATCCACCGCGGCAGGCATTACCGTGACGGCAAAAGGCGCTTTCAATATCCTAGCCAGAGTCTCAGGTGATCAAAAAAACACTACGGGCTGCAACTGCTCTAGCTCTGCCAACCAAAGCAATCCTTTGTTCATTTTGTTGTCATTGTTGTTTCTGATCAGTTTTTACCACCGGCGATGATTTTCAACCCGAGTCTTTGCGCCCTTGACCCATCTCCATCTGCCGACAAATCCCGTCCCAGATAACGCAAGACCCTCCTGTAGTTTTCCTCACCATGGCAAGCGAGAGCCATATAACTTTCCGGCACATCGATATCCACTGCTGGCGCAACCTTGCCGCCTATGAGCAAATCAGTTTTCACCCCCAGAACCAATGAAGCGACGAACTCCAGGTCCCTCTTCCCCAAAACCGTCCTGAATGGCCAGGCAAAAAAAGCCCCGGCCTTGTGTGCCCAACGAGCCAGCCCACTTGCCAACATCATGCCTGCAAGGTTAAAAAATCCCCTTGCAAACTTTGCTACTCCACGAACCCTGAATCCATAATTTGCCACTGCGCGAATGATTGCCCACCAGTTTTGCCACCTGACCTTACCGTCGGAGTTCAGAAGATATCGATGGGAGTAAACATCCTGCAAAAGGTTATACAAACCAGGATGAGCCATCAGGGGCCTGACGAACCAGAGGTTATTCCACCTAACCTGTCTGGAGCGAATGGGTATGGCTCCCAACTTCCATCTGTCCAGAACCGTCTCGTTTCCCAACACCTCCTGCATTTTGACCAATTCCAGGTGGTCGCACAAACCTGCGCACAGTGAGCTGCCAGGTGGAATCTTTTCCAGAAAAGAGTCCACGTCCTGAACTGCAAGAAACGGAAGATCCGAAGTGACAACCAACACCCCCGTGGTTCGAACAGAAGGATTCTCTTGCACAAATCGTGTCACTGCCGCGGCATCGTTCCATATTCCCCTGGCTTGAGGTAACGCACGATCCACCATGATATGGTCAAAAAATGTACCAAGGCAGTTCTGCACCAGGTTTCCCATCTGGCCGACTATCTTCAGTTTGTTTCCCATGTCATTGAAGCCGACAGGTGCGAGGGCTTGCGTGAGATCGGAAACGTCGCCCACCACATATACCCTCCTTACCCTTCTGGAACCCATCACGGCTTTTACAACATGCAACACCAGAGGCTCACCTGCGAATTCAAGATATGGTTTGTGAATTTTACCGGACTCCGTTTCAAATGGAGCGGACCCACCTGTGCCGGCCAAGACTACTGCATCGATATCTGAAAGTCTGTGCGATTCACTTCTTTTCCCGATATGCCTTGACACGAACTACTCCAAGCTCAACAATAATCACGCAGCAGGTATCCATAAAATAAAACGAGGTTATCCTTGGAACACTCATACCAGAGCAACCTCTGAACGGCAAGATTCTAGTGCACACAAGGAGTTTTCGCACAAAGGCCTAAACATGCAGACAATAATTCAAATAGTGGCGATTCCATTACTTTTGGTGTTCTGTGTCCTTTACTATATTTTCGTGAGTCGGGCATCCTGGAGACGAAAGGCCGAGGCTGACAAGCAATTGGCCGACTCAGACCACGCACTGAACTCCACGCTCTCCCATGAAAATTCCGACAAGACCGGAGAACAAGACTGAGACCTGAATAAAAGCAAATTTCATCAGAGTTCGAACATGAGGACCGTCAGGAAATAATCCAGGATCATTATACTTACAGAACCGACGACAACAGCCCTGGTGGTAGCCATACCCACACCCCTCGCCCCACCCTCGGCTCTATAACCGTTGGAGCAGGCCATCAGGGTAACAAATCCGCCGAAAACCACCGCCTTGACTAGACCTGAGACTATATCGTGTGGTTGTACGTACAACTGGATCTTCTGAACGAAAATACCAGGGTCTATACCCCACATCTTTACACCCACCAGGTAAGATCCTGCCACCGAGACCAGATTGAATACCATGGTAAGGGCAGGAAAAACCACGATGGCAGCTAAAAACCTCGGTACGAAAAGATATCTTACAGGGTCCACAGCCATGGACTTCAAAGCATCGATTTGCTCCGTCACCCTCATGGTTCCGATCTCGGTGGCCATGGCTGAACACGCCCGCCCAGTTATCATGAGGGCAGTAAAAACAGGAGATATTTCTCTGGTCATGGCCAACATAACCGTGGATCCCACCAGGCTTTCCATACCGAACATGCTGAAGGCATAAACGCTTTGCAGTGCAAAAACCGCACCTGTAAACGCGCTTGTAAGGATAATGATGGGTAGTGAGCCTGTACCGATGAACTCCATCTGTTGTAAAATCAGCCAGAATCTGAAAGGGGGTCTGAAACAGCCGACCACGGCCGCAACAGACAAGGAGACAAAATTTCCTATCTCCTCCAGGAATGAAAATATCAGCTTCAATCGAACTCCGGGATTCATACAAACTTGCGATGAATGATATCCCACGAATGGCTAGGGTCAAGTTATACCTGACGGACACGGAAATTCATCGCAATATCAATATCATTCGAACTCTTCAGGCGCACTTTCAGCACTGAATCAAGCCTTGACACTACCTTGAAAATCTGATTTTTTCCCGGTGCATACATTGGCTTGGCCCACCTGAGCCCGAGAGGAATTGAGATGATGAAATACCTTCCGTTATTCCTGTTGCTTAGCTTGGCGCTATCACCCGCTGATGCGTTCGGAGTCGCATTCGAACAACACACATCCTGGCAAAAAGAGCCATGGCTGGAAGCTGAAAAAGGCGTCAGCCTGGGAAAGGCCGTCCTGGAAATGGGGACGGGGTTCCGCTATCTGCATAGCGACATGTTTTTCAACTCCAATGGTAACTTAGACACGGCACCGGCAAAATACGAGGTTACCACTTGGGATCTGTTCTACCGCTTTGGCTTTACGGAAAACTGGACCTTATGGGGTAAAATGCCCATCGTCTGGAGTAACCAACTGGATACCACCCGTGCCAAAAGTGCCGATGGCAAACTGGGAGATGCTGAGACTGGTATAATCTATCAGTTTTTCCGTAGAAATAACCCCACTATCTCCATGGGAGCTTCTCTCAGATGGAAGCTACCCACAGGCAGCGAAATCGTGGGTAAAAACAACCTGAACATTACCGGTACCGGCACAACCGATGTGGAACTTGCTTACATAGGACGATGGCAATTGTGGAAGTATCTCTCTTTGGGCTGGAGCGCAGGTTACAACATCAGACTTCCAGGGCCAGTACAATACATCCTGGATCGCAACACTTCCATCACCAACGCCTGGCTGGACCTGGGTGACGAAATTCATGCAGAAGTCGATATCGTCGGAGGCATCGAATATGTCTCTGTCCAGGTAAACGCACGCTACACCTACAGGATGGCATCTTCCCTTGCCATCCCGGAATTTCGCGCAGAGACGGTCAGATGGACAGACCCTGAGACCGGAGAGCATAGTGAAGAGTTTCTTCTTTTCAACGGTGCTGAGTACAAACAGTGGGATACACTCTCTCCTACCGGCCAGCAGGTCTCCAGTGCAGGGTACCTGTTTACCATAACACCAAGGATAATCATCAGGCCGGTGCAATGGCTGGATGTGGTTCTGTTTGCACAAATTCATCTGGCAGGCAAAAACAGCATCTACGTAACCAATAAGGATGGCAACAACTCGACCATCGACAACTTCATGCCCATGCAAACCCTCGGAACGCAAATGGGTGTCGTAATAGGTGAAGTTGGCGCCCAGACCTTGGTTAGATGGTAGTCCGAAAACACCCGATAGCAAACGGTGATCCTCGGAGGAATCATGAGATATAGCGCGTTTCGGAATGTACTGGCCACGTTGGCGCTGATAGGCTTTTTGGTAAGCCCCACGGTGGCAGATGCCAAATTTTGGAGGGGTAGCTACGACAATTATCCAGACGTGCATTGGCTGACCATCGAGACAGAGCACTTCAGAATCCACTACTACCCGGAAGTGGAGTGGACCGCGAGGATGATGGCGAAGTATGCGGAGATCGCCTACCCGAAGGTAACGGCCTTGTTCGACTACCCCCTGAAGGAAAAGGTGCAAATCGTCATCAGGGACATGGAGGAAAACGCCAACGGTTTTGCGGTTTATGGTTCCGACTGGGTGACGGTTTGGGCAACCCCTCTTTACTATGTCTTACGCGGACGCCAGGAATGGATACCTGATGTATTCGCGCACGAGTTTACGCATATCATCTCCCTGAAAGCCAATGACTGGAAGTCCGAATCATCCATGATTCTGTTCGCTTCGGGTCTGATAGAAGACGGCGTCCACAACGTGGATTTTGGGGCCAGGGCATTTATAGGTTTTGCAACACCTTATTGGTGGACGGAAGGTGTTGCCGAATATGGTTGTCACATGGCTGGCTTCAATTGGTGGAGTACGTCGCGGGATATGCACCTGCGAGCTGCGGTTCTCGAGGACAACACCTTGTCGTTCGAAGAGATGTTCACGCCTGGAAACAAGGAGACAGGATTCGACAGGGAAAAGGGTTACCAGCAAGGCTACTCCATGGGCCTGTATACCATGGAAAAATACGGCAAGGAGACTTACGCGCAGTTGGCCCTGAACAATTCCAAGCAAGGGCATCTGGTCTGGGAAAAAAATATAGAGGATGTACTGGGAGTGGAAGGTCACCAGCTTTATAACGATTACATGAAATGGATGAAAGAACGCTACAGACGCCAGATCGAGCCCATAGAAAAAGACGAACATCTGGGGGGGCAACTCCTCATCACTTCCCAAAACGAGGAGTTGGAAATAACGGAGAAGCTTCCCGGCGGCAAGGTCAAAGTCCTCAAGGGAGAGCCCAAGCTTGCCAAAGGATTTCCCTTTGACGAAAAAGAAGCCCAAGCCCTTATCGAGACCAGGGAAAGCGACCTGGAAAAGATTGATGACGAGACGCTCAAGGAAGCTGGGAAAAAATACATCGACATGCTCAAGAGCCAACTGGAAGCATACAGGGTCGCCCACGAGGAGTTGGAAGAAAACCTGGATGCACAGGATGCCGACGAGGTCACGGAATACTGGAAAGAGCTGGAGTTGGCCAAACAGTTTTTCGAGGGCAAACAGATGCCCTCAGACGCCAAGCTTGCACAAGCCTTTGTAAAGGCTGACAAGAAGCGAGACAAGCCAAAGGTACAATATTGGGACAAACGTCAACGCAAAGCTTATTACGAAAAAGGAGGGGGCACCTGGAACATGATCCCCCGTCAATCCCCGGATGGTAAGTGGTTCGCTTTTGCGGGACGCCGTGGTGTGAATCTCATTCCGGTCAAGACCGACCAATGGCCCCTTTTTACAGGTGAGTATTTCTCCAGTGCCAGAGGGCAGGAGATCGGAGAAGCCACCAAGGTGGTTAAATACGCATCAGTTTTCAACGGATACAACATCAGCCCTGACAGTAAAAAGGTCATTTTCTCATCGCAATATTGTGCAGACACTTCTTTGCCATGCGTAAACTTCGACTTGTACTACAGGTTCGACCTGTTCGAATATGACATCAAGACCGAAGAAGTTCAAAAGCTCACACACCGCCTGAGGGCCATACTTCCAGCATACTCGCCAGATGGTCAGACCATAGCCTTCATACATATCGAAGACGGCCAGAATTGGTTGGGACTTTTCCCTTCCAACGCGCGGGAAGTTAGCATGGACGGCAAATGTGTCATTGACGGACAACATCGCGAAAAATGCATCAAGTGGCTGTTCAAAAAACATGATGGCACTCAGCTTGGTCAACCCTCATGGAGCCCCGATGGTAGCAAAATAGTCTTCGACCTGTTTAGAAACCATCAACAGGATGTCTGGATGATCAATGCCGACGGAACAGACCTTCATCCCATAACCTGGGACAAGGCAGAAGATCGTGACAGCCGTTTTACGCCGGATGGAAAACATATCGTCTACTCGTCGGATCGAACAGGTATCTTCAATGCCTACTCGCTTGATCTCGAGACGAAAGAAGTCAAGCAGCTGACTAACGTGATCAACGGAGTTTTTACTCCCATGGTTACTGAAAACGGCGATTTGATTTTCTCCTACTTTACTTCTTATGGTCTGAAAATCTACGGATTGAAAAAGCAAGACCTTTACAACAAGGTTGTCGATGCCCATTACGACGTCACACAGGAAGAAATAGCTCGCAACCTGGCATACGAGGAGGCCTTGCCGGAAATTCGGGAAAAAAGCACCTCTTATAGCGCCTTCAACCCTTCTAATTGGTTACCATTTGACGGGATTCCCCTGTTTATTTATGAACGGCGTGGTATCAATGTGGGAGCTCAGGTCTCGGCACAGGACGTATTGGGAAAGCACATGGCTTTTGGTCAGGTGCTTTTGGGTGAGACGTCGGATTACAGGTTGTTCTATGTCAACAACATGTGGTACCCGCAGTTCATGCTGGGCTGGGTACACGTAGACTTTGCTGGTGATTTTGCCCAGGGGTTCGGAACATCGGAACTCGTCAACACGAGAACGGAACCCCATTTCGACAATCCTCTAAGCTACAAGTATCGCCAGTCGGTGGATTTCGGTATGGCCGGAATCAGCTACGATTTCGGCCCGTTCCTGGAGGCAAATTTCAGCTACCTTTACAGGTATTATACCTCTCAGAGCAGGACAGACACCAAGAACGACGCTTTTCTGACCAACAACTCCTACTCCCTTGGCTTGGAATACAACACCATCATGCCATGGGGAACAGAAGCTGACATCAACCCAAGGGGTCGGCGAATTTCTTTCGAGTATCTGTTTACACGCACGGGTCTACCTCAGAAAGAGTTCGCGGACGTGGAATGGCTGGGCAGACGAAACCCTCCAGGCGATCACTCTGACGATTATACTTATCATGAACTAAGCCTCGGATACACCGAGGCCATTCCCGTTTTTTGGTGGAACAAAGAAGGAAAGCATACCATCGAACTTCACTTGCGTGGAGGATGGCAAAATCGCAACGTCCACAGGTGGGATGAGTTCTTCGCTGGCTCCCTCCATCCGTTGAGGTATGTACCGACCCAGTCCACAACCAATGAATTCGCAGGATATGAAGATTTTTCCCTGGGTGGCGAGACCATGCTAATCATGAGCCTCGCATACAGGTTCCCTATATACAGGCATATCGACCGAAAATTCGGACCGTTTTACTTCGCCGCAGTCTGGGGGGAAGTCTTCGGAACGGCGGGCAATCTCTGGGGTTATACTGGAGAATTCAATAGGGATGTTTATGGAAACATCCAACGCAATCCTGAGAGTTACTGGGATCCTGATATCAAGCGAGGAACGGTCCGCAGGGAAATCCCGTTTGTGGACATAGCATCCAAGAACGGCAACTACATGCTGTTCGATGTAGGGTTTTCGCTGAAGCTAAAGGCCTACATGTTCGGCTATATCCCATGGAACAGTTTCTTCAGGGTTGCCTATGGTCTCAATGATATCGTGGGCCAATATGAAGTGAACGACGACAGGGTCTATGTCGATGTTTATCCCAATAATGCCAACTACGCTGAAAGCGAGCCCAAGAGTCTCAGAATATCCATAGGTATAGGTTCTGATTTCGACTGATTTTCAGTATTCCTCGGCCCGAATCCATCTTCTTAAAACCCCCTATGGCGTGTCATCCATCCAACACTGGCAAAATAGACACTTCAGCAATAAAATGCCCGTATGCGAACGATGGCTCTTTCTGCACTGACATTGGTGATATGCTCTGTCTGGGCTGCCGGGCAGACAACATTTGCAAATCACCCCAACGCCAAAGCTACGCCAAGCCTCTTAGAGAAACTCTCTGCACCAAACCCAGAACCTTTTTTATCGTTAATAACTACCTGGAACTCCCAGCCGCCGAAAGAAGCAGGGATTTGCATTGGCAGGATCTGCACTAAAAAAACACCGTGGTCCTCAATAAAAAAGGTGCTAAACGATCCCAACCTGGTATCGGCCGAGATTCCCCACACCTACAAACCAAGACTGGATGTGGCCGGTGAAATGACCGGCGCCAGGATGGTTCACCAGGACCTGGGTCTGGATGGCCAAAGTGTGTTGATAGCAATTATAGATACGGGTCTGGACTGGACACATCCGGATTTCATCGACGATCTTGGCAACACCAGGGTTGCATGGCTCCTGGATCTCAGCATTCCGCCTCAGGGGGTATACCAGCAGCTTGAATACGTTGGGCAGGGAGCTGTTTTTTCGTCGAAGGAAATACAACAGGTGTTGGATACAGGCATGGGTCCAGCCGTAGGCGCTGGCCTGGACACCATGGGACATGGAACCCACGTTGCCGGAATAGCTGCAGGAGACGATGAAGTTTACACGGGTATAGCGCCTGGTGCCAAGTTGGTAATAGTCAAAGCCATAGATGCCGAAGCAGTCGGTTTCTCCCAGGACCGTATACTTCAAGCCTTGGCATTTTGTCTGGAGGTCGCAAGACTCGAAAACAAACCTATGGTCATAAATCTCAGTCTTGGAAACCAAATGGGTGCACACGATGGTACAGATCCCATCGAGACGGCACTGGAGCAAATGACCAAAAGCACGACCTTACCATGTGCGGTAACGGTTGCGGCTGGCAACGAGGGCCAACAGGCCATTCATATTCGCACAGCCATTCGCCATGACGGTTTGCCTGTAAACGTGGGATTGTTTCTCGCCACCACCCAGAGGCCAACTCCATCCAGGCCTGCACGGGTAGTGCTGGATTTTTGGTGGAAAGGTTCCAGTCTGGATTTGGTCATATCTTCACCTTCTGGATGGAAGTCCGACACCATTGGGCCCAAGGAACATCGATGGACAACCGCCTCGTGGTCTCCGGATGGATTGATCAGTGTAGCGCAACAACAGACCTCGTCTGTACTCAACGGCCTACACAACATGACCATAACTCTGACTGGAGAATCAGGTTCCGAATTGGCTACCGGTCATTGGACCTTTGAATTTACCGGGGACGCATCGCGTTTGGATGGTTGGATAGGAGAATGGGATCTCGGTGGATGGCCCGGTCCCAGGTTTACCAACCACCTGGACCACGATGAGACGGTTGGACCGCCCGCCACCGCAAAAGGAGTAATCGCTGTAGGTTCCATGGTAAGTAGGACATCCTGGACCAGCGCTGATGGAAAACGCAGGAGCCTTACAGACACGCAGGTCGGGCAACTGTCATCCTTCAGCGCCAAAGGCCCGACAACAGATGGACGATTGAAACCAGAGGTCGTGGCTCCGGGTCAGATCGTAGCATCCAGCATGTCAGCCCAGGCTGATTACAGGAAGACCGGCTCGATTTTTTATTCCAGTGGCACCATGCGCAAGGTAATGCCGGATGGAATTCATGCCTTGTCGAGCGGAACGTCCATGGCTGCACCCTTCGTGGCAGGACTATGTGCGTTGGCCTTTGAGAAGTTCGGAAAAAGTATCACAGGAAAGCAACTACACGACATGGTGTTGGTATCCGGAGAATCGGATGATTGGACTGGCACCGGTCTGTTCAATGACGGCTGGGGCTTTGGGAAGCTTCAAATCACACGATTTTTCGACCTCGGGATCAACGGGGGAAATTCACAAATGGATCCACAGAAAAGCCTCTGTGGCATATCCAGGTTTTGGCTGGTACTCGACCCTGAACAGTCTGCCACAGTATCGTTCATACCAAGGAAGGCTGATGGCGAAAACATGGGTCCTGGTCTCAATGCAAGAATAGATTGTGCAGGATGCAAGTTCACATCAGACACGCTGGATGCAGGACATGGTCTGTACACCAGGACCCTGGTCGGCGTGGGCCACAGGGGTCAAAGGCTGCAAGCAAGGTGCCGAATGGATGCGTTTATCGCATCCGCTCACCCCTCACTGGTACTGGCGGCTTCGGAGAAAGAAGCGACAGCAAGGCTCAACGCTGCAGGCGGTGCGGGTTGCTCGTCCATAGCCCAACCCTCACCCCAAACAGCTGGGTATTTTCTCACCCTTACGATTTTAGTTGTAATGTCCCTGGTACTACGACGGCTAAACAGCAACACCCGTGACAGTTAGTTTTAGTTTTCTACGCCCGAACGCTGGGTAGATAGCAGCACGCATCAATCGTTCAGTGAACTCAGCATTTCCTTGACTGCTTCGTTTTCTGGTGCCAAATCCTTCGCTTTTTCAAGAAGCTTTTTTGCCTCTTTCTTGTGAACAGACATGGTCTCCGGCTTTATCTTTCCAATGGTCAAATGGGTCTTTGCCAGACGAATGAGCGCTATGAGATTATCCTTATCCATGGACAAGATTGACTTATACAGGCCTATGGCCTCATCGAGACGTCCCGCACGAAATAAAACTTCAGCGTACTGATGCTTTGCGTCAATGCTGTCCGGTTGCAACAACATCAACATCTCGTATGCATGGGCTGCTCGGTCCATATCCCCGAGTTTCAGGGCCATGGAGCCAAGTCTCTCGTAAGCATCCAAGTCCAGGGGATTTACCCCCAGTGCCTGTTCGTAATACCGTCTTGCCTTTTCCCATTTTTGTAAGCTCATGTATACGTCTCCCAGTCCGACGAGAGAAAAAGGGTCGTTTGGCTTCAGGCTCAAGGCATGTTCGAAGGCAACTATGGATTCTGCGTCGTTTTCCATCCTGGAATGCAAAAGACCACGAAGAGAAAACACCATGGCCACATCGGGAAACCTCTTGGCCAGACTGTCAATCTGCGTCAAGGCAGGCTGAATTGCATCGTTTGACATGAGGTCCAGCACCTTGTTGATCTCTGCGCTGAGTTCCACCGGAAGATCCCGCTGAGGATTGAAGATCATCTCGGCCACTGCCAGTGCTTTTTTCGCCTGTTCCGGTGTCAATTCACGACCCACGATAGGCCTCATGGTCTCGATTGCACGTTTTGTTTCTCCCAACTCGGACAAACATTTTCCCAATGCGATACGAACCGAGATGAAATCGGG
The DNA here is from genome assembly GCA_964431605.1 of uncultured Myxococcales bacterium. Classification (GTDB taxonomy): domain Bacteria; phylum Myxococcota; class B64-G9; order B64-G9; family B64-G9; genus JALVPF01. The sequence continues at coordinate 12,097 of CAYSLH010000070.1, forward strand.
ATCCATGCTCAAGGCTTTTGTCAAAAAGCCCAAGGCCTTTTTATTCTCCCCATTCATCATCAATACCAGCCCAATTCGGTATGGTACATCTGCTTCATGGGGCATCATCTGTGCGGCTTTTTTAAAATATTCCAATGCTGCTTTCATATGGCCCGGACCTTGGGCAACCGCCACCAGAGCTAGACCATAGAATCCGATGCCACGCATGGAACCAGACTTGCTCATGGACGAATAGTACTCCTGCTCCTCGTGCAAGCGTCCGTTGAAATATGAAGCTTCCACCAAACCACGATGAGCGGATAGATCCCTTGGACGCCTTTCAATGAGGTTTTCAAAAGCTTCGAACGCTTCGGAAAAATGTCCACTCTTGGTAAGCTTCCTCGCGGCACGTACCTGCCTGGCAAACTTCAAGTCCCGTGACTGAACTCCATTGGCATACTCACCTTCAGGACCAGGAGAAGTCACTCCGGTGGCACAACCTGCAAAAGAGACGAAGGCACCTACGATGACCAGCACAACATGCATAAGAAGTATTCGTTTCATGACGTGCAATGTAGGCCGCATGAACCCACAAGTCAATCATCGCCAAATTTGAAATCATATGGTAAACACAGATGAACGAATTTGAACTGTATTGTAAAAGTATGACTCAACTCAGATCTCGAATGGGGTCTTGAACGTAGTTGGCGAAACAGCAATTTCAATCACGGGAGATCTGCTCTATGAAAAATTCCTTCCTCCATAGCCTTGCAACTTTACTGTTGGTAGGATGCGCAGCGCCAAGACCATGCATCACGAAAAGTCCAAGCCCGCCCATCCAGGACAATATCGTTGCTCACCCTTCAGGCCCGGCCCTCTCTCGCTCGGAGTTCAACTCCCTGGCCGTGGAACTGGACATACCCTTGTTTTGGTCCGAAGACATTTCCAACAAGGGAGTATTGGACCGGGCTGAACTTGCGGTATTGGGAACAGGTAAATCTATCCGGGACTGGATCAACGACTCTGGACCCACCAATAAGTTCCGCGAAGCCATATATGAGATGAAACAGAGACGGCGCCATGAGGCACTTGCCAGGGAACTGGCCCAGAGTAGACCGACCCTCGTCTACGCTGATCTATCCAAAGCAAGCGAACAGGACAAGGCCATCGTCAGACACATCACCAATGCTGCCGCATTGATTGAAGAACTGTATTCCATGCAGTTGGGATCATTCGCACTTAGAAAATGCGTCCCGCCCAGCGATTACCTCTCGCTGGCAGTATTCAGAAGGAATCAATCGCCTTGGTGCCAGGCTCCTGGTTCAGAGGATGACCCGTTCTGCAACGCATGCCCGTCCTTTGTGAAAAAACGTTCAGGATTGTATCCACTCGACATTCAACAGAATCCAAATTTTTGTGAACAACTGTCTCATGAACCGAATGCAAAAAAACTCATGGATCCGTTTACCGTGGTAAAACACGCTCCTGGCGGCAAGGGATTCATAGCACAAGGGTACAATATCGCTTATGCTGAACAGGTAAAAAAAATCGCATCCGAACTTCGAGCAACGGCTGGCGTAATAACCAAGGGAGAAGGCCCCTTCAAAAAATACCTTCTTGCAGCGGCAAAGTCATTTGAGACAAACGAATGGGAGCTTGCCGACGAAGCGTGGGCAGCCATGAACGGCTCCAACAGCAAATGGTACCTAAGAATCGGCCCAGATGAAGTCTACTACGAACCGTGCAACAGGAAGGCGGGATTTCATGTCTCTTTTGCCAGAATCGATAAAGATGGCATCTACTGGCAAAAACGCCTTTCTCCTCTTCGACAGGAGATGGAGGACAAACTCGCTTCTCTCATCGGCCCTGACTACAAGGCTCGTAAGGTAAATGTCCACATGCCGGATTTCATAGAGATCCTCATAAATGCCGGAGATTCGCGTCATGCATCGGGCGCCACCGTTGGTCAAAGCCTTCCCAACTGGGGACCTGTGGCGAAAGAAGGAAGAGGTCGGACCGTCGTCATGTCAACTCTTTATACAGATCGTGATTCAATGGACATCCAACATGCCAAAGCCGAATCTTTGTTTTCTGCAAAAAACATGGACAACTATACAGATGACAAGCGCCTCGGACTGCTCGATATAATTTTACATGAGGCTACTCACAACTTTGGGCCATACTCGGACTACAAAATACACGACAAACGCCCTGGTGATATTTTCGGGGGAGCCACAGCGAGCATTCTGGAAGAACTCAAGGCTCAAACCGGAGCATTGTTTTTCATAAAAACCCTGCTCGACCACGGCTTGCTGACCGAACAGGAAGCAAAACAAGTTTGGCTCCATTCCATTGCCTGGTGCTTTGGACATATCTCACGGGGAATGACCGACGCCCAGGGACATCCAAAACCATACAGCCAGCTGGCAGCTATCCAGATAGGCTTTCTCAGTTCAGAGGGTGCCATCGAATTCAAGGCGAACCAATTAGCAGCAAATGGAAAGGATAAAGGCTGCTTCCACGTCGATTTCGATAAGTTCTTTCCCGCAGTAGAGAAGCTGATGAAAAAGGTTGGACACATCAAGGCCACCGGAGACAAAAAAGCGGCCGACAAACTCATCACTTCATACACCACTGGAGAGCTTTCCGGCCTGGTGCACCAAAAAGAAATAACAACCAGGGTTCTTCGCTATCCGAAGGCAAGTTTCGTCTACAGCATCGCCTTTTAGAACAGGGAGGGTTTCAATGTCTGCGAGAAAGAATATCTTCCCATCATTGATTCTAAGTACGGCCATGATTCTTGCGACTCCCAAGCTACAGGCCGGGGGATTCACCATAATAGAATTGGGTGCTGACAAGACCGGAATGATGTGTTCCATCGCCAAACCGGACGATCTTAGCGGTGTTTATCACAACCCTGCCACCATAGCTAGTTTGCGGGGAACCAGATTCCATGCTTCCACCGGGCTTTCCTTCCTCGATATCTCCGTACGATTGAAAGCCTGGCCGGCAGGTGAAGGAAAATACGGCAGTGAAGATTTCATCGATACTCCGGTGGATGATGATGGTTACTTCGAAGGAACCTATAAGCCCACGAAATACTTCGGGGCTATGCCCATGTTTGCCACGTCCACCGACTTCGGATTCGACGAGGGCCCGGTAGTGGCTCTGTCTGTATATGTTCCCGACTTTATCGGTGCTTTCATGCCTCAAGACGCTCCAACGAGATACTTTGCAACAGAGGCATATTTCATAGCCGGCATGGCATCCTTGAGTGCGGGATATCGATTGCCCGGCTGGGCTGATTGGCTTTCGGTGGGAGCCAGCATCGGTGTGATGTACATACGAATGGAAGGTAGCAGGTGGCAGAATGTTCACCTCTATGGGGACGAGACATCCGATTATGTACTACGACTCCTAGGAGAAGACTACAAACCCTTCTGGAACATCGGCCTGGCGGCAGAACCTATCGAAGGGCTGAACTTTGGATTTGTGTTCCTTGGTCCCGTGGATGCAGACCTGGAAGGAACACTCAAATTTTCTCTTCCCGAAGGTGTAACAGAAGAGGACCCGGTGCTTTTGGCTCTCACAGGGGGACAAGGACTGGTGGGTGATTATCATCAAACCACGAAGATGAAAGTCCCTGCAGGATTGGGTCTGGGAGTGAGATGGACGATTATAAGGCAACTCGACGTTGCAGCGGATTTTCGCTGGTGGTTCTACAATACATTTAAAAATCAATATATGTACCATGACATCGACCTGAGCATAGGGGGTCAGCCGGCAGTTGAAAATCCGCTGGTCACTCCGAAAAATTACAAAGAATCCTGGACCGTATCCCTCGGCACTCTGGTGAGACCCGTACCAGATTCGATACCCCTCGAACTCATGGCTGGTTGGACCTATGACACATCCCCTTCTCCAAAAAACACCAGGAGCCTGGACTCTCCCACGGCTGACATCACAGGATTTTCCATGGGCGCCAGGTACATCTTCGACGAACATTGGACCGCATCGATCACATATTATCATTACTGGTACTTGCAAGACGAGATAACAGACTCTATACTGGAGCCGCCACAGAACGCCAAGTTTGGGGGCACGGTGGACACATTTTCACTTCAGCTGAATGTTAAGCTATAGTTGCTGCATACTGGCAGGAGATGATCATGGACACGTGGAAAACAGCCTTGTTTATAGTGGCGCTTGTTTCGGCAAGTGGATGCTCGATGTTTAAATCTCACGAAAAAACCGGACAAAAACAAAACACCAAGACAGTACAAAAAAATACACCTAAAGACTGGTCTTCCAGGATTGGCGACTCGAAGTATACTGTCAATAGCTCTTCAACAGGCGAAAGCCTCTATGGAGGACAGTCGGACAGGATAGGAAGGGCTCAGATCGAACAACTTAGCATGGCAGGCCCATCCAGCGCTCCAAAGGTAGCTGTTTTTCTGTCTGACCCCAGCTCTGGCGTGAGGCAAAAGGCTGTCGAAATTCTGGGCAAGTTCGGAGAGAAGGGCTCTGCGGCCCTACCAAGGATTCTGAAAGTGCTAACGTGCAACAATCCTCAACTACGCCTTTCAGGAGCCCAGGCCCTGGCCCTGATGAAAATTCAAGACAGCAAAGAATATCTGGAAAGAGCCCTTGACGATTCAAGTCTGGCTGTCCGGGCATGGGCACATGCAGGACTCGTAAGCCTGGGAGAAGACTGTACTGATCACATGGAAGATACCGCTAAAATCCTTTCCGCTGCTCCCGGGACAAGCCCCATGGAGGCCATGAGAGCTCTTTCCATGATGAAATGTGCTTCTGATGATGCCGTAGAATCACTTATAGAAGCTCTGGACTCACCCCACGAAAGCATAAGATCCGCCGCAGCAAGAGCCATTGGCAACATGGGCGCATCAGCCAAAGCCGCAGTACCCAAGCTGGGATCACTACTGAAAGAAAAATCTTTCAGAGTGCGTCTTTCCGCTTTGTTGGCACTTGGACACATGGGAACATACGGCATCAAAGCACTGGATGGACTGATTGCTTGTCTTTCAGACCCTTCACCAAAATTCAGACAATTGGCTGCCTTTGCAATAGGAAAAATAGGTCCTGAAGCATCGAGCGCCTTAGATGCGCTAAAAAAGGCAACCCATGATAGTGAGGCCACTGTAGTTGCAGCTGCAACCAAAGCATTGGCATTGGTAAGCTCTGGTTCGAACCATTGACGGAGTTTTTCGTGACTTATTTACGTTCCACACAATATGACAGAGCAAAACTCATGGATCTGGCCATGCACCTTCAACAGGTGGCAGGCTGGGACATGATAGTGAATCTGCCGGATGACGAACAACTTCTGGATATCCGACTCGCAGATTTCGTTCCAAAAAACTACGGAGAGCCCATAGGCAAACCTGAACGCGGAATACTTTGTGTCACGACCAGTAGATTGCTTTTTTTCAGAAAAGAGACTGAAATCACAGAGGACAAAGCTTTATCCGTTGCCACCGGGTACCTCACCGAGTGTCTCCTTTGCCGCAGGCCCATGGACAGGACACGTGCTGCAAAGTATTTTCCAAAAAAGGAAAGTGCCGTATTTGCACTCCGCAAGAAGATGGCTACCTTGTATTTTCCCGATCTCATGCCACTAGTGAATCTTCCCCTTGCGGGATTGGTTGCCATGATGCCGTTTATGGACAAATCCAAGCAAGCCACGCTCGATTTGGAAATCGATCTCCGATCCGAGTCCAAGCCCCTATTGAAGCTGTTGCCCACCAACCCACAAGTGAGACTGGTCCTGGGCCAAAGGTTCATCGAGCAACCATATCCTGATATTGAGACGAACATGCCGCTCGTATCAGCATGTCCAATCGAGGAGTTGATAGCACTTACGGACGAGATCAGGGAGATTCAAACAGAAATTGATTACGACAAGTTGCCAAAAAAGCTCTTCCTGTCACCATGGTCATTGTCTCAACTGTGCTTTACGCCCAAGGCAATGGTAAAACTCGTTCACAGCGGGGAGCAAGTTCAGGGA
>CAYSLH010000071.1:0-18035 GCA_964431605.1 uncultured Myxococcales bacterium
TGCCGCCAAGCTCAACGAGATTCCAGGAGACGGGGCCGAGTCATATTTCAGGATTCCTGGGTTCAGGGCTTCCATACTAAAGCCGAGCAGACTTGGCAGATACGAACTCAGGGTCCGACTGTCCACCGGGTCTGGCATCCTTGACATAGCAGCTGAACTAAATGCGTCCGACTCGAACATTGGCGCCCCACGCCCTTTGACATCCATTTGTCCCATAAAAGGAAAGGGCTCGGTCAACGTAACGGTAAAACAAGTCGCTATGCCCACAACAGGTAGGATGATCGTTGGAGACGACCATTACGAAATTGGACAGGGTTGTTTTGGCCTCATTGATTTCAGCCACGGATTTCTGGATACGGCAACTTCATGGATGTGGGCCTGCGCAGGCGGATTGCTTAGACGAAAGAAAAACATCGGTCTCAATCTTACCGCGGGATTCAACGATAACCTGGAAAACGTCATATGGCTGGGCAAAGACATGATCCCAATCGGCAGGGTAATATTTCACAGGGACACATCCGGCCCGGATGCACCATGGACCATCGTGGATACCAACAACAGATTGGAACTGACATTCACCCCGGAAGGTTCTCGCACAGAAGATCGTGATTTTGGCCCTGTGTCCACACGCTACCTTCAACCAGTCGGGACATTTTCCGGTCGAATAACCGACCGTAGGGGTAAAGACGTATGGATCGTAGACTTGCCTGGCGTCTGTGAAGAACACGACGCACGCTGGTGATTCTCACCTAGATGTTTGGTCGCTTTGAAATATCACCTCTTGTAATGCTTTTGCCGCCTCTCTAAAGGTAAAGCCGGAAGCCACTTCAAGAGCTCGTCTGGCAGCTTGTTCATACAACCCGACATCCTGCAACAACGAACACACCTTTGGAACATATTCGGATTGATCATTCACAAATCCCGGATAGTCATCACCAAACAACCGTCGATGCATATCGGTAGGGTTCATGATGACTGCGAGTCCCTGCCCTGCATACTCCAATACTTTTGTAGCCATCTCCATGCTTCGGTCAAATGTGTGATCTCGCCAAGACAATGCCACATCACACCCGGAAATAATCTCTCGGGTTTTCTGACGGCTACACCCTCCGTGCCACACCACTCCGGGTCTGTCCAATGCTTCCCTCAGTCTTTTCTCGAACTGGTGTTGTCGAGGACGATTATGGAATTTGTCACCCACAACGTGAAACTCTGCACCTGGAAACCTCTTTCTGATCTCATCCAACGCCATGATCATTTCCAACACCATGTAAGGAGGTGAAAACTTACCGGCATAAACGAGACGTGGAGGACGATGGGATTTTAGCACATGGGGCGAAGAGACCACCTCCGGGATCATAGGTGGCAGTACGAAAAGGGAATCACTAGCTCGATTTTTCAAAAGTTCCTGCACAAATGTCTTTGCTTCAGGAGTCTGTAACACAAGCCCCGCAAGCCTTTTTCTAACCCATGCCAACCTATAGCTCAGCCACTTAGAGCGCCAACATGCCGGGTCCACAAGGTATCCATAAGTCCTGGATGCCATGCTCGGCACCAGGCTTGCGGCCTCCAGAATGTGAAAGCCCGCCACGGGACCAGGCCCCCTGAGTATTACGACATCCTGTTTGCATATTCTATCCAGCTTCCACAAGACCGCCATGGCCCGCATGGGTGAGAGCACCCCTTCTGTCCCCAAAGGCTGTAACCATAGTATCTGAGGATGATGAAGCAGTTGACCAAGCATTTGCACACGCCTGAGTTCTGCGCTCAACAACACCGTCAAACGAACTTCAGGGTCCATAACCAATGTATTTGCAATGGAAGCGAGCCAAGTGGTTGCTCCATCTATGAGATTGGGATTGACCTGAGCATACAACAAAATCCTGCGTGCCGGTTCATCGCACAGCCAACGGTCCGGTGGTCCATTGATTCCAGCAAAAGATGTTATTGAAAAGCTCCTAATACCTTTTTCCAATTCATCTATAAACCTGCGGACCAAGGCGGCAGATAGCTCCATGCATGTATTCATGGCTACGTCAATCCGCCATGGATTTCGAATCAGGCTGTTGATATGTCGGCCCACTGAAATCCTCAATCCTCCTCGCACCTTGTGGATCAATCGTTCGAGTTCTTCGATTTTCAACAAAAGCAACCTTACCTTGTCCTCGTCCATGAGGTTCTTGGCCACTGGCTCAGGCACACGAGGAAGCTTCCTCCGAGAGACAAGACCCAGCAATGCGTCTCCCAGCAAGAACTCTTCGCTTTCCACTAAGGATTCGAGCACCGAAGAGCGCTCTTTCAACCTGGATTCTAGCCATTCTATACGCTCGGAAAGTTTTCCGGCAGGGACCCCGTTCCTCGCCAACAGTCCGTCTATGGAAGGGTCCAGAAATCTGTTCATGGTCACCTCTCGAACACAACAAATACACCATGGTATCACTCTCAGACAACTCTTTGACACGATCTGGAATTGCGCAACTCCAAAGAGTCTGCATCATACGGGTCGAAAGGCCCCGAATGTGTCACGAATCGGCTAAGTTAAAATCCTATTTGGTTCTGGTATTGACACCAAACCGCAGCCAACCTAGCATAGCGCGGTCATAACAGGAGAGGCCCATGCTCATACACGTGGTTGCAGGTGCACGTCCCAATTTCATGAAAGCGGCCCCACTATGCTGGGCTGCTTCAGACAGAGGTGTGGAAGTCAGGCTCATCCATACAGGTCAACACTATGACAAAGAAATGAGCCAGATATTTTTCGACGAGTTGAGGCTTCCCGTTCCCCACAAGCATCTGGGTGTGGGATCAGGCACCCATGGTCAGGTAACTGCTCGTTGTCTTGTGCGTCTTGAGGAGGTTTTTGCCCAGGAACGTCCAGATTGGGTACTTGTGGTGGGGGATGTCAATTCCACAGTGGCAGGGGCCCTTGCGGCCGTGAAACTGCACATACCAACTGCCCATATTGAAGCTGGTCTTCGATCATTTGATCGAGCCATGCCGGAAGAGATCAACCGAATGGTTACCGACGCGATCTGTGATCTTCTTTTCGTATCCGAGCCGGCTGGATTGGAAAACCTTCGCAAAGAAGGCCATGGTGAAGACAAAATTTACCTCGTGGGAAATGTGATGATCGATACGCTCGAAAGATTTTTACCCACTGCGAAAAAAAGGGCAACAGCTAAAAAACTGGGCCTCTCACCCAAAAACTATGCGCTGCTGACTCTTCACAGACCTTCAAATGTGGACGCAACCGGAGACCTGGCATCGTTGGTGAAAAAACTGGATTTGGTTCAAAAGACAATACCCATCTATTTTCCCGTCCACCCTAGGACAAGGGCAAGGCTGGAGCAAGGCGGTTTTTGGCAAACCATGGACAAAATGGAAAACCTCATTCTGGCCGGCCCACTTGGATACCAGGATTTTCTTTCCCTCATGGTGGATTCCAGGGTGGTACTGACAGATTCCGGGGGTATCCAGGAGGAGACCACCGTACTCAAAATACCATGCCTTACTCTCAGAGATAACACCGAGCGACCCATTACCTTCGAGCAAGGCACCAACAAGTTGGTGGGGGCAAGGGGAGATGGACTCGTGGAGGCGCTCGAACAAGTGCTCGATGACACAAGCACAAAAAGCAAACGTCCGGATCTCTGGGATGGCAAAGCAGCCCATCGCATCATGGAACAACTTCTGAAAAAAGGATGATTCCGGAAGCCAGCAACACCGCGAGTTTTCGCCAACTGTCCAATATCCAACCAAACAGTCCAGGCCTCAGCCGATATTTGTTCACCCTGAGCCTGGAATCCAGGCCAAACCATAATCCCACCCAGAATAAAAGCGGATAAAAAAAGTCCATGCGCCCGGGAGACATTCCGGAATCAGACCTGAACTTCAGCACTGCCCAGGCCAAAGTCGCCACGACAACTAATGCTGACAGAGATAACAAAACAACAACTATCATGACGGTACGTTGTGGCAACCACAGTTTGTCACGCCACGCCTTGACAGATAGAAATAGCCCGGAAAGCAACGCCACAAATGCAACTATCATGGGCCACCAACCCGTAAAACCGACCATTGGGTCAAGCCTTGTATTGCCCAACAATATGATAACCGAAAATGACATTAGCAAATCGCCAGGTAGCAACCTACCATCCTGGTGTTCCATGTTTTCAGGCCACCCTAACGACAGCAGGGCCAACACACCAGACACAGCAGCGAACCTTGGGTCCACAGTCGTCATACCCGAACCGACTCCCAGAAGCAAAACCGCCAGGCAAGCATCCATGACAATTGTTGCAATCATGGGATGCTCTCTTTCGATAGAATCGCATTTTCAGATGAGTTTCGAGGCAAGAACCTCTCTGTGGCCAATGAAGCACCCATGGTAAACCAAAGGGTAATGATCACCTCCCCGTCAAAAAAAGTATCATGGAACAAGCCCACCAATAAAAATGCCGCCACCGATGCCATGGCGCCTCTTAGAAACCCCCTGATCCACACATGGTTTTTCGCCATATTCAACAACCGCACTGTCTTCATAAAGTATGCAAAAAAAATCCAGCAAAAGGCCACTACCCCCAATGCGCCAGCTTCTGCGAAAAAAGTCAGTATATTGTTGTGAGCCCACGCGATGGTCCCCTTGAATTTCTTTGCCCGTACCTGCTTGGTCCGTTGTGAGATGAAAGGAACCACATCTCGCTGGAAATTTCCATACCCTATTCCGGCCATGGGGTTTTGAGCCCCCAGGTCCAATGCGGAATGCCAGATGGCGAGTCTTGCCCAATCCTTTTTCCCGGAAAATGAATTTTTCAGTCGTTTCTCAACGTCAGGTGAGAGCAAAACTGCCAGTGCAACACGTCCTACCAACGACACCACAACCACTCGTCTAAGATATCCCTTGCGAAGACCACCAACAGCCAAGGACATACAAACGACCACTGCCACTACCGGGGCTGCTCGTGTCCAGCTAAAAACCATACCTAGTGAAAGTATGACCACGGCAAGTCCGAAGATCATTCTCCACTTCAAAGTAAGCTTTTCCATCATCAACGCCACAGACCAACAAAACGGAAACAAGAGCACATGGGCAAAGGTAAGACGGGACTGGAACAGGCCCACCGCCCCAAACCAGCCGCGTATGCCAGGGGCTGGTCTGAGGACATCAGGAGTGGAAGAATGTATGAATTGTACCAGCGGAAATTTCCCTGTTGCGCTCTCGAATATACCTAACAATGCCACAGCACTGGCTAAGAAGATTATACCCAAAACGGCTCTGCGCAGAATGGACGGATTAGGCATCAATAAAAATACTCCAAAATAAGCAACCACAACCCAGAATGAAGTTGAGGTTACGAATGATGTAGGGGGATTGGGAGCCAGCAGCAAAGACAATGCCACAGTGGCGAGCCAAAACATGATGGGCTTGTCCAATACAGAAGCTGATAAAGAAGAGAAATCTTTCAAAGACATTTTAACAATGATCACGAGCGCTAAAAGACCCATACCCAGTTGCATTCCGAATAGGGACGTGGGAAGAGACCAGGCCAGCAACAATAAAGAAAACGAACTCAAACGGTACAAATAAACTTTTTTATCTTTTGAAAAATTTATCACACTATACCCCTGTCAGCAGTCTTTGAACGCTGAGAAATCCAACCAGCAGCACCTGCAAATAAAAACAGCGCTGGTGCAAGCCATGCTCCAAGCACTGGAGACAACAGCCCTCCTGAGACAGCTGTGGTACAAAAAACAACCACAAGGTATCCAGCGAAGACAACCGACGAGGCCTGTACGACCGCAGCCGATGCGGATCTTGATACCAATGGATCCGAAAGCCAAGGGAAAAGCAAAAACACCAAAAGGATTCCCAAGAAAGGATAGGTAAACCTCCTGTGTAACTCGAGGGAATACTCGGAAGAATCAATACCCTTTGTGTTCAGCATGGAAATAGTAGACAACAACTGGATAATATTCTTTTGCTGAGGTCGTCCCGAGAAATCGCGAAAGCGTTCAGGTTTTTCTGTCCATCTCAAGACAGTGGATGCTTTCTTCTCATAAGACAGTTGCTTTGAATCATGGAACCGCCGAATCTCCACCCTTTGGGCAACCCATTCATGCTCACGTCGCTGGACCCTCCTTGCATCCAAGCGGCGAATTATATGAAAATCTTTATCCATAGTAAGGCAGATGACATAATCAAGGTTCCTTCCATCCTTGCTCTTGTGCCCAACCCTAATAAGGCGACCTGAATCCCCTTTTGTCCACTGGTGATTTGTAAAAAACCGCCAACTGGAATCTATCCTTCCAAAATGCTGCTGCATGAGTTGTTCTATTTTATCATATGCTCGAGGAACCAATATTTCTCCAAGCAAAAAGACGAAAACAGCCAGACCTAATCCAGACACAAAAACCGGCTTGAACAAATCCAAGGGAGCCAAGCCGGACGCAGCCAAGCCCCTCAGTTCACCATGTCTACCCATTGCGGCAAACACCAAGCATGTACCTACCACAAAAGCCACGGGCAAAGCCAAATAAGTTATAGACGGGATCTTGCACAAGTACAGCAACAAAACATTCCAAAAACCCGACGAGTCATCCAACTTTCCGGCTGACTCAATAAAATCAGCCAACAGGACTAAAAGCACTACCAGGCTCAGCGTCGTCAAGAGTGCTCGAAAGGATAACCTCGCGATCATTCTGTATGCGATCACCTTACAAAATCCTTCCTTTTCGAACCATCATCCAGAACGCAGCAACAAAAACAACGATGTTAGGAACCCAGGCGGCAAGAGCAGGATTCATGCTACCAGCACGTACCAACACATCCATGAACCGTACCAGCAAGTAATAACTCACCACTATCGAACCGGTAATAATCAAGGTACCACGCCTGCTTTGCAGCTTTCCAGAAAGTCCGATGACTATTGCCAGCAAGGCAAACACCAGACTCGAAGCCGGAAAAGAAAATCTCCGATAAAACACACTGGCAGCATCCAGGCGATCGGTTTTGGATAACTTTGTATCACCCTTTACAGCCAGTGACAGTTGTTCCATGGTCATGGCCTCATAGGGACGTAAAAATCTGGTCCTGTCCTTTACCACCCTCTCGATGTCGATACCCACCTGGGCACGCTGAAAGTCAAGTACCGAATATTGACCCCGAGCTTTGTCCCTGGCGTGAACCTGTCCACGGAAAAAATGCATATCCAACCTGTTAGTGTTTTTGTCCGCAACTATCCTGGCCTCTGACGCGACCAACATATGTCGCACGTGTCCGGGTCTGTGATCGTACAAAAGAAATCCACGAAAAACGTGGGGCTTTGATGTCGAATGGGCGGGGAATAGGACCAGACGTGGGATGTCCTCAAAAAACTCCCCGGCCTTGAGAGATGCAGCCACCTGTCTCTGGGCCAAGCCGGCAAAATTCTTTTCCAGGAGTCGGGCGCAGGCTGGCGACAAGACGGTGGCGGAATAAGAGGTCAGACCCCAGAAAATGCTCCCAAGCATCATGGGAACAACGGCAAGTTTCCACGGACTGAATCCGCATGCGGACAAAGCCACCAACTCACCATCTTCCGACATACGGGCAAAGCCCATCAAAATACCCAACAAAATAGTAATCGGCCCGGTGATTATCATGAAGCCAGGAATAAAAAATACAATAGTCCGCCACATGTCAACGAAGGTCAAACCGGCGGCAAAAGTAATCTCCCCCACTTTCAACAACTCGACTACCAGGAGCAATACATTGAGGGCTACAAGTATTGCGACCAAGGGCTTGATCATTTGCACCAAAATGTATCGATGGGCAATCATGGGTGGCCAACAACTCCGGTTTTGGCCAATGGGCCTACCCATTGAGCCACAAGGAAGTGCATCTCAGGATAGCTGCTTTTGCAATTCACGATCCTTTTGTTCAACCTTTTCCGCCAAATCAGAACGATATTTTTCCAACCGTTTAGCCAACTCTTCATCAGCTATTGCCAAAATCGCACATGCCAACAGCCCAGCATTGAAGCATCCCGCTGGGCCTATTCCAACAGTTGCCACAGGAATGCCTGGAGGCATCTGTATAGTGGAAAACAAAGCATCTGCACCGGCCAATGAACCGGATACAAGGGGAACTCCTATGACCGGTAAGGTAGTATGGGATGCTATTACACCAGCAAGATGAGCAGCCATTCCTGCTCCAGCTACGATGACACCATATCCTTTCGACCTTGACTGTTTGGTCATCTCGGCAACCCTAACCGGAGAACGATGCGCAGAAGCTACATGCATATCGTACCCTACTTCCATCAGGTCCAAAGCCTCTGCAACCCGCCTCATGGACGGCAGGTCTGAATCTGATCCCATGAGAATAAGAACTCTTTTTTTGCTCATTTCAACCTCGCAAGCGCTCTATGGGCTATGTCGGTCCTGAAGTGACATCCATCGAAAGAAATTGAGTGGACTGCTTTATATGCTTTGTCAACAGCATCGTGAATGTCGGCACCCAATGAACAAACATCGACAACCCTGCCTCCATCGGTCACTATTTTATCGCCAAGCCTCTTCGTTCCAGCTTGAAACACCACAACGTCATCCATGGCTCCTGCCGTTGCCAGCCCATCAATGACCTTCCCCTTTTCGTATGCTGCAGGATAGCCATGGGAAGCCATCACAACACACACAGATGGCCTATTATCCCAATTTAGTTCCACTCCCTCCATTTCTCCCCGGGCCACCGCCATCAGAGCCGGAACCAAATCAGAAGAAATCCTTGGGATAAGAGCTTGGGTCTCAGGGTCACCAAACCTGACATTGAACTCCAAGACCTTTGGTCCATCAGGACCGATCATGAGCCCGGCATACAACACACCACGATAATCCACCCCCTGCTCACGCAATCCTTCTACCACAGGCCGAAAAATCTTGTTTACCACTTGGTCCTCGATTTGCTCATCCATAACAGGGGCAGGAGAATAGGCACCCATGCCACCTGTATTCAATCCCCTATCGCCGTCCAACGCCCGCTTGTGGTCCTGGCTGGAAGCCATCATGAGTATTTCATTTCCTGCGACCAAGGCTATACAAGACGCTTCTTCTCCTTCGAGAAGTTCCTCTATGATAATCTTGTCGCCGGCCGGGCCAAAGGCCTTGTCGACCATGATCTTTTTTACAGCGTCTCTGGCTTCATCAGGGCCCGAACAGATAATTACACCTTTACCAGCGGCGAGACCATCTGCTTTTATTACACAAGGAGCCGGATTGGAGTCGATAAACGTAGTCGCTTCGGATGCGTTCTGAAAAACATGGAATGAGGCCGTTGGAACAGATTTATGTTCCATCAGTTGTTTTGCGAAAACCTTGCTTCCCTCGAGTCTTGCTGCAGGAGCATCAGGCCCCATCACAGCTATGGAACTTTTACGCATCTCGTCAGCCAAACCGGCGCACAAGGGTCCTTCAGGCCCGACGACCACCAGGTCCATTTTCTCTTGGCGAGCAAAAGCCACCATGCCGTCTTGGTCATTCACATCCATTGGGACACAACGGGTCTTCGGCTCCATGGCCATACCTGCGTTTCCAGGAACACAAACAAGCTCGTCCACCAGATCGCTTTGCGCGATTTTCCAGGCCAGGGCGTGCTCCCGCCCGCCGCTTCCTACCAATAAAATTCGCATCGTGGAAACCTCCCCAAAAAAGCTAGATCAGCTTGGTTAGTATCCCAAATTGAACAGCAATCCCTTTGCGCGTGTGTTAGTACTATCGGCCTTGTAAACGCTGAGCAACTTCGACAGGCCTTTTTTCTTCTTTCCCCTGGCCAACCATGACTCGGCCAGGCACAACCTCGCAGAAAGACTGCCGGGATCGATTTTTACCATAGCCTTGGCTATCTTGACCGCTTTGCTTGCATGACCACCCTGCATCAAAGCATATGAGTACAGGACACCAGCCGTGACGCTCAAGGAATCTTCTTTGTGTGCCCTGGCAAGGTATTTCAATGCAGCCCTTGGATTTGCGGAATCCAGCAACAAAGCCCCCATGAATAGATTGGCCGAAAAGCATTCTTCATCGATGGCCAAGGCTTTTTTCAGATATGAAGACGCCTTGTCTGTCTTACCGGAACGCCAGTAGACGGCGCCAGCAAGGGATAAGGCCAGGGGATCATCAGTCCTGGTAGATACGGCCTGCTCAAGCCTTGGCAACACAAGCTTCCAGGTGCTCCTGCCATCATAATACGGGGTCAAGGCGATATGGTTCTTGCTATAAAAAAGATCGGTCTTCGTTGCCTGGCGCAACCTGGCATAAGATAAATTCACGCTGTCTAAGAACAAATGCAGCACCGCAAATGAAAGGTATGCATCCAAATCGTTACGATCCATTTCGACTGCCTGTCTGTAACTTTTGATGGCGGATTCATAATTCGGAACTTCTGCTGCACTCTCGGCCAGTAGTACCAGGATCCTTGCAGAATCAGGCATGTGCGGTCTGAGACTTTTGAATTTAACAATGGCATGTCCCACGTCAGAGGTAAGCAGAAGTGACCAAGCAAAGGCATATTTTGCAGGAATGCAGATGGGATCCAAGTCAGAAGCCTGTTGAGCGATCTTTTTTGCTTCGTCGAACCTCCCGGACAATCTCAACACAATGGATTTGTCAGCCAACAATTTTGCCTTATCAACGGCTGAAAGGCCATCGAACGAATTGGCTAAAAAACCATCAATCAATTTCTTGGCACCTTTGATATTTTTTTCCACCTGGTACTTTATCCTGGCAAGAGACAACAGAGCCTTTAGGCGGTGTGGTTCACTGACGAGAATCTGCTCGAATATTTTTTTTGCCTTTTTGAACTTTCCTACGCTGAGATAAATCCTTGCCTTGGCCTCAAGAGATACGAACTGGCTCGGGTCCTTCTCCAATCGTTGATCGAAAAAAGCAAGGGCCTCATGAAATCTTCCTGTTCTAATCTTGGCCTCGCCCAGCAACCGATAAGCGATGGCCATGTTCGACTTTTTCTCCAGAGCCTTCTTTAGCAACTCAACTGCCATATCCGTGCTGCTATCCAAGTAAGTTGCCCCCAACAAGAGCATTGTGTCAGCGTCATCTTCATTCAGGGACCTTGCTTTGGTAGCCAGTTGCCTGGCCTCGTCAATTCTCCCCAAACTCCAAAGCAAAAACCCCTTGGCCCTAATCAAGTCGGGATTGTCAGGGGATCTGTCCAGCGCATAATCCACGAGATCCAATCCGGTTTTTCGAGCAGTAACATCACCAGACGAATAATCCATCAAGGCCCTGTTCTGAACCCAACCCCAAAATGCATCCATATTGGACGGGTCCAGCAACAAGGCGCTTTTGAACTGTCTGTCCGCTTCCATGTAACTCAATCTGTCATCCTGATACATCAACGACAGCCCTTTTTTTACCGCCTCGGAACTGGTCCCGGAAGGAGATGGAATCTCAGCAGAGAAGCTATCTAAGGCTTCTTCCAGCACTCCCTTGAGGGGGCTCTCCTCCATCCATAGCGACGAGAGCTGGGGCCAATAAAAATAGGCACCGGCACCAGCAAGTGCCAACAAAACAATGAAGACTAGCGAAATGTTTCGAAACAAATGAGATGGCGGCATGGGCCTAAAGACCGGTTGTGCAGGATCCGATCTACGAAAAAAAATCGAGAACTCAGGGAAACTCGATATCAGCTTGAAATCCCCTTCTCCACGTGCGACCTGGTCTGCGGCTGTCACCTCATCTTCCTCGAACTTCAATTTGACTTCGGATAGAGTCAGAGGCCCGAGAATAATGCCATCAGGCTTGCGGACCCTCCAATTTCGTTGATCTTCAGATATGTTTTCGTCAGATGAAACAGAGGACATTGTCAGCAGACTTCTGCAACGACTACACAAGCCGTCGGACTCTACTTGGCCTTGCACCAGTCCGCCACATCTAGTACAACGTACTTCATCTTTTGAAGAAAACTCCTCAAGATCCGAAGCCTCTGTGGAGACAGGGTCATTCAACGGTCCATGCACAGGGGCAGGTTGAGGCGGCACTGACGGAGACCCTAGATCATCGAGATCCAGGGCATCGAACGGGTCTTGAGGCTGTTGATTCGGTGAGCTGAAGATTTCAGGTTGACCTGCGCTGGATTCAGGCAAAGGCGGGGGTGCCGGTGTCTCAGCCTGAGATGCCTCCACCACCCTGATGTCTCCACATGCCGGGCACTGGACCTTTATAGCACCGGCTTGCAGCAACGCGCCATCTATGGAATACTTAGCACCACATTTTTCACAATCTATCTTCAAAATTACTCCCTGGGGTCAGGGTTTCACAAGTTCCAAGGATACACCCAACTGCTGAGCCATGGACAATACTTCCGATTGCCTCGGCGATCCAGTCACACACCTAATTGCACGTATTCTGGCTTTTGCAAGCGTCATGATTTCGTCGGCAAAGCGGATCGGTTGGGCACTTGCGGCTACTGCACCATCAATATTTGCTGGTAGTTTGACCAACGCAAGCCTGAGGGCCTCTCTCCAACTGGTTTGTCCTGCCACACAAGAGAGCAAGTGTCGTTCATCGCAAATGACCAAAGCCACGGCATCAAGAGCACTTGCGATAGCCCATGCCATCTCCAAAGCCCTACGCTGCGAATTGTCAATAGGTATTTCGGTTCTGATCATGTCATCCAAGTCCACAGAGCTCGGATTAGACTTTGACCAGGTAATAGATAAGCCGAATCTGGTGGAGTTGAAAGAAGGAGAAGGGCTTGACCCACCGGCGGCCTTGAGAACAGTAATCCTCTTTGTGCTCAACTCAGCCCGAGCTTCCGGTGTGAAATCTGGAGCAACCACCGCCTTCAGATAGGCCTCGGACAAAGATCTCGCACATTCTCCATCCAACTCCCGGTTGAATCCTGCAACGGCTCCGAAAGCGCCCCTGGGGTCGCTGGAGCGAGCCAGTTCAAAGGCGGCAGATGCACCCTGTGTTTGAACAACAGAAAAACCACAGGGTATACCGTGATGAATGATCGTAACGCAAGGGACTGAAATCCTGGACAGTATGGCATCTGCCAAGTCCAGATCTTTCAACGCTCCTGTATCCAGGGGTGGCCCGGAAATACATCTGAGTTCAGCTAAATCCTCTGTACCTGAAATACGATACAGGCCCGCAGCAACACCGTGCTGATACAAGGGAACAGCCGGAATTCTCTTGGCAAAAATGGACCAGGTAGGTGGAGGTTTTCCATCTTCTAATTCCGTGTATGCCAGCGCGGCATCAAAGCTTGCAACAGCCTGCAACGCCTTGATAGAAAGCCGATGACGAAAATCATATCCAATGGCCTCTTTTTTATCCAAAGCCATGAGGACTTCATCCAGGTCACTGTGTTCGCACAATGTAATGACGATTTCAGGATTGCTGGCTGCAGATCTCAAAAGAGCAACCGCCCCCAAACAACCTGCGTCCATAATGGATTCATCCCGCAGATGAATGGCTTCCGGCAGCTCCACCAAGACAAGGTCTATCCTTTTTATTCCTAACCGTTCAAGTTCCTCTTTCTGCTCGGCATCATCCCACCTCCCCAAAACTCCGCCCTGTACTCTTGGGTGCAAAAGCTCCAGGCTTTCTCCGAACCCGGTTTCGTAAGAGGCAAAGGTTGAAATATCTGTCACCGGAACTCCATTGTCACGCAACACCTGGGCGGTTTTGAACGAAGCTACTATCTCAGCGTCTCGCGCGACCAACTCCTTTACCACTGTAACGATTCGCTGCGGCTCATAACTATGAACCAAGCATCTTCGAACTACGTTCATGGTTCGCCTCAGTATGGGTTTGACCAAGCAGAAGTATTCTACGGTAATTTCCTCTGACCTGTATACCGACCCACCATCTCGCAAGATGGCTTAGATTATCCGCTTGGTGCAGTTTGCGTCAAGCGACAGTTTGGCTTCTTTGAATGACGACTCAGGCAAGCAAATCCTTGAGTTCATCATCAGCACTGGTCTCAAGAAGCTTTTGGAGACCGGCAGCCTCTACCTGTCGAATACGCTCCCTGGTGAGGTTGAGGATCTCTCCTACCTCCTCCAAGGTCAAGCCTCCGCGCTCCGCAACGTCCAGGGCACAAGTCTCGGCCAACTCCCAAACTTCCTTGTCAGGAAAGTTCAACTTGATGGAGCCTGTCTCCTGGTTCACATCGAGGTACAGATGATGCTTGCATGAAACAAACAGACAAGGTCTCTCTGAGTTGGCACAGTCGCTCCGCCTTCTTGGACGCATTTGTTCGGCCAGATCCAACAAGCGGGAATCCACCTGCAAGAACTTTCTTTCACGCAACATCTGTTTTCTTGCAATGGTTTTCGAACGCCTCCGTCCCTTACGTTTTGACTGCTCGGCATCACTTGGTGTTGCTGGTTTTTGCTCTTCCATAAAGTCCCTCCTTACTCGCGATTGGTCGACAATGGCCCTGCAGCAGCCAGCCGACTCCCGAGTTTCTCTAATCTCCGATGAAGTAATTTTGTCTTTTCTCTGCAAGAAGTCAGCTCTTCAAAAAAACCTTTGATTTCTAATCCTTTGCTCTTTAGAAGTTGCAATCTGTCATCCATGTGACCAAATAGACGTTCAAAAGAAGTATCTAACAGTTCCAAATCGTTCTGAATGGAAAGGAACGAGTCCCGGATTTCTTCCAAAGTAAGCCCGTTTTGCATCAACTGTTTGATTAAATTGATTCTTCTGACGATTGAGACCGGATAAACTCCTTTTGAACCTCTGTACTTTCCCTTGCTACCCACACGCTTGGATGTAGGCAATAAGCCAAGCTGGATGTACTTTCTGAAAGTTGCCTCAGAGAGCTTGACTCCCCTTGTCTGAAAAATGTCGATGACCTCGGCTGACGTAATACCAGTCGGCATGTTCTCCTCTATGCGAGCGATCTCCGCAGCGTCGAGAAGTCCTTTTTTTGCTATATCCAGTATCATATATTCAGTATATTATTCTTTATATCTTATTTTCTCTCTTCTACATTAGTTTTTACATTTTCACTATTTTCGTCTCGATATAATATATTTACTATATTCAGTCAAGAAAAATCGAAAGCTCAAATGCCGACTCCCAAATTTCACACCAATATCTGGACGAATTTATCCAATGGATCGATTGGCTCTCAGGTCATTCGTCTACCGCAAGGCTCTGCGCTTTTTGAGATGTCATCATCATTTTTGTATTGGGAAAATAACACTGAAGGTCGCGCCACGACCTGGCTCTGAGTCGACTCTGATTTCACCATCGAAACGTTTGACAATCCCGTAACAGATGGACAGTCCCAGGCCCGTACCCAAACTGGTTGGCTTGGTCGACACGAAAGGATCGAACAACCTCTCCTTGACAGACTCATCGATTCCTGGGCCATCGTCACGAACCACAACGATTACCTTGGAACTTTTCCGTTTGGTCTCCAGCCACACATTCCCCCCACCCTGTTCTGAAAGCGCCTGTATGGCATTTGTGACAATATTAATAAACACTTCCTGAAACTGCATTTCTTCCACCCAAACTTCAGGGAGCCCATCCTGGTAGTTGCGATGAATGGCAACCTGCGCAAGTCGAGCCTCCTTTTCAAGGAATGGAAGTATCTCATCCAGGGATTCGTTGACATGAACCGAGGTTGTTCTGGCCTCACTCTTGCGAGCAAATTTCAACAGACGCTGAGTGATCATCCTTCCTCGTTTTACCTGAGACAATATTTTTGGGAGTCCTTCCCTGAGTTCCTTCTCCAGGGTCAAGCTGCCCTTTTCCCCCATGCTCACCAGGTCAGACAAATAACCGGCTATCTCCGCGATGATTGCAAGGGGATTGTTTATTTCGTGTGCGACTCCAGAAGCGAGCCTTCCAACTGCAGCCATACGCTCTGACTGAAGGACCTGCCTCATCAAGATTTTGCGCTGAGATATATCTTTGCATATTCCAACGGTTCCGATGGCCTTGCCAGACGAATCCCTGAGTTGGGAAAGGGTCAACGAAACAGGGATCCTGGATCCATCTTTTCTCACAAGTTCCTGGGAGTAATCCCTGAGAGGCTTTCCCCCCTTTATTTTCGATAACAACCTCTGCCTGTCTTCAGGGTTTTCGTAAAACATGGCCGCAGGTTTTCCAATGACTTCATCAAGAGAATACCCCAAGGACTCCTGTGCTCCACGATTGAAAGATACCACGTGCCCATCTAGGTCTGTTGTTATGATTATTACCGGGGAGTTATCAAGAATGTTCTGTAAATACTCACGTGTCTCTTTCAGCTTGGTATCGACGATTGTCTCTGTGGTTACATCCTTGGCAAGGCAACAAAGACCAAGGGGCTCTCCATCGGAATCGAGGATGGGAAACTTCACCATGGACAAAAAAAGCGGACTGCCTTGATACTCGATCCCCAAATCCAAGAACAGAGAATCCAGCCTCTTCCAAACATCGGAATCCCCCCGCCTCATCTCATCCGCCACGTGAGCCGGGAAGACCTCGTAATCAGTCTTGCCCAATATTTCATCTTCGCTCTTGGCAAACAAGGTACATGCCGCCGGGTTCACGTCCACATACTGGCCCGCCCTGTTTTTGACCACACAGGCAAGGGGCGCCAACTCCATGAATTTTTTCAGCCTGATTTCAGAAGCAGCCAGCTTTTGTTCAAGGCTTATCCTCTCGGTGATATCGCGCGTCATCTCGATCATGCCGGTGATTTTTCCTTCACTGTCACGAATAGGAGCGCCGACAATAGCTGCGAATCTCGGCTGTCCATACATGTTGAAATGCTTCCGAACCATAGATACAGGCTTTGCCGACTTCATCACCTTGAAGAAGGGACAGTTTTCCAGTGCCACTTGGCAATCACCACGAATGGGCTGTTCGAGTTCATAGCATCTGTTTCCAAGCACGCGATCCATGGTCAACCGATTGTTGTCCAAGAACGAATCGTTTGCATCTACTACCACCATGTCTGTGTCTACCACGAGTATTTCATCTGGAATGGAATTGAGAATCTGTGAGATTCGCTGCCTTTCCTGCTCCTCCCTCTCTCGCATCTCGGTACGATGGTGTATTACGGCCTCTTCAGCCTGGTGAAGTTCAAAGAACAGCCGCGCGCCAAAATGGTCTATGAGGTGAACATGCCTTGGACGGATCTTCTCGATTTCATCACGGACTTTGTCTTTCCCGGTCAACTCGAGTATGAGATCGAGATTCTCTAAATCCAGAAGTTCCCTATAATCAGTGGTGATGAATGGAATTGATAACTCTCTGGCGTATTGTAATCCAGTGGCATTGGGATCAATATCGGCAACTCCCAGTATCCTCATCTGGAAACGACCGAGGGTATCTTCTTCGACCATCCTCAGGATGGATTCACATCCCTTGCCACCACCAACAATGATGGTATTTAGTTCTCTAAATACCCGAGCACTCAATCCGACTTCCAATCGAAAGAGTCACCCTCTGACTTTCCCGATTTATCCCCATCGGAAGACTCGGCTGCCGATTCCGATGTCCCAGGTGTCACCGAGTTCGAACCACCACCTTCGGTGGTTACGGTTACTACTGTGCAATACTCCATATAAAAAGGCCCAATCGTATACACCTTGTGATCGACGATGAGATTTTTCACTGGCTTGGTTGGATCGACTCCGGCATTCTTCATGGCCGAGGCGACAGAGGCGTCACCCAAGGCAACAATCCCAACGTATGAATTCCAACAGGAAGAACCAGTGAGCACCTTGCCTCCGGAAGAAGTCACGGCACCGGGGTTGGCATATTCATTACCTCGGATGTCGGCATAAAACGCAGGAGCAAGGCACCCACCAAAGATCATGGAACAACTTACGAAAACCAGTAAGAGCGACTTTTTCATAAAATTTCCTCCCGCTGTTGAGCAAACTAAGTGACACGAAAACAGATATCAAGCAATTAGCATAGGTTGCATGCATTGGTCAACGCAGGTCAACCAGTCTGGTTGTGGACATCCCATGGCGGATATGAACATTTATATGGCGGGTAGTGCCAAGTTCATCGTTTTTCAA
>CAYSLH010000072.1:0-17757 GCA_964431605.1 uncultured Myxococcales bacterium
AGCAACTTTGTATCTTTATTCACAAGGATACTCACGATGCCCTCCTAGCGGCGGCGACCGCGGCTTCTGCCGCGTCCTTCATGGTCTCGGCCGGAACTATGTCAAGGCCAGATTCCTCGAGAATTTGCTTACCCTCTTCCATCTTCGTACCTTGCAAGCGGACCACCAACGGAACCTTGATGCCCACCTTACCCACGGCCTCCACCACGCCTTGGGCTATGACATCACACCTGACGATGCCGCCAAATATGTTCACTAGCACGGCTTTGACATTGGGATCCGAAAGTATAATCTCGAATGCAGCCTGAACCCTCTTTGCGTCGGTGCCGCCACCCACATCCAAAAAATTCGCAGGATCTCCACCAAAGAGCTTGATGATATCCATGGTAGCCATGGCCAAACCGGCACCATTGACCATGCAACCAATGTCTCCATCGAGTTTCACGTAACTTAGATTATGCTTCGAAGCCTCTACCTCGGCAGGTTCTTCCTGCTCCGTGTCGCGAAGTTGGACGAGATCCTTGTGCCTGTATAGGCCGTTGTCATCGAAGTTCATCTTGGCATCCAAGGCGATCAGGTCCCCTTTGGATGTAAGAACCAGAGGATTTATCTCAACCAAGGAAGCATCGAGATGCACAAAAGCCATATACAGACCCTGTGCAAGAGACACCAACTGGTTGACCTGATCCTTGGCCAGACCCAGCCGAAAACCCAGGCCACGGACCTGCCAGCCCATGATGCCATTGAGGGGATCTGCAAAAACCTTCATGATCTTATCAGGGGATTTGGTAGCGACCTCTTCAATCTCTACACCACCTTCTGCGCTGGCGATAAGAGCCACCTGAGCCGAATCCCTGTCGAGCACCAGACCGATATAAAACTCTCGCTCTATTTCCAGTCCCTGCTCCACTAACAATTTACGAACTACCTGCCCCTTGGGACCGGTCTGGTGAGTGACCAGTGGATTGCCAAGCAATTTTTTTGCCACATCGGCGGCCTGTTCACCCGATTCCACAAGTTTTACACCGCCGGCCTTACCCCTGCCTCCGGCATGGACCTGAGCCTTTACAACCACCTTATCGCCTAATTCCCCAGCAGCCTGTTTGGCTTCCTGGGCGCTGGACACCACTTTCGATTCGGGTACTGGTACTCCGAACCTGGCCAGGATTTCCTTGGCCTGAAACTCGTGGATCTTCACGATAGCCTCCTGTTCCTCGTATACCAGGCCGTGCCATGAGTACGAGGCAAAAGCCCTATAAAGGAGTTAGAAAAAAAACCTGTAGCTTGATTCACACTTGGGTAAAGTGGACGTTGGAATTCGAGCCCTTCTCCGTAATGGGCCCTAACCTTCATTTGGTTGGCGCGGGAGGCCATTGCCGTCCTTGCCGTCCTTTTGGGGCGCCTGGGTGTTAATGTTCCTGGTGCGCCCTCCTCATAGCGCTGGAGAATAAACTCTGCCGGAAGTTTGTCAAGCATAAAGGCACAAAATTCGACCAGGGAAAACACTATTGCCCTCACAACAATCACAAGTCTCTACCATAAGTACCCAAATCTCCCCGATCGCTTGGATTTGCCATCAAGACCTGGATTGAGATTTCGAGAAACATTTTTTGCTTGACACAGACACCCCCAAGATAGAAATCTCGTTTCGAAATTACGGCGTCAGCCTGACCACCGAGAGAGGTAACCATAATGCTATTGTCCATTGAATGCCAGCAGTGCGCTGCTGATTTCGAACTGGAACTGAGTGACCTTGTCAAAAACCCGACCGACATGGTTTGCCCCAACTGCGGAGCTAAAGCAGATCCGACCATCGTTGAAGCATTTGCCACGTCCCTTGATGAAGCACTGGGCATGGCGGGAAGACTGCTCAGAAAATTCAGCCTGGAGTTCTCGGTAGACCCGGACGAGTTGGATGCCGACGAGCAGGAAATTTATGACGACAACGACGCGCTTTGGGCCAACGATATGGAAGAGGAAGAAGAAATGGACGAGTAATAAAGTCCAGGCTCAATCAATATTCAAATCCTGATTCATATCAGCAGTCAATATCATACCACGACGATTCAGTTATGCTCTCTTCGTCAGTGCAGGAGGTACAACAAGTGCCAAACAAACCCACCCAGGACATACAGGGGCAACCGGACCACCGCATGATCGACATAGACAAGGTAGGCGTTCGTGACATCGAATACCCCATAACGGTCATGGACCGTGAAAACAAATTACAACAGACGGTCGCAAAGGTCAGCATGTACGTAAACCTCCCCAGGGAATTCAAGGGAACGCACATGAGCAGGTTCGTGGAATTACTAAACGAACATTGTCAGGATATGTCCACGAGGGCGATTCCAAACATTCTTCGTGCCATGAGAAAAAGGCTCAATGCACAAACAGCTCATCTGAAGGTGGAGTTTCCTTTCTTTCTGCTAAAAAAGGCACCCGTATCAGGAGCAGAAGGGCTGATGAATTACAAGTGTATAGCAAGGGGTGAAGGAACATCACGCAGTGTGGTCCAGACCTTCGAAGTAAGGGTTCCGGTAACAGCTCTTTGCCCTTGTTCAAAAGCCATCAGCGATTACGGTGCACACAACCAGCGAGGCTTTGTATCGGTTCGCTATCAACAAAGAGAGTTCATATGGTTTGAGGAGATTATAGACTTAGTGGAGGAATCAGGCTCGTGCGATGTTTACTCGGTTCTGAAACGTGAGGACGAAAAATTCGTCACGGAAAAGGCCTATGACAACCCACGATTCGTAGAAGACATCGCCAGGGAAGTAGCACTCAAGCTGCAGGATCATCCAAGGATTTCCTGGTTTTCCGTAGCAGTGGAAAACCAGGAGAGCATTCATGCTCACAACGCTTATGCGTATATCGAACGAAGCGTTCCAGTAGCCGAAAGGTAGCTCCAGCACAAACCAAATCATCGCCGAAGGACAAATTTTGACCGATCAGGAAAAAGACACTATCGCGGCCATATCCACCACAATCGGTCCCGGTGCCATTGGGATAGTAAGGCTCAGTGGACCAGGCTGCATATCCATAGCAAAAAAGATTTTCCATTCCCACACCCCATTACCATCTCGGATGCCACCGAGCCATGAATTGAGACTGGGTCATATACTCGACGGTGAAAAAATGTTGGACGAGGTCTTGCTGGTCGTAATGAGAGCACCTCACTCATACACCCGACAGGACATGGTGGAGATTCAATGTCATGGAGGACATGCGACAGTCAGAACAATCCTCGACCTTGTGCTCCGACAAGGAGCGAGACTCGCAAAGCCTGGCGAGTTCACCAGGCTTGCCTTTGAAGCAGGTAGAATAGACCTCAGCCAGGCTCAGGCAGTGGCAGAGATCATAGAAGCCAGGACCGATGCCGCCCTGAGATCCGCTGTCGCGCGCCTTTCAGGAAGACTCGATGAGCATATAGGAACGATCAAGGAGCTTCTTCTACAAGCTCTTTCCGAACTCGAAGCAGTAGTGGATTTTCCGGACGAAGAGCTAGGAGACCTCCATCGATTGATCGGCACCAAGATAAAAGAGGCCCAGAAAATCACCAACAGGTTGCTGGCAGGTGCGAAAGCAGCAAGGCTGTACAAAGAAGGTCTCAGCGTTGTCATCGTGGGCAAACCCAATGTGGGCAAATCCAGTCTGTTCAACAGGCTGCTGCGCACATCCCGCGCCATCGTAACCCCCGAACCAGGAACCACCCGTGACCTCATAGAAGAGACACTGTCCATAGAGGGAGTACCAGTCCGACTGGTAGACAGCGCGGGGCTTAGAGAAGCCAGGGGACAAGCCGAACGATTCGGAATAGAAATGGCAAAAAATGCCATGGAGCAAGCCAATCTGGCTCTTGCCGTACTGGACTCATCGCAGCCACTGCAACCAGAAGATCAGGATATGATAAAAAGCATTGAACTCAACGAGACACCCGCCCTGTATGTCCTGAACAAGATCGACCTGCCTCGAAAATTGAACGTATCTTCCTTGCCCATGGGGAAAGCAAAAGTAGTGGAGACTTGCGCCACCACTGGAGTTGGAACGCAACAATTGAGCCAGGCCATTGCCGAAAAGCTTTTGGAAAAAAACATCTCGGCACCGGAAGATGCTCTGGTGGCGTCGGCAAGGGAATCCGACTGTATGAAACGTACCAATGAATGTCTGCAACGTGCACAGCATGCATTGGATGGGGGACTGGATTTGGAAACCATATCCATCGATCTTCGGGACGCACTGAACGTGCTGGGAGAGCTACTTGGCCAGACGAGCGACGAGGACATACTGGAACAAATCTTCAGCAGGTTTTGTATCGGGAAATAAGATTCAGTTTTAGCGGTCTCAGAGGTTGGCAGAGCCTGCCAGCACTACGGTCAAGGTATGAGCCTGGACGTCTACCTGATTGGGAGGCAAATCAAAATACTCGTTCATCCCATATGTATAACCATAGCCATAGACATACACCAGAGCCACCGAAGTCGTGGTCCTTTCCCCAATCATGCTCCCACCCAAGGTAGCTCCAAAACTGGTAAGCACAGGCAATATCATGGCGTCTGAGCGCCTGAACTGGTTAGAGTGATGAAAGTCTTCATCCACTTCAGAAAAGTTTGTAAACAACCCGAAGCGCAAAACCAGGCTCTTGTCCACGTGAATCTGAGTTCCCAGGTTTCCGTTCAGAACCCAGGAATACTGGCGCTCCATCGTGGGGTTGACCGCCCTGCTCAAATCCGTGATGGCTACACCCTGTGGATCTTTCGGAAAGATTATCTTGCCTGAATACTCCTCGAACCTGTCCTGGGGCAGATGGAACGAACCATCCAGTGCCACATCCCACCAGTCGGTGGGTTTGAAAACCAAACCCGCACCTATCATGAGGGGGAGTTTCTGATTCAAGGTCACCCCTGTAATATCCACCCGATCAACGTATCCGGGCGTCTCGGGACTGACCAAGGGTCTTGCTTCGAGATCCTCGAGATAGAAACTGTTGATAGCAAGGCCCTGAACGCTTGAGTAGATGGTTCCCATACTAGGAGACCTTACGGTCAAGCCGATACTTACTCCACCTCCCAAATCCATCTGAATACCTGCTTGCACCAGCATGCTCAAAGTCCATCCCGAGATATCCGTGGTCGAGGCGCTGTACCAGTTGAACCCAATGCCCTGCTCACTCTCCCCCTGGGCCTTGAAGCTGGTATTGACTCGACGGGAACTGAGATGAACCAAACCAAACACGCTGATTCCCAAGCGCATCCATCCCCCCATGGATATGGCATAACTGGGCCCAGCCCAGTATGTCTCCTCTTCGACAAAAAAGGATCCCTTGATATCTATGGGATAAACTCCCTGGAGTTCACCTATCTTACCCTCGAAATGATCGTAATCAGGAACGATCAAGGATACCGCCAGAACATGTCTCAATGAATCGCAATCCGTACCACACAGAGGCAGAGCATAGGCCACAGTGGAAGGGAAAGTGGAAAAGTTCTCACTGGTCAACCCGGAGGATAAGTCCTGGTCCACATTCAGGAGGTTATCGTACTCCTCCCAGTGCCCCTGGTATACACTTGCCGAAACGGATAATCCGGGCTTGTTCAATCCAGCCAAGCCAGCCGGATTATAGTATGAACTGGCAGCATCTGATGACATGGCAGTATAAGCACCGCCCATTCCGGAAGCCTGCTCTCCTATTATGTAGTTTTGCTTGTTCAACTCCCTGGCCTGACAGATGGAATTGAGGCCAAGGACGAATATCGCCATAATCGCAAGATTTCTCACGACACCATCCCCCATCAGTCGACCTTGCCAGAGCCCCTGTCCTGTGGATCTGCCGGTCTTGGTGGCAGCACGAAAGTGGCTCGTTCGAGATCATCCAACATCAGCTTGATTGCCTGATCCAACTGTGCATCCTTACCATGGAGCACATCGGATGGCTGGTTATCGACTCGTATATCCGGGTCCACACCATGGTTTTCTATCATCCACCTCGAATTCAGACCATAATAGGCAAACTCGGGTTGATAGACATAACCACCATCTACCAGGTTGGTGCTGCCACGGATTCCCACCACGCCCCCCCACGTTCTTCGTCCCACTAGTTTTCCAAGCTTGTAGTGTCTAAAAAAGTGAGGGAACAGGTCCCCGTCAGAAGCAGACCATTGGTTGATGAGACAGACCTTGGGGCCGACATGCACGGCATCCGGGTAGGTAAATAGACCACCACCACGAGCAGCGTCCATGCCTCCTAAGACTCTGCGAAGTCTCTCAATTATCATCTGTGATACAAATCCCCCACCGTTCCAGCGTACATCTATTATGAGTGCTTTTTTACGTACCTGAGGATAGAAAGTCCTTGCAAACTCATTCAAACCCTCGCCTCCCATGTCCGGTATATGAATGTAGCCGATCTTTCCACCCGATCTCTTCTCCACATAAAGCCTGTTTTGCTCAACCCAGTCGTAGTAACGCAATCCCGAATCATTCTTCAACGGGACAATGGTGATTTCTTTTGAGCCTGTTTTAGATGGTATACGGCTTATCCTCAACACAGTCTGACGTCCCGCACGATCCAACAACAGTTTACCAGGCACATCGGGCAGCCTAAGTTGCTGTCCGTTGATCTCGAGTATGTAGTCACCTACCGACACATCAAGGCCGGGCTCAGTCAAAGGCGAGGCTCGCTCATGGTCCCAATTCTGACCTTTGAAAATTTTCTTTATTCGCCACCTGCCACTGGACGGATCCGGCTCCAAATCAGCCCCCAACAACCCTACCGAGACCTTTTTTATATTCGGGACATCACCGCCACCCACGTACGAATGACTTGTACCCAACTCGCTTATCATCTCTCCCATGATGTAAGTGAGATCCTGTCTATGGGCTACATATGGAAGTAGTGACTCATATCTCTTACGCACACCGAGCCAGTCCAGCCCTCTCATGTTGGGAGCGAAGAAATGATCCCTCATCAGTCTCCAGCCCTCCACAAAGATTTGCTTCCACTCTTTGCTTGGATCCAACTGCATTCGCAGGCCGGATAGATCCAGGGCTTTTATGTTTTTTCCATCAGGCTTCTGATCCGGTTTTATGTCCACGATATAGTACTTGCCATCACTTCTATATATGAGTTTCTTACCAAGTGATGCCACCTCGTATCCATCCACGGGTTCGTACACCTTCTGGTCTTTTCGTTTATCCAAGTCGAACACATGCAACGACGACTTACCTTCCGGTTTTCCCGTGAGGGTGGCAGTGGGTCCATCTACCCAAAGGACCATTCCCTCGACAGCGCGCAAATCGTGGCAATTGCAAGCAGGGACAGGAAACGCTACCACTCTCTTTTCCAGACCGTCGAAATCTATCGGTGCAATTTTTTCTTCTTTTGATTCTGCTTTTGAACAAGAGTGGGCTTTTGTGTCTTTGGCCCCTGTCTCGTTTTCGTTCTTGTCAGCAGCACATGCCTCGTCGGATCTTGGAGCAAAGGGAGAAAGTTCCTTTGCATGCAACACCAAGGCATAGGGCCTGGTCATGTGGGTATAGACGAAGTTACTCTCATAAGTCGCCAGGGTCGCATTGAAATCGCGCCTGGACATGAAATAGAGATACTTTCCCCGCGGGCCAAAGACCGGCTCCGAGTCATCGAACATCTTGGATGTGACGCGATGAGTCTTGCCTGTCTTCGTATCGAAAATCCAAATGGATGTCATGTAAGTATCGTCAGGCTTTTCATAAGCAAGGTATCTCGAATCAGCGGACCATGAGTAGTTTTGCATCTCCCAGTACTTCGACTCATCCACAAGGGTCTTGTTCTTTGTCTTTACATCTATCCACCATATGCGTTGGTCCTTATCCCCAAACGCCAAGCGCTTGGAGTCGGGCGACCAAACCAGTTGAAACCTGAAACCATGTCCGTCTTTTGTAAGTTGCACAGGTTTGTCTTTCCCGTCCTGTGTACGCACATACACCTCGTACTCGCCTGTCTCATCCGAAAGATACGCGATGGTTTTTCCATCTGGAGACCACATGGCGTGTCTTTCCCTGACGCCGCTGGTCCTTGTAAGGTTTCTCGTGGCACCATGCTCGGCAGGAACGCTGAAGAGTTCACCTCTGGCCACGAAAAGCGCCCTTTTAGCGTCAGGCGAAAGCCAATATTCCTCTATTCTGTTTTGCACATCTACGACCCTTGGTCTGGAAAAGACATCGTCTGAGGGAACATGAAAGGATATTTTTTCCGCCTTTTGCTTAGAAAATGTATACAAATAAAGTTCACCGGCGAGCTCGAACACGATACCGTCGGGCCCTAAGGATGGCCACTTCAGGTCGTAGTCTGCATAATGAGTGAGTTGCTTGGTTGTCTTGTCTTTGAAGTTGTATGAATACAAGTTCGCTCGTCCGGTCCTGTCGGATACGAAAAACAGGGTATCTCCGTGCCACATGGGAAAATCGTCTACCGAGTCTGAATCTATGATCGTCTTGGTCTCTCCCGTACCGAGGTCCATTACTAAAATATCCTGGGCCATACCACCTCGGTATTTCTTCCAAGTTCGAAACTCACGGAAGGTGGGGCAAAAAGCCACCTTGCTTCCATCCGGAGATAGGCTCAACAGGCCGGAGTATGGCAGGCCCAGAGGCGATGCCGGACCGCCTTCGGGTGAGACCACCCAGGGCCTTCCCATGAAGACGTTCCATTGGTCCCTCCTGGACCTGAATATAATCTTTCCATCCTTTGTCCATCCCAGCACTGCATTGTCCGGGCCGAACCTGCCGGGAACTCCTCCCGAAATATCGGGGCTCCAGGTCAACCTGCGCGGAGCACCACCAGTTGCAGGGATCACATATACATCGGTGTTGCCATCGTAGTCTCCCGTAAAGGCGATCCACTTTCCGTCGGGGGAAAACCTTGGGAACCACTCCTGGCCTGGATGGGATGTGAGCCTCGATGCCTGGCCGCCCTGTCTGGAGCCTGTCCAGATATCGTTGGCATAAACGAAAGCCACCGAGTCCGAACTTATGCTGGGGAACCTCAACAGCTTGGTATCTTGATCCACCGCCTCTGCCTGCCAGGATACGAGCAGAGAAAACAGACTTAAAAAAACGTATTTCATGGTCTTGTCCTCTAACTGTTATTTCATAGTCAAAGAGGCTATTACTCTTGATCACAAATTTCCAGCATGCTTTTGTGTTTCCATGAATTCCGTCATGGGACCAGCTCTGACTCAAGCTCTCAAAGCCACCAGCAGATCTTTCTGGTTGAGCTTGAGATTCCTTCCCCCGGCGACCCGCAGCCCCATAGCTGTTGCCTATGCCCTGGCAAGGCTTGCAGACACCATCGTTGATACTGACTGTGTCGACCTGCAACAAAGACTTGGACTTCTGGAGGCATTCCAGCGTCGACTGGTCCATCAAAATTCGCCAGAGACATTCGAGCTTGGCAAGATTGTCAAATATGATCATATCAGCGAAGGAGAAAAAAAACTCCTTGACCTCGCCCATGCAGCATTTTCCGCACTGGACAGGCTTTCACCTCGCGACGCACGATTGACCCGGGAGGTACTTCAAACCCTGACAGAAGGTATGGTTCAGGACGCGATACTCTTTTCCCACCCGCACGATGGTGTAGCGGCCTTGCGAACTATGGAACAACTGGACCAGTATTGTTACATGGTTGC
This sequence comes from uncultured Myxococcales bacterium, assembly GCA_964431605.1. GTDB lineage: Bacteria > Myxococcota > B64-G9 > B64-G9 > B64-G9 > JALVPF01. The sequence continues at coordinate 9,669 of CAYSLH010000072.1, forward strand.
AGGTTGCGTCGGCAAGTACTGGACGGAAATTCACGAGACGCACCTGGTAACCATGAAAGGGATGGGTGCATCCCTTGGGCCCCTGGGTATTCGCCTGGGCAAGGGCTTACAGATGATCAATATCCTAAGGGACCTTCCAGAGGACCTTAGAAATGGAAGGTGTTACCTGCCAGAACAAGATCTGGGTCAACTTGGACTGGCACCGGGGGATCTGCTGGATCCGAACAACGAAAAAAGACTGATACCGCTTTTACATTATCTCAGGGGTGTGTGTTTGGAGCACCTCCGGGCTGGCCGCGAATACCTCCGCAGGCTGCCCAAGAGAGAAATTCGCCTGAGGCTGTGTACAACTTGGCCCCTGGAGATAGCCATCAAAACCCTCGAAGAGATGGACAGAAACCCTCATCCCCTGGATCCGAAACACAGGGTAAAAATTCCGCGTAGAGCTGTGTATGTAATCGTTTTTCGTTCGTTTTTATTCGCTGCAAACAGATCCAAACACGATTGACTAGCCTGCGTCCATGAAATAGACTCGACGCATCAACTTGCACAGGAGTTCCATAGATGAAATGCCCCAAGTGCGGCAAGGAAAACGACGAAGGTATATCCATCTGCCAATATTGTGACTTCATACTGGACCCATCCTTTCTTGGGCAGGACTACGCACAGGAAGAAGAACCAGGTTCAGCAGACTTGGATGAACTTGGCGCAGACGAGTTTTCCGAGCTAACTCCTTCCTCGGAAGAAGAGCCCTTTGAAGGAAATGACTCGGAAGATGAAGAAGATGTAGACGAAGAAGATAAAGAGATAGAACGGCAACTTCAAGAACTCAGGGACAAGAGAGCCAAACACTCTGTCGCCCACAGTGCTGCGGATATGAGAAAAGACAGGGGTATAGATAAAGGTACCGATAAAGATATAAAATCCGATTCCATTCAAGACGACCTGCGACAGACTTTCCAGGTCATCACCGGGTTTTTTGGAAGACTGGAAAAAGCTGACAAGATTGCCATGGTGTGCGCCATTGGCATGTTTCTGTTCACCATATTTCCCTGGGTTACCATCTCCACCCAGGGCTCACTGTCAGGACTCGAGGTGGGTGGCTGGTTTTTGTTGCTTCTAAGTGCGAGTCTGGGATCGTTGATCTACCTGCGCCAGGACTCTCATTGGCAAAAAAGGGAAAAATACGTCATCATAACCCAGGCAGCGGTGGTTGGCATCGCCCTTGTATTCCTCTTGGTAAGGGTGATCAGTATCGGCTCGCTCAAGCCTGTGTCGCCTGACGGTTTACCCGTCTCAGAAGGTCTCTATTCGATCCAGGTGGGTTTTGGATTTCTGTTCTCGCTGGCATCTACCATTGGAGCCGCAGTGGCCACATGGATGTTGCTCAAGCAAAAAGTATTGAAAAAATAGGTATCCGGGTTTTGCTTGCCCTTAGTTGAAAAAAATCCAATCAAGTTCTTCTTACGATTTCAGTAGCCAGCCTTCTTCCTTCCTCTCCCGCCTCCAATATCTCTTCCAGATTATGGTCTTCCAGAGCGGGAAGTTTTTCCAAAACCATTGCCAGTATACGGGTTATGGAAGAAAAGGAGATCTCCCCTCTCAAGAAAGCTTTCACCAGCACCTCGTCCGCAACGGCCAACGCTGCAGGGGTACCTCCGCCGATCTTCATAGCCTGGCGACACATGTCCAACGCGGGCCATCTCGTCGCGTCAGCATTCTGAAACGTAAGAGTCCTACCGTGACCGGAAAAGAGGCCCTCGAAAAAATCAAGTCTCTTCGCCAAATCCAGTCGCTCTGGATATCCCAACGCCCATCCGATGGGTAATCTCATGTCGTGTGGTGCCAGATGCGCCATGAAACTACCATCAGCCATCTCGACCATGGCATGGACGATACTCTCCGGGTGTATCATCACGTGGACCTTTTCGGGTCTCATGTCGAACAACCAGCAGGCTTCAATGACTTCGAAACCTTTGTTCATCATGGTTGCAGAATCTATGGTTACCTTGGCACCCATGTCCCAGTTTGGATGGTCGAGAGCGTCTCGTGGTCGTACATTTTCGAGCTGTTCCGCAGTATGTTGCCTGAATGGTCCACCGGATGCAGTCAGAATAACCCTCCGAAGTGGGTTTTTCCCCAATGACTCCAGCAACTGAGCCAATGATGCATGCTCGCTGTCAACTGGGACGATCCTTGCGCCCGAGCGCCCGGCCTCCGAATTAACCAAGCCTCCCGCCATTACCAAGGATTCCTTGTTTGCCAGGGCCAGCCTCTTTCCAGCTCGAACCGCAGCCAAAACTCCATCCAGTCCTGCCTGACCCACAATCGCCGCCAAAACCACATCTGCATCAGGCATGCTCGCAACGGCACGAATCCCTTCAGGACCAGCCTCGACACGAACCGAGGGAGCATCTATGGCAGATCTGAGATTCTTATACTCGCCCGAGTCGGCAATGGCCACAAGGGACGGTTTCAATTCGTTTACCTGCGAAGCAAGGGGTTCGAACCTGTGCCCAGCGCACAATCCCACCAACTGGAACTTTTCCGGGTATGCCCTGATGACATCTATGGCCTGGGTTCCCACAGACCCTGTCGAACCAAGTATTGCAACCCTGACTGGTTCAGTCGCCATCAGTGCCACTCCAGAATGTAAGTGGCGTAAAACAGCAATATTGGTGCCGCAAAGATCAATGCGTCGATACGATCGAGCAAGCCCCCATGCCCGGGAAGCAACTTTCCTGAATCCTTCACACCGACACTACGCTTGATCATGGACTCCACCAAGTCTCCCATCTGACCTACTGCACCACCCAGCAGAGAAATGATCAATAAATGAATGATGGAGATACGAGGAAAAAACGTCAACCAGGCTACGAACGAAAAAAGCATAGAGCCCAAGAGTCCACCAAATGCGCCTTCCCAGGTTTTTTTAGGACTGATGAGTGGGTATAGTTTTCTTTTTCCAAAAGCTCGACCTGAAAAATAAGCGGCCGTGTCACTTCCCCAGGTTATGATCATGGCCAGCAGTACCCATGCCCAGCCGTCTTTCAGCATCCTCAGGTGGATCAAACAAGCAGGGAGGCCTGCGGCATATAAAACCGCCAACATGGACAAGGCAGCACGTTCAGCCGAACCCCTGACCACGCTGCCAGGAAAGAACAGATACGCCAGCAGAATAACCATTACCCCCAGGACCAGCACCATCCATGCATGATGTAAAAACCAGGTAGTGGTCGATCCCCAGGCAAGAGACACCCCCAAAATCCAGACAATACCGATACACACAGGTGAAGACTTTTCAACCATTGCTAAAAACTCATACAGGGAAATGCCCACAGCGACCAGTATCAACAAAGTAAAAGGCAGTCCTCCAATCCATGTAAGCCACACGACCACGGGAGCTGCCACTGCGGCTGTGAGCACACGAGCCAACAAATTGCTCATGTTGCCTTTTTTTTCTTCATCCATTTGAACCGTCCCGGGAGGTTATGCGATTTTTGACCTGTTCGTCCGTGAGACCAAATCTTCTTTTTCGGTGCTGGTAATCAGCTATGGCCAGTTCGAGATGGTTGGCAGTAAAATCGGGCCAAAGAACTTTGCTGAAATAAAGTTCTGCGTAAGCACACTGCCAAAGTAAAAAATTCGAGAGCCTCATCTCACCACCTGTCCTGATAATCAAGTCAGGGTCAGGAAGTTTCGATGTATAAAGGGCTTTATCAATAGTGGCAAGATGCAGATCTTTTGGTTCGATCTTGCCCTGTGAAGCTCTTCTTACTAGATTCCTCGTGGCCCTGAGTAATTCCTCTCGTGAACCATAGCTCAATGCCAGAGCGAGGGTCATATCTTTGTTTTTCCGGGAAGCTTTTTCCAAAGCCAACAAGCGCTTTCGGACCTCCGAAGGCACACGTCGGAGCTCACCCAAATGCACCACACGGATACCTCGCTCCATGATCTCTTCCCACTCACGGGCTATGAATTCAGCCAGGAGATCCATTAGAGCCTTGACCTCGAAATCAGGCCTACCCCAGTTCTGGGCAGAAAAAGCGTAAAGGGTCAAGACCTCTATGCCCAACCTCCTACATGCTTTGACGATCTTTCGAACCGCGTGTGACCCGGCCTTATGACCGCGCGTACGTTCCCATCCGCGCTGGTTCGCCCACCGACCGTTGCCATCCATGATAATGCCGATGTGACGCGGTAGCGCCCGGCGATCGATTTTGAACTGAGCCATGGAAAATCCTGCAGGCTCAAACTTCCATGATTTCTTTTTCTTTTTCCGACAGAATAGAATCTATGCGAGAGATGGTCTCATCGGTTGCTTTCTGAACCAGGTCCAACCCCTTTTTCTTATCATCCTCGGATATATCAGAATTCTTCTCGAGATCCTTGAGCAAATCGTTGGCATCTCTTCGATGATTGCGCATACGTACCTTGGCGTCCTCGGCCATGCGCTTTACCTGCTTTACCAGTTCCTTCCGCCTTTCTTCGGTCAAGGAAGGAATAGGCAAGCGAACCACCTCGCCATCGTTTTGAGGAGTCAATCCGATCTCTGCGACGTTGATTGCTTTTTCTATCTCGGGAATGAGTGTTTTTTCCCAGGGTTTGATGACGATGAGACGAGCGTCAGGAACTGAGACACTGGCCACCTGATTCAGCGGAACCTTTGAACCGTAGTAGTTGACCTTCACGGGTTCCAACACAGCCAGGCTCGCCCGGCCGGTCCTGACCCTCGCCAACTCACGATTGAATGCATCGATTGTCTTGTCCCCGTTTTGCTTCAATTCTCCGAGTACATCATCGATCATGGCCCGTACCTCCTGAAAACAAACCTGTTTAATTGGTCGGCAGCTGTCCAACCAATGTGCCGACATCCTCTCCCATGACAGCCTTTAGCATGCTACCCTCATCTGTCATCTTGAACACCAGCAAGGGAAGATTGTTATCCATGCACAAAGAAACAGCAGTAGCATCCATAACTTTCAAATCCCTCTTGAGAACATCCATGTATGTCAATCTCTTGAATCTTCTGGCATTGGGGTCTTTCAAGGGATCTGCATCATAGACTCCATCCACCCTGGTGGCCTTCATCACCACTTCACACTTCAGCTCTATGGCTCGTAAGGCTGCCGCCGTATCGGTGGTAAAATAGGGGTTACCGGTACCGGCGGCCAGCAATACCACCCTGCCCTTCTCAAGATGCCTGATTCCCTTGCGACGAATGTAAGGCTCTGCCACTTCATCCACTCGCAGTGCGCTCATTACACGGGATGATACACCCTGTCGCTTCAAGCACTCCTGAAGCGCCATGCAGTTTATCAAGGTCGCCAACATGCCCATGTAATCACCGGTGGTCCTGTCGATGCCGGCCTTACTAGCGGCCAATCCACGGATGAGATTTCCCCCTCCCACCACGAGGCCCACCTGGACACCCTGGGAATGGATCTCTTTGACCTCACCAGCGATATTATTGAGAATATCCACGTCGATGGTAGTGTCCGAATCGCTATCTTCGCCCTTCAATGCTTCCCCGGACAGCTTCAACAATACTCGCTTATACTTGGCCCCCATGGTAAAGGCCTCCTGTGCAATCAACTCCCCTTGGCTGCATCGATCTGCTTTTGAACTTCGGCTGCCAGGTCCTCTTTCTTCTTCTCTATACCTTCACCCAACTGGAATCGGACAAACCTCTTGATCTCTATGGATGCTCCTATTTTGGATTCAGCATCCTTGACCAGCTTGGTGATTGTCATCTTCTGTTCCCGGACCCATGGCTGCTCCATGAGGCAAAATTCTCCGAACCACTTTCGAAGCCTACCCTCAACCATCTTTTCCACTACGTTTTCAGGTTTTCCCTGGTCTAATGCCTGTTTCTTGTAAATACTTTTTTCAGATTCAACCACGTCCTCTGGTACATCTTCTTTCACCAGGTACTGAGGATTGGCGGCGGCAACATGCATGGCCAACTCCCTGCACAACTCGGAAAACCCATCGCTAGATGTTGCATCCGGACTGTCGCAATTGACCTGCACCATGACACCTATCTTACCGCCCATGTGCTGATACGCCTCAACCTTTCCGTTGGCACCGTCTTCGATGGCAAATCTCTCCATGCGCCTGACCACAACATTCTCTCCGGTCTTGGCGACCAGTTGCTTGCGCATTTCTTCGAAATCCTCGGGGTTGGTGGAGCCTTCAGACACAATCCTGCTGACCAGATCAGCGCAGAATGACTGAAAATCGTCACTCCTGGCCACGAAATCCGTCTCACAATTTACCTCGACCACGGCACCCACATGTCCATCATCGGACACCTTCATCTCCACCTTGCCCTCTGCCGCAACCCTGGTGGACTTTTTTCCGGCAGAAGCCATTCCCTTCTCCCGAAGGTAAGTTACAGCCTTGTCTATATCGCCATCTGTCTCCTGCAAGGCACGTTTGCAATCCATTATTCCAGCTCCGGTCTTCTGCCGAAGCTCATTTACCATTTTTGCGCTAATAGCCATTTTTCCGCCTCTCAATCGACTAATGATATCCTTCACAACTCCGTGCGGTTGTTTGAATCCGCACAAAACAAACCAAGCAAACTTTACTCCTTGGACTCGGTGTCCGTCTTCTCTTCTCTTTCTCCTGCCAAGGCAGCCTCGTCCATATGCCTACGCCCAACCACTTCCACCTTGGGGCCTCCGTCTGAACCATCGGATGATTTGGGTTCTGCTGGTTGCTCGACCTTCTTTTCCTTCTTGTCCCTGGAAGTGATGTTGTCCTGAAAAAGCTGCTCTCCCTCGATACAGGCATCAGCCACCTTTGAGGCAAAAAGCTTGATTGCCCTTATGGCGTCATCGTTTCCCGGGATAATCAAGTCGACCACGTCAGGATCGCAATTGGTGTCGGTGATGGCCAGTACTGGAATCTTCAACCTGCGGGCTTCGGCAACCGCAATACGCTCCTTCCTGGGATCCACTACGAACATCAGCCCTGGAATACGAGTCATCTCCTTGAGTCCGGGAAGGTTCCGGGATAGCTTGGCCGCCTCGCGCCTCAAGTGAAGGGCTTCTTTCTTGGTCATGCGCTCTAAGGCACCTTCCTCTTCCATTTTTTCCAGGGCCTTGAGCCTGTCGATGCTCTGACGAATGGTTCTAAAGTTCGTGAGGGTACCACCAAGCCACCTGTTCTGTACGTAGAACATGTTGCATCGCTTGGCTTCATCCACGATGACATTTTGGGCTTGTTTCTTGGTGCCCACGAACAGGACCTTTTCTCCTCTTGCAACCGTATCGCGCACTATTCTGTATGCACGATCGAAAAGCTTAGAGGTCTTCTGAAGATCGATGACATGAATGCCGTTTCGAGCTCCGAAAATATACGGCTTCATCTTCGGGTTCCAACGGCTGGTTTGGTGGCCGAAGTGTACTCCGGCTTCTAACAATGACTTCATGGAAATGACGCCCATCTCTACCTCCTCGGGTTGGGCCTCCGCCGCGTTGGACGCCTTGGCCCGGCCTAACCCTTTGTCCTCAGCAGGAGGGGGCACCCGACGGGCCGCCACACGCGACGTGCGTGATAGTAACACCTCGAAAAATCAACGAGTTCGGCCGGTTCGAGGCACCTCCGGTCAAACGGAACGCTATTGCTAGCACAGCCGGTTACTCATGGCAAGGAGATTCTTGATGTTGACCCGGATTTTCCATGGATTTCCGGCAACACCTCATCGCTGGTCGTTCACAAGGAAATATGAGAATCACAGACTGCGTTCTCTCGGCAGGCAACAATGCTTGTATTTCTTGCCTGAACCGCACGGGCAAGGATCATTACGCCCCACCTTTTTACCTTGCCTCCTGAATGTCTGCACCTTTCCTCCATCACCACTTGCTTCCTTGGGAGCGTTTAGAGCCCCTGCACCATAATGCATCTTCATGCGTCTGGCCATGCGTGCCTTCATGAGGCTTTCCGTATCGTCTTCTGTCTCGATTTGGACCTGCATGAGCTTCTTGGCGACCTCTGTCTTTATACGGTGGGTCATGGCCATGAACATGTCATAACCCTCTTTTTTATATTCCTGCTTGGGATCCTTCTGTGCATAGCCACC
>CAYSLH010000073.1:0-17709 GCA_964431605.1 uncultured Myxococcales bacterium
ATGTGTGCGGCCCTGTCCGTTCCGGTAAACACTCCTACCTGGATCTGGGTGGAGCGCCTGTCCAACTCTTCCATGAGTAGTGATGCCCTGCAGCGCATGGTATCCATGACCGCACCCAGGAAAACCTCCTTGGGAAGCACGCCAGAGTTTACAGCTGATGTATCATGAGCCCACCCAACCGTGGGTAGCTGGTGGTTTGCAACGGCTCTAATCAGCCAGTCTGTTGGTCCACCCATGGGAAGAAAATCCTGCCCAGGATCGACCTGAATAGGGGACGCGTACAGACGAAGCTCGTCCTTGACGCTAAGCAGGTGAAAGCGAATTCGGCCCACCAGTACGAACCCTGAAGAGGTAAATTTAACCGGGAACCACTCTGAGCGCTGGCCTTCCGAGATGGTCTGTTTTTTATTGCCCGTGCCTATGGTAATGGTGCCATCTTCCCTGTTTAGCTGTAGTAACAGACCAACCTGCAAGAACGATTTGCCGGGCCCCATGGGTCCATCGATGGTAGTGTGTACTGAATTGGATTTGAATTGCAGTCTGGTGATCCTGCCCCCGGCAACCCTGTCTGTTTCTCCTGGCGATTTCGGTTCCGATGTATATAGGGTGAAAGAAGAGTTTGTGAACCTGGCATCCGGCACTCCAAGACCTGCGAACACCCGCCCGTGGTGAAGGTCCGGCGCAGGGTAAGCATACGGAACAAACAGCAAGCCCACCGAGACTCCGGCCTTGTCGAGCCTGTCCCACCAGGCATCACCAATCCTGTGGGATACAGAAGTGGGCTGGTCTACTACCCCATCATGAAACCTGGGGCCGGATATGGTGTATGGAGCCGTGCCGGGAAGATAGGTTTTAGGATCCCGTCTAATAAAACCGAATACTCCATGCTCGGTCGGATCCTTGCCGGTTGCAAACGTGGTCCAGGCCACAGGAGAGTTTGGAGGAGAGGTCGAGCCGAGAGGGCTGAAAAAACCATCCCTGGCCAACTTTGTCATGTTTGGCAAATCACCTGATGAAATCCATCGTTGAACGAGCCTTGGATCCACACCATCGAAGCCAAGGATTACCAATCGACCTGTTTTTGTTTTAGGGTCGGTTTTGTTATTAGGGACTGGCGAGACCTTGTTCGAGCTTTTACACCCAGGTAATAAAACGCTGGCCAGGGCTGCTTGAAGGAAGGTTCTTCTGGAAAATCCATCTGGTGTCATGACTTCTCCTGTGTCTGCGTTTAGCCATTTCAATGGGGCATTTTAGTGCGTACCGATGGTATACGAAGCAGGAGGGTGTTATCAATGGACAAAAATCCCCATATGGGAAATGGACCGACCAAGGCGTAGATTTTGGTGAATGAGGTTATCGGCCCAAGAGTTCGTTGATTTTCGAAATAAAATCTTTTTGGTCGATGGGCTTGGAAAAAAATGCGTCAGGTGGTGGAACAACATGTCGCGAGCTGAGGAAGTTTTTGAATGGCTCAGGGTCTCCTCCGTAATAAGTCACCGCAGTTACGATGACTACAGGAATATCCTTTGTATCCGTGTTGTTCCTTATGTCACGGTAAAACGATACCCCTGACTTTTCTGGCATGGTGATATCAAGGCAGATGAGATCGGGGTGTTCCAGCAGGACTTTTTCCATGCCTTCGTTGCCATTCGAAGCACTGGTGGTGTCATAGCCATTATCCTGGAGTAATGTCTCCAGGTAGGTTACAACGCTGGGCTCATCGTCTATCACCAGGATTTTTTGTTTCTTCTCATTTGCACCAGCCATCTTTGTACCCTCCCAATAATTGGTCCTATGCCCTATTCTTGTACCTTAGATTCCAGGGACGGAAGCTTGTCTCTGGGAAATACCAGGCGAAATACCGAACCCTTTCCTTGTTCTGATTCAACAGAGACCTTTCCCCCATGTTGCTGTACAATTTTGCTTGTGGTCAAAAGACCCAACCCTGTTCCCTTGTCAGAACCTTTAGTGGAAAAGAAATTGGTGAATACTTTTTTCTTCACCTCGTAGTCCATGCCAACACCGTCGTCGGCCACTTCGATCACCAAGGCTCCATGCTCGTCAAAGGTCGAAAGAGTGACGGATCTTCCCGGCTTGTCGCTGATTTCACATGCGTCGAGCGCGTTGGATACCAGGTTCGCAACACAGTCGTGAATGCCCATTTCGTCCATCATAACCATGGGGATTTTTTCCTGTATGTTCAGCCTGAGGCCTATTCCTGCTTGCGAGGCTTTTTCATAAAAGGTGTCATATACTTTTTGAACGATCTTGTTCGGATCCACCAGCTTGACCTTTGGGGTGTGGCCCCGAGCAAACTGCAGGAACTCCTTTACGAAGGTGGAAATCCTGGTCACGTTATCTTCGAGCATCTGCCATCCACGCTCGATGCGCTCATCGTCTCTTCGTTCCATACCTGAATGCATTACGTACATTCCGCCTTCGAGTCCCATCAGAACATTTTTTATCCCATGGGCAAGACCAGCCACTGTTTGTCCAACAGCGGCAAGCCTTTCAGCCTCGATCTTTTCATGCTCCAGTCGCTTGGTAAGTGTAATATCCGTGGACATCTCCACTATGCAGGGAATGTGTCCATCCGGTTGTCTCAATGGAACCATGTGCACGATGTAATAGCGCTGTTCACCATGATCAATTCGACCTTTTTCCTCCCTGATGCGGGTTTTGCCGTCAGCAAAACTCTTTGCGGCAGCACAGTTTTTACAGCGTGAGTCCCGATCTTTGTATACTTCGTAGCAAGGCCTTCCCACTCCATCTCCGTATTGTTCTTTGAACGCAGTGTTGATCTCACTGATTCGAAAGTCCCTGTCGATGAGCGCTATGGCAACGGGAACCTGATTCCACAGTTGCTCCTGGACAAACCTGCTAAGACAGTCCTTAACCATCGAATGCTCCTGCGTACCATAAGACAATCGCGATTTTTGTCCATACCATCGACATCCTCACTGTTCTCCCGCCCATTTTCTCATGTCGTTCAATCGACCCTGCAGGAAGAGTTCCAGTAATTGCTCCACTCGTCCTGATACCCAGGAAATTACGCGAATGCCCCTTGCGGTTATCATGTCTTCTATTACATCCTGGAGCCCACCACAAATAAGTACGTCTACTTTCTGATCGCGCAACAACCTAACCCTGTCCAGTGCTTCCTGGCTTTGTAATGAAAAGTCCACCTGGTCCACCACTCTTCTTCTCCTTACGGTGAAAATAGCCATGGTCGCAGAGTGCCCGAAGCATGGCGCTATGTTTTCACCAAAACGTGGCATGGCGATTTTCACGTTTTTCTCCTTGGCGAACCCACGGTGATGAGTAAAAGCTGCTTTAGTCTCCCTTCCCATACCCGGTGCTTAGTCCCAGCCGCTTCATCTTTCTCCATAAGGTGGTTCGTGAAATTCCCAGCAGAGCCGCAGCGTGTCCCAAATGACCGTCTGCCTGTCGGATTGCTTCCTGGATGGGACTTTGTGGGGATGCGCCTGGCGTGTTCAACCCATAACCTTGTTTCTTGCTAACCATCTTCAACCTGAAATCTGCAGGTAGATGCTTAAAGGATATCTTATTATTTTCACAAAGGTAACAAGCTTGCTCTACTATATCTCTAAGTTCAGCTATGTTGCCCGGGAAAGAGTAATCCATCAGGGTTTGCAGGATGTCCGGTTCCACTCCTTCAATGCTTTTTCCAAGTTCGGCATTGAATAGGCGGATGAAATGATTCAATAGCAAAGGAATGTCTGTCCGGCGTTTTTGCAGGGAGACCAAGTGCAAGTGCGTTGCCGCCAGCCTGATATAAAGATCGTCCCGAAAACTGCCACTGGAGATCAAGTCCACAAGACTTGTTCGCGCCGATGCTATGACTCTTACATCTGTCCTGATGGTTCGACTGCTGCCTAGTGGCTCGTATTCCCGTTCCTTGAGAACTCTCAGCAGCTTGACCTGTGTCGCTTGTCGAAGGTTTTCTATTCCATCGAAATAAATGGTTGAGCCCTGGGCCATGGCCAATTTCCCTGGCTTGGTTTTTTTTATGTTCTGGCCTTCCTGCTGCTCGTAGCCAAAAAGATCAGCGTCTAGAATGTCGGATTGAAGTGTCTTGCAGTCAATGACCACAAAATCTTTTTTATGCCTGGGGCTCAGGTTGTGGATGGCTCTTGCCATTAGTTCTTTACCTGTTCCCTTGGGCCCCTCTATCAAGACAGCAGAATCGCTTTGTGCAACATCTGGGACAGTAGCGAGTATTTTTCTAAAAGCTTTCGATTTTCCGACCATGTCTCCAAAGGAATATTTTTGTTCTATTTGTTGTCTCAGCAGCTCCATGTCGGATACATCTTTGAAGGTCTCTATTGCACTGATAAACTTCCCCTTTTTGTCCCTTGCCACGGCCGCGTTCAAGATGACAGGGATGGAGCGGCCCTGCGAGTTGAGTATTCTGGCAGAAATTTCCCTCTGAGCCTGCCCGGTTTCAATAGCTTGGCGCAACGCGCAGCCGTTTTCACAAATATCAGCATGAAAAATATCAGAACATTTTTTCCCAATTGCTTCATTTGCATTAATTCCTGTGATTTTCTCAGCAGCTTCGTTGAAACTCGTTATCCGCCAATTGCCATCAACCGAAAAAACGCCATCTCCGATGGTATTAAGAATAGTTTTCATCGTAATTGTTTCGTTTTTCTGCGTCATTTTGAGAACTGGATTTCCTGTTCTTTTGTTATTGCCGACTGTTCATGTTGTTGCATTTTGCTGCAATTGCCTTTTTTTGCCCATGGGCTTTTTCAATATGCAACATTTGGCCCAAGAGGGCAACCATCAATTCTTTCTGATTTATGGATGAATTGATTTTTTCTAATGGAGTTGCCCAATCCAGAGATAGGATGCACGATTGATGGAGCCAAGGAATGCTTTTACTGTCAGAAAGGTGCGAAGCCTCCATCTGTCCAGTAATCGTCTTTCAATTCGTCCTGTTGACGCAATAGGGCGTGGTAGTGAAGTGCTTCCCATTCGGCCAGTTTTTCGAAAAACTCTCTGACATCCGGATCCTTAGCTTCTTTGGCCTCCTTGCGGTAAAAATTCTGAGCTGAGAGTTCGAGTTGGATGCCCACGGAAAGGGCGCTCATTTCAAAATGAGCCTCCTTTAGCCGGTTTTTGATTTGTGGAGAAAAAATTGGACTGTCGGACTCCAACCCGGCAGGATTACCCAGCTTGATGCTTTTGTCCACCGAGCCGTTTTTCCGAAAGGATTCCAGTTGGGCTTCAAGAAAATGCTTATGGCTCAGTTCTTCCTGGGCGAGGGTGAAAAATACCTCCTTGCCCTTTTCGTCCTTTATGCTACCTGCCGCCATGGAGTAGAAATTGAATCCATCCCCCTCGGCTCTTATGGCTGCAACCAGGGCCTCTATTATTCGTTGATTCGAATCACCCATGATCATCTCCTCCGTGCATCTACATTGATACAAACAGAGTGAAACCGTGTCAAAGGATAAATGAACAAATACTGATGCGCATAATGGACAATAGGTGTTTCAGCGAAGGACAGAGAGCTTGCTCTTTACTGCAGCTGAGCGTTTGCCACCAGGCCAGCGTTGCAGATAGCTGACAAAGACACGCACGGCCTCGGTCTTGTTCCCCATTTGTTCCAGGCACAGACCCTTTAGGAACAAAGCTTCATCCGCGTGTGGAGCCGTGGGATCGTCAAGATAGTTGTTCAGCTTTCTAAGAGCATCATCGAACTTGCGGGCACGGATATCAGATTTTATACCATCAAATATCCAGTTGGTGTTCTCGGAAAGCATTTCTGAAAGGCTGTGTGTTTTTCTGATGGGTGGACTTTGTCCGACTGATGACTCTGTGGACGAAGATTTTGCTGTCGACACTGATGGGTGGGATTTTTCGTGGTGCACAGGTGCGCTGATAACATGATTATCATGATCCTGCCTTGTCGTGTTTTCTGATTTGGGGGTGTCTTTTGAGATGTGTTGTCTCCAAGAATATGACTTGGCCTTTTTGCTTTGGCGCGTTGCTGAGTCCAGCAGGGTCAGGCGGTGAGGTCTTTTCGGCTTTCGGGATTTCGAGTTCATATCAGGGCTGGATATGATCGTAGTGTTGGCCTTTTCCAGTATGACCTCCATCCTTTTTTCCATGGGCGATACACGCAACATTCCCTTGGAGTTCAATGTGGCTTGCTGTCCAGCGTGAAGGTCCACCATGGCTTCTTTTTTGCCACGGACCGCAACTTCCACGATCCCCTCTTTTACCGCTACCCATAGGGTTCCATGATCCAACTCGAGAGCAAACCTGGTCCCCTTTACTGTGATGACGCCCGGACCCGCCAGGACCGCAAACGGCCTGGATGCTGAACGGGGTGTGACGCGGCAGGCCAAGGCTCCTTTCACCAGTTCCCATCGCTCACCGCGATCATCGTTTGCCACAAGGGCCAGTGTGGATTTTTTGACCAACATCAACCGGCTTCCGTCGTCGGTTCTTATAAAAGCCTTGTCCGTGGAAGACAACCTGTCGCCAGGCATGAGCCTGGCAGTGTGAGGGATGGCTTCAGACATGGCTCCTTTGCGAAGGATCCGAACATTTCCACTTGCCAGTACAAGTGTTTTCGGTGAGGCTTGACGTGTCGCATAATTCGTCTCAGGCACAGAATCGATGGGTTCTTGTACAACGTCCTGGTCTTTCGAAAGGGCATTTTGATAACGGATTTTTTCCGGTTGTATATGTGATAACAGCACAAACACGGCCACGGCGCTGACGGCCATGGTTCCAACTGCGCCGCTCCATGCCCAGATTTTGTGATAGGACTTCGGCCGGCGTTCGGCAAGTCTCGGAATACTTTCATCCCAGGCGATTTCAGGGCCAGGTTGGTTCGTAATTCGCTCCGTAATAGACGCGAGATTTTGTAGGTTCGCAACTTCTGTGTGGCAATCATGGCATCGGGACAAGTGGATTCTAAACTCTTCCGCTTCTTCCTGCTCCATTTCACCATAGGCGAACCTAACGCGATCTCGTGCGTCATATGGGCAGTTCATGACAGACCACCACTGTTTTTTTCCATGCGCGCCATGCGTGATGCTGTCTCTCGCCTTGCGTGGAATAGCCTGGTGCGGACAGTGGCGTGAGGGATATTCAATATTCCGGCGATTTCTTCAGCCGGTACCTGCATCAGATCGTGCATCAAAAGAACTATGCGCTTTTTTTTGCTGAGTTTTGTAAGAGCTTTTTTCAGCTGAGCCATCTCTGAGGATTGTACGGCCCTGTGAGCGGGAGAGGGGGATGAGTCAACTAGCCTCAAGGGGGCCATTTCGTCAAACACTACCCTGTTCTTCTTTGCTTTTCTGATATATTCCATGGCCACGTTGGTGCTGATGGCACACAGCCATGTGCTAAGCTTCGCCCGTCCTTCGAATCCTTCCAGCCCCTTGAGAACTCTCACGAAGACAGTTTGGACCAGGTCCTGCAACTCATCGCATTTACCCACGACACGAAAAAGAGCTCTGGCCACGTATGGACGATAGGACAGGTAAAGTCGTTCCCAACTCGCTTGGTCTCCCCTCTTGCACGCATCGATCAGGGCCCGTTCTTCGGACCTCGTGGGTGTATCGCCTGAAGTCACGGAACGAATCCTGTCATTGGTTCTCCGGGACGGCGATCGAGCAGATAGCGGGTTGGTTGCTCCAAGCATGTTAGCCTCTTTGTCGTCACTATACTATTGTAACCTCAAGTGGTTGTGTCTACACCAGCATAAATGTTCAAAAAAAATAACTAAGGGGGACGTTGCGATTCCGGCTTTATTCTGCTATCAAGCTTCGAAGAACTTCATCACTCAAAACGGCGAGGTAAACCGGCCGTGGAAAAGGCTATAGAAAAAGCTCGAAAAAAAAAGATACCTGAACACAAGCGGGTTATCGGAGTCGATGTCAAGGATCATGGATCTGTATCGGCGCAGGGCCCTGATGGCAGTTCAGAAGCCAAGGGTTCGAAAAAAGGTCTCTCCACCTGGTACGCAACGGCCATTTGTGGAAACGACATAACTTCATCTTGTTTGTATGTCGCCGCCATCAGCACCAAGTTTGCAGGGAGACTGGCTCCCATATGCCTGATGGGGGTTGCCGGTCTTTTATACTTGTTCAGGAAGATATACGGAGAGGTGGTGGGTGCTTTGCCTCTCAATGGTGGAGCTTATAACGCTCTTTTGAACTCCACCACCAAGTTCAAGGCTTCTTTGGCTGCTTGTATGACCATCCTTTCCTACATGGCGACAGCGGTCATCAGCGCAAAGACTGCTGTGGCCTATGCGGCCTCCCTTACTGCGATTCCCATCATACCAGTTACAATCGGGGTGCTTGCTTTTTTCATGCTCTTGACCATCATGGGCATCAGCGAGTCGGCAAAAGCAGCGCTGGGAATATTTATAGTACACATGACATCCCTTATCGTACTGGTGGTGTTCGGCGGAATATATGCCGTTGGCCACCCGGAGATATTTTCTTCAAACTGGTCCACTCCGTTGCCGGCAGGACAGGGAGTTGCCCTGTCGCTGTTTCTGGGCTTTTCTTCCGGGTTGCTGGGCATCAGTGGTTTCGAATCATCAGCTAACTTCGTTGAAGAACAGCAACCAGGAGTGTTTCCCAAGACCCTCAGGAACATGTGGATAGCGGTGACCGTGTTCAATCCTCTCATAGCACTGCTGGCCCTTGGTATATTGCCTCTGGCGGAAATAACCAGCGAAGCCAACCAGGACTTCTTGTTGGCTTCCATGGGCCAGGTGGCCTCCGGAGGTTGGCTGCATACGGTAATCGCGGTGGATGCGGCCTTGGTGCTTTGCGGAGCCGTTTTGACCTCGTTCGTGGGTGTGGGCGGGCTTGTGCGTAGAATGACCCTGGACCGCTGTTTGCCCCAGTACCTGCTAAAAAAGAACAAACGCGGTTCTTATCACAGGATATCCATCCTGTTCTTCATGTTGTGTACTTCCATCGTGCTGATTACTGGTGGAGATCTATTAGCCCTTGCCGGTGTGTATACCATTTCGTTTCTGTTGGTAATGAGCTTGTTCGTCATAGGCAACATCCTTTTGAAAATACGGCGTTCAAGGTTGCGAAGGCCTGAACGAGCTGGGTGGTTTACCGTTATTTTCGCTCTGGGTGCGGTGTGGGCCGGCTTGGTGGGCAACGTGGTCATCGATACCAAGAACCTGGTCTTCTTCCTGACCTATTTCATTCCCACAGTTGCAGTAGTGGGTGTAATGTTCCTCAGAATTCATTTGCTCAAGATGGCTCTTGCCATGATTCGCGGATTGGCAAACAGGGTACAGGGCTGGAGTGAAAACCTAGGGGGTCTCGTGTTGAAGAAAATGGACGAGATCAATTCACAGGGAATAATCTTCTTTTCAGGTGGAGACAGCTTGGCCACATTGAACAACGCCATGCTGTACGTACGTCAGAACGAGTT
Source organism: uncultured Myxococcales bacterium (assembly GCA_964431605.1). Lineage (GTDB taxonomy): Bacteria > Myxococcota > B64-G9 > B64-G9 > B64-G9 > JALVPF01. The sequence goes on from CAYSLH010000073.1 coordinate 9,454, forward strand.
GACCAAGTGGGTTAGGGTCATTCATCTGTACAAGGACAAGAGTAAAATTCCCCAGCGTCTGGAACAGGACCTGAAATTTCTCGATGAGGTCTACCCGGAGATAAAAATCGAGTTGATTCTGCGGGAGGGAGAGTTCAACCCTGAGACAGTAGACAAGCTGTCGAGGGAATACTCTGTTGCAAAAAATTACATGTTCATAGGCGCCCCGGGCGACAGGTTTCCCCATGACTTGGCAGACCTTGGAGGGGTGAGACTCATCGTATAGACAGTCGTACGTCGTCGCCAATCGAGTCTTCCAATTCTCGACCAAGATTCGTTGCGGTTGGATGATTTTTCTGGGGAGGCTTACATGGAAGTCAAATGGAACTGGGCTGGAATCGTATTGTTGTTTGTTACACTTCTGGCGGTATCCTGCAGTCGTGGATTCGTGCATTCATCCGGCGACGAGAGTTTTGACGCTGCTGACACGGATGGGGGTGTGTGGAGTGACGCAGACATTGGGGCTGATTCGCAGGAGAGTGACGTTTCGACTGGAGATCCAGTGGATGGGGTTTTTGATGGTGATGATGCTGGAATGAATGAAGGGGAAGCTGATGCAGGCTATGGTGATGATGGGTCGGGTGCTTGGGGTGATGAGAGTTCGGACGAACCGCCCATTACGGAAAACGTTCGTTACGTTGCAATAAGTGGACCCAATCGGGCTAATGATCCAGACCATGGTTTTGATGAGGCGCCATGGGCTACCTTGAGTTATGCTGTCGGACAGCTCAAACCGGGTGACACCCTTATGGTCAGACAGGGTTACTACGGTGGCACAATAACGATTGACAAGAGTGGGACCAGTGCGGAGCCGATCGTGATTCGTTCGGAGGTTACCTTAGGTGCTAAGCTTCATGGCGGATTCGTGGTGAATGCGGATCATGTAGTTATCTATGGATTCGATATAGAGCAGCCGGATTCGGGAATCGGTATAACTATTGGCGCGACTCAGGGCGTGGAGATTCTTAATAACGTAATCCACGATTGTCCGAGTGGGGGTATCAGGCTGGACTCTGCCTCCGAGAACTACCGAATCGGCAACAACACAATTAGCTACGTGGGACAGGTTGGGATTGGCGTAAGGGGTTTACATGGCTTGATCGATCATAATCGAATTCTCGAGGTCGTTGCTTTTCATCCCAAACTCGAATCGGTGGATGTATCGAACGGAGACGACGCCGATGGTATGACCTTACGAGGTGCTCATCATATGATAAGTAACAACCTCATCGCCAACTATGCAGATCCGCTGGATATCCATAATTACTATCCTGACGATCCCATCCACAACGCCCACTGCGATTGCTTCGACACCAGGGAATTGACAGACACTGTCATAGACGGCAATTACTGCTGGAGTAACTTTCACGTAAGCAAAGGGGTCATTTTCAACGGAAGTTCAACAGAGCGAGCCAACATAACCATAAGCAACAACATTTTCGAGTACCGCGATATCGGTATCTCCGCCTACGAGTACCAGAACGTTGCCGACCTTTACATTTTCAACAATCTTCTCAAGTCGCGTATCGATGACGTCATGGAATCATGGCTGCATCCCGGCACCCAGGCTCATATACCTGGTGATGGTATTCACTTGGGTGGTGTTTCTAACTACTTGGTTTTCAACAACATAACCGTCGATTGCGACAATAACAACAACCCTGGTCTGACGGGAAATCCCATCATTGTCGATGGAGGTACTGGAATATCTGACTATAATTTTTTCTGGAACTCTGATGGAGCCTCATTCAGTGGTGCGGAGCCTGGAGAGCACGGAAGTTACGAGTTGGATCCTGAATTCGAAAGCTACGATACGTCCATGCATGGGCAAAACGATTATCGTCTCAAGGCATCGTCTTCGCTTTTAGGCATGGGGGTTGATAGCATGATGGACACGAAAGGTGACTTGATCCGAGTGACCCATGACATGAATGGACAAGGCCGGCCCTTGGATGCTGCTTGCGAACCGGGACCATTCGAGTATGTTCCAGGTGCGCCTGGACCGGCTTCAGCGCAGCTTTCACTTCATGTGGACGACCCTGTTTTGGAGATTACACCGGACAGTTGCGCGGGTGCTTTGAGCCAGGTACGCGTGGAGATAGCGAAATGGCCGGGCGATCGTTCAGGCGCGGTGGTTGTACGCTTTGATGACAGCACGCCGGGACACGTCCTTTGCGGCTTCGATGCGTTCCATTCCAGGAACCTTACTGGAACCTGGTATGTCAATCCAGGTGGAGAGAATTTTCTGGCTTATGCCGATATGTGGGCACAGGCTCCGGCATTTGGTCAGGAGCTTGCGAATCACACCATGCATCATACTTTTGAGACTGATTACGGAATGTGGTCAAAGGAAGTCTCAGATGCGGCCGACGCTATTTGGCTCATTCGACATGGACAGCCTCTTCGACGGGGAGCATCTTTGATGGGTTTTTGCAACAGCGACAGCGTCGCCTGGGACTGGACGCCTGGTGAACAGGCAACCATATTGAACGAGTTCGAAAACGTGGATAGACAGAGCTATCTGGGACCTGCTTATCCTACGAGGATTGCGTTCTCTGTGCCCCAGGGATCGGACGCAGATACCATGTACTGTGCAAGCGCTGGTCTGACACGCGATTCCAATGGTCAATGCCTCGATAGCAATTCAAGCCATGTAAACAGCGGTGTACCCAGGGCCATCTCGGACGGGATAGTGTACAAGGTGGCTTTTCATGGGATACTGAGCACGGACTCGGATGGATGCCAGCAATACACCAGTGGCGCCACGGATGGAGGTAACGGTGGTATCGAGTTTGACCAGCTTGAGACTTTTTTAGACTACCTGGTGGATGTACGTGACAGGGTGTGGATTGCGGGTTTCATACAGGTCTACAAATATGCCCAGGAGTACCAGAGAACGGACGTTCGTATGGAGCAACAATGCTCCGATCGAGTCTATTTCGATCTGTATTGCCCTCTGGGCCCGCTTTTTGACGAGCCTCTGACTCTCTTGGTTACAGTGCCGGACGACTGGAACTCTTGCCATGCCATGCAGGGCAGTCAAGAAATAGATTGTGTTATTGAAGCAAATAGCCGGGTCATGATCGATGCGGTACCGAATGCCGGCAGAGTGTTGTTGCGAAAAACCGGTTAGACTTTTACCTTTTTTGGAGTTGTGCCAAGTATTAAATCCTTCCATTTTTTTTCGTCAGGTTGTAGTTGGAGCCGACCAAACGAGGAGGATATTCATGACAGACCCCAAGGACATCCCGGCAGCGTTGCTCGACGGCGGCACGAAACCCGGAACCACCGGATTGGAGCAAGATGGTTGGTACTATGAGCAGGACGGTGGAAGCAGCCGCCTGGGCATGAAGATTGAAGAAAAACTCCACGAGGAGAGATCGAAGTTTCAAAAGCTCGCCATCTACCAGACAGCTTTTTTCGGCAAGCTGTTCACCCTGGACGACGTGATAATGTTTACCGAGCGGGACGAGTTCGTATATCACGAGATGCTCACCCATCTTCCTTTGTGCACTATGCCCGAGCCTACTAGTGCTTTGATAATCGGCGGAGGAGACTGCGGGTGTTTGCGTGAGTTGCTTCGCCATCCTGGAATCGAACGTGTGGTGCAGTGCGACATCGACGAGAGGGTCACTCGTGTGTGTGAGAAGTTTTTTCCTTGGGTAAAAGAGACTTCGTCCGATCCCAGGGCTGAGCTTAGATTTGCGGACGGTGTGCAATACATACAGGGATGTAAACACGAGTTTGACCTGGTTATAGTGGATAGTACAGACCCGAAGGGTCCTGGCGTGGGATTGTTTCTGCGGGAGTTTTACGAAAAGGTCACCCAAGCCCTGAAGCCAGGTGGTGTCATGGTGGCCCAGACTGAGTCGCCCCACTGGGACCCCGAGATGGTGGGTGCAATCTACTCGGAGATTCGGTCAGTATTCAAGAATGTAGCGGCTTATACCGGCGCGATCCCAACTTATCCCAGCGGCTTTTGGAGTTGGGCGTGGGCCAGCATGGACCGACGACACGACGAGTATTTCACCCATGAAAGATCTTCCTTCGTGTCGGAAAAATGTCTCTATTATAATCCGGAGATTCACAAGGCTGCGTTCATGTTGCCCAACTTTGTACAAAAGGCCCTGCGTGGAGACAATCCGTTTTCGAGGTTTGAATCAGGCCAGCAAAAGTTCAGTTGATTCGGGGCTATCTCATGGGCGATGACAGAATACAGTTTGGTAGTCGACAGGGATGGAGTAAAACCTGGACAGGTATGCGGGATAGCAGGGGCCGGCATTGGAACAACTCGATGTTTTGTATAGGGCTGTTGTGGCCATCATGTTCAACTGCGTGCCCAACTCAGGTCATCCGGGAGGCTCCATTTCCTCAGGTCGCATAATCAGCGCCATGTTGTATGGAACCATGGACTACGACTTGCAGGATCCGGACAAGCGTGATGCTGACCAACTGGTGCTTGCTGCGGGCCACAAGGCCCTGGGTCTTTATGCCGCCTTCGCATTGAGGGACGAAATCGCGCGTGTGTACAAGAGTGGTTTATTGCCGTCTGACGGAAGATATCGCTTGAGGCTGGAAGATCTCCTGGGCTTCAGGAAGAATCCCACCTGCGGATTACCTTTGATGGAAAGATTTTCATCCAAGGCATTAGATGGGCATCCTACACCGGCGACACCTTTTGTTCGCCTGGCAACTGGTGCTTCCGGTGTGGGTGTGCCGGCAGCGTTCGGAATGGCATGGTCGCTCGTGGATATCTACCCAGACGATCCTCCGGTGGTGCATGTGCTGGAAGGAGAAGGGGGATTGACACCGGGCAGGGTCTCAGAGGCCATGGCTGCGGCGTCTACTGCGAATCTTCACAATATCGTCTTGCACATAGACTGGAACCAATCGTCCATCGACTCGGACCGGGTTTGTTCGGAGGATGATTCACCAGGAGACTACGTGCAGTGGAACCCGGTGGAGCTTGCCAGGTTTCATGATTTCAACGTCCTGTTGGTGGATGACGGTCACGACATGGGTTCGATTTTGGGTGCACAGCACCATGTCTCGAACAACACAAAAAACCACAAGCCTACGTGTATCGTGTATCGAACCACAAAAGGTTGGAAATACGGAATTGAAGGACGACTTTCTCATGGTGCGGGACACGGTTGTTGTTCAGAGGGTTTTTACTCGGCCCTGGGTGAGTTCGAGGAGTTGTACGGCAACAGATTGCCGCGCATGGATGAGGAAAGATCGGACGATGCCCTGGAGCGCTATTACTGGGAACTTCTGGAGTGTGTGCGTCGGTACATAGAAAGCCACCAGGAATATTTTGAACCTCTGGCAGAGGCGTTGGAGCAGGCAAGGGGCCGGTTGGAAGAGAAACACAGGACCGTGCGACTTGGAGCACCTAGTGTTGGAGTGGTCTTTGATGATAAATCGCTAAAACCTGACGAACCCCCGGAATCGCTGATTTTGCAAGGGGACCAAAGCCTGGCCTTGAGACAGGCGTTGGGATTGGCGCTGGGCGAATTGAACCGGCGAACAAACGGAGCCTTGGTGGTTGCTTCTGCAGACCTTGCGGGCTCTACCAGCGTGTCGCTGGCAACGCAAGGATTCGCTGAGGGATTTTTCAATGCCGACACCAATCCTAATTCGCGCATGCTGTCTGTGGGGGGGATTTGTGAAGACGCCATGGGTGCGTGGATGTCGTCTGTGGGAGTCATGGGTGGACATGTGGGTGTCGGATCATCATATGGCGCGTTCATAGCGGCTTTACAACACGTGCCCATGAGGCTTCATGCCATAGCACAACAAGCGAGAACCGAGGTATTCGGGGGGCATAAAAACCCGTACATCATGGTAGCGGCCCATGCAGGGTTGAAAACGGGACAGGATGGCCCCACCCACGCAGACCCCCAGTGCTTACAGTTATTGCAGAATAATTTTCCCCTTGGCTCCATGATAACCCTAACACCGTGGGATGCCGCAGAAGTCTGGCCTTTGCTCATAACGGCCCTGCAAAAAAAGCCTGCTGTGGTTGCGGCGTTCGTAACGAGACCCAAGGAACCTGTCGTTGACAGGGGCTCTTTGGGGTTGCCTCCTGCAGAATCTGCGGCCAATGGAATATATCGTATCAGGTCTGCAGACCCTGATTCCAAGCCCTACCATGGAACAGTTGTAATACAGGGCGCGGGAGTGATGAGGACTTTCGTCGATGGTGTCCTTGCCGAGCTTGACGGGTTGGGGCTTTCGATGAACATCTATTATGTCACCAGCTCGGAGTTGTTTTCCATGTTGCCTGCGGGTGAGCAAGACAGGATTTACCCCAGGCGCCATGCTCAAAATGCCATGGGTATCACAGGTTTTACCCTGCCTGCGTTGTATGCCTGGCTCGATGGTCATCTCGGGCGAAGCCATTCCTTGCATCCTTTCATGCGAGGTGGGTATGCTGGTTCCGGGCGAGCTGATGATGTTTTCAAACAGGTCGGGCTGGATGCTGACAGCATGGCACGGGCCATAAAATCATACGCTGCCCGCATGGAAAAGGAGGGCTGAACCCTGGGTAAGAAAAAAAAAGCGAGGGACCATGAGGGTCACAGGATGGTGTGTCGAAACAAGCGAGCCTTTCATGATTATTTCATCGAAGACCGCATCGAAGCGGGAATCGTTCTGAGCGGTACCGAGGTAAAGTCCCTCAGGGAGGCGAGGGCTTCTATAGCCGATGCCTATGCCGTCATAGAAAACAACGAAGCATGGTTGCTAAAGGCTCATATCTCCGAGTGGCCCCATGCTGCTTATTTCAACCACGAACCAGAGCGCAAGAGAAAGCTTCTTTTGCATGCAAGCCAGATCCGAAAGCTTCGCATCCAGACCGAACAGCGTGGATATACAATTGTAGCTTTGGCCTTGTATTTCAACGAAGCAAACCGGGCGAAGGTTGAACTGGGCCTGGCTCGGGGCAAGCACAAGGTGGATAAACGCGAGGCCATAAAAGAGCGAGACATGAAACGCGCGGCCAGCAGAGAGTCGTCCAACTACTAGCTGTTTGTGGTAGCGCTGTAGATGATTTCAGCTGGGCAGCAAGCGCTGAAAATTTCTACCTTTCGATGAGTTGCCACCTGAACCTCCCCCTGTCGGGAGTCGGGTCAAAATGGGTATCGGCTACTACCCAGCTCAATCCACCTCCGTGTTGGCTTTTGTCAGCGCAGTTGCTATGGTCTCGACATCCGGCACACCACTAAGCTTTCCGCCGGAGTTCTGGTACAACCGGCAACTATTGCCCTTGGCTCCGCTCGTACCGAGCAAGTCCTTTCCATTGATAAGGATCGTCGGAGAACCAAAGCCTAAGGTTCTTTCCGGATTGTCCTCGTCGCCAATTCGCCACTCGTTCCATGAAGGAGGTAACCCAACCCGGGAAAAAGCCTTCATCAGGTTCGTACGTGCTGCTTTAGCGTTTGGGCATTGTGTATCCCATATGAAATCAATAATTGTTTTCATGATCGCTCCTTTCGTTGAGCGCGGCTAAAATCTGGCACGACTCGGTGGGAGCCGAACCCTTGCAGGATTTTGCCAATCCTGCAGTGCGCCTCTATCGATAATATAGGGCCTGTACCATACTACGGAGTCAAGGGTTTACTGTAGAAAGTCAGCATCGCCCCGTATCTTTCCGAACTTTTAACTTGTATATAATCGACTATGCATGTATATGCAAATAGCGATCGCTTCAGATTCTGGAGCTGCGGTCGGGACTGTGCGGACAGTTCGTGTGATGACATGCTCGTGTAGTGAACAGGCAATCGTGGACAAAACAGATGACGAACAAAGTAGGTGTCACCAAGAAAGAGACTTTCCTTTCTTGATCGTTACCTCCTCATGCACTTTTTGTCTCAACAGACGCAGCAGCAGGGGGAACAGGATCCATACTCAACCCTTTGAGGACAATTGAATAAGCCCGAGATGCGATTCGAGCTATGTCGGAATTGCCCGAGGGTGGAGTGACCGTGTATTTGCGAGAAGGAATCTATCAAAGGGAAACTACTTTTGAACTAACTGCAGATGATTCTGGTACAGAAAGCATGCCCATCACCTATCGCAACTTTCCATGCGAGACCGTCAGAGTTATTGGCGGCAAAGAAATTTTCGGGTGGGAGAAACTACAGTCCGGCTCTGTCTTCGATAGACTTGCCACTGAAGCATATGGTCAAGTTTTCGTTATAGACCACCTTACAG
>CAYSLH010000074.1:0-17705 GCA_964431605.1 uncultured Myxococcales bacterium
GAGTACTTTGATCAGGCAATGGTTTTTTCTCCTGGGACCGAGGTTGCGCCATGAGTCCGAACCGGACACATGGTGTAACATCACTGTGTCAATCTTTGGCTAATAACACAAGATAGGCTGATTGGAAAGGCAGCTTTTTAGAAAATCTGTAACTTATCGCCTCGAGCAACCACGTGATTTCGGCCGACCACGAGGGGGTGGCCCTACCAACTCCAATGGTCCTGGTGAATGGATTCGACTAGATGAAGGGCTGCTTGCACATCGCTCATAAGAGCCTGCTGCATTTCGTGTTCTACCAATTTGTCAGTGTCCTTGTAAAAATTCATCCATACGACCCTGTCGCTTCCAGGGTTTGCATGTGAAGAACTTCGCTTCAACAACTTGTTGTGCCTGGCCATTTTTCACTCCCCATCGATCAAGCATCCAGTGACAATTGAGGAATAGCCGTGGTTCCTCCTTTGCGCAGAACAACAGAAGCTATTCGTTTGAGCTGCCAGGGAAGTAGCTCTTCGAACCGAAGCCCCATCCCGGTTGTGCCCCGTTCGGGACAATCGTTGGACCAGACAACCCTTGCGGGGATACGAAGCATGGTCCGGCTTCCGGGCAAGCCAAGTCGCACAACCGCCTGGGTGCCAACCGAATCCGGAACAGGCGTGGCGAGAAACGCCCCGCGGAGCGTCAGGTTGCCTCCCCGAGCCAACATTGTCCTGGAATCGCTATGGTAAAACCCATCCAATCCCAGCTTGACCCTTGGATACCTGCGCCTTGCACCTTGTCGCATCCTCGATTGACTCTTTCTCCTGTCATTGAATGGCTTGCTCATGTCTTTCTCTCCTGTATGGTCTTGTCCGATAATGTACTATATTGGAATACATATGTCAAAAAAACTCCGAAAAATTCAGGCAAGTCTTGGCAAACATCCATAAAAATGGGATCATAAGAACTCAAAATAAATCAGGAGAGGTTCATCATGAGCGACATGGCTGGCAATAATTCCGGCAAAAGAGATCCTCTTGCAGATGCGGCACAAAGAGCTGAAGAAGCGGTAAATCAGACTACCACGCCTGATTCACCCCCTGGTTCTTACGGTACGGGATTTGGGGAAATAGACTTGGGGGGCGATACGCAAACACCCGAACTGGATTTGGCCGAACCGCCACCCAAGAAACCTTCCCTTGCAACACCTGCCCTATTGCAGGATGAACAGTGGGATGACGATGGGTGGGCCAATGACCAACCTGGCATGGCTCCCGTGGTGCCAGATGCACCAGTGACCAAACCGTCTCGCCCTGAGAAAAATGAAGAGGCGAAAAATGAAAAGGCAAAGCCGCAGCCGCAGAAATTGAGGAAAGCAGTTCTGCCCCCAAAAGGAAAAAGTGCGATTGAGCAAGAGCAACAAACACCCCAGCCGACGCCACAGGAAAAAGAAGGACCATTCATAAGGGTCAGTGGCCCGGATCGTCCCAAAAGGGATTGGGGACCGGTGATAAAATGGACGTCCATCATTGTGATTGCAGCTGCTTGTATCGCCGGCGCAATCATCGGATATTCGAAATGGCGCCAAGGTGTCCAAGCTAAAGAGCAAGCTCAACTAGATGCGTTGAACCAAGGCAGTCTTCAATCCCTGAAGAGTAAAGCTGTGAAAAAAGGAAAGTTGGGGTCCTGACCAGGCTATACAGCAATAACTCTGCTCACTTCCGGAACCTCTTCTTTCAAAGCCGCCTCCACTCCCATGGATAGGGTCATTTGCGCCCCAGGGCAACCTGCACAGGCCCCCTGTAGACGAACCCTTACTTCTCCACTTTCTCCATCGAAACCAACGAACTCGATCCCGCCACCATCTGCCTCGAGAAAGGGTTTGATCTTTTCTTCGATAATTTGTTTGATCTTGTCGTCCATTTGTTCCTCCGCTACGACACAAGGTAATCTCAAAACCGCTTGGTGTCAAACCTGCTTTTTCAAGGCAAGATCGCCATCCGGCGCAATTGCGATTCCGCACCTTGATGCGTGTTGGTATCTGACAGGCCCGAGTACACGAACACCTAGAGTCCACCAAGGATATCCGAAGGTCCATGTTCGGTGAAAAAATCCGGAAATCTCTCAGCCATCCATGCTCTAACCTCTCTGCTTATGGATTCGGAATCACTCATGAGCATAAGCCTGTTGGTTAGGTCCACTGTCTCTGCTCGACTCGAATTGCGAACGATATGACGTACGAACGGCAACGCAAGTGGGTTCATGGAGACTTCATCCAGGCCCAGTCCTAGCAGGATATGGATATACTCAGGATTACCGGCCATCTCTCCGCACATGCTCACCGAAATACCAGCATCATGTGCGGCACCAATGACCTGCTGCAAAAGACGAAGAACAGACACATGCAAGGGGTTGTATAGGTATGCCACCCGTTCGTTCTGCCTGTCCGCCGCGAGAAGGTACTGGATCAAGTCATTCGTGCCGATAGAAAAAAAGTCGACTTCCTTTGCGAACTCCCTGGCCAACACCGCAGCGGAAGGAACCTCGATCATCATCCCGACTTTTATATTATCAGCAAACGGTTGGCCCTTTGCACGCAAGTGCTCCTTGGCCTCTTCCAATGCGGCCAATGCATCCCGCAACTCTTTCTGACAGGAAATCATTGGGAACAGCAAATGAAGGGACCCGGAGTTGGAAGCTCTCAACAATGCACGCAACTGAGTCAGAAACAGGTTTCGATACCTCAGGCTCAGGCGTATGGAACGAAGCCCCATGGCCGGATTGGGTTCATTTCCCAGTGGAAACAACTGGCTGTTTTTATCAGCGCCAAGATCCATGGTACGAATAGTTGCAGGGCGAGGGCTCATGGCCTTGAGTACCCGCTGGTAACACTTTCTCTGAAACCCCTCGGACGGCACTCGCCTGCCCATAAACAAAAACTCCGTTCTGAAAAGCCCAATGCCTTCTGCTCCGTACTTCAAGGCCGCATCCACGTCGTCGACCAACTCGATATTCGCACTCAGATTCAGCCGGTAGCCATCCGATGTCAACGCAGGCAGGGTACATTCGTGAGCCAGGGCCTGGACACGAGTACGCAAACCCTGCGATCTTGCCAAGGCTTCCCTGACCTTCTGCTCCGAGGGGTTAATGGTCACCAGTCCGCGATAACCATCAACGATTACCCTGTCCCCAGTTGCCGCTGTCTTGAGCATACCATCCACCCCAACCACGGCCGGTAGTTCCAAAGCCCTGGCCATTATTGCAGTATGGGAAGTTTTAGTGCCCACCTCCACCACAATTCCACCCACCGATTCACGCCCCAAAGATGCCATGTCAGCAGGTGAAAGTTCGTGGGCGATTACCACGGCCCGTTCATGGGGAGGTGGGTGGATTTCATCATCACGTCCCATCAATGCACGCATTATTCTATCACCAACGAACTCGATATCCGATCTTCTCTCACGAAAATAATCGTCCTCCAACGCATCAAAAATTTTACGGATCCTACCCACGACCTCCTGAAGAGCCCACTCTGCGTTTATGGACTCCTGCTCGATTTGTTTCAGGGCATCCTGGACCAGAGAATCATCCCGCATCATCATCAGATGGGCCTCTATTATCCCCACTGGCTCCTTTCCCTCGGTTTTTTTCAGCTTGCCGTGGATCTTTTCCAGGCGCTCGATCGACCGTACCACCGCGTCATGAAAGCGTTTTTGCTCACTTTCGATTTGATCAGGCTCTAGATGGACCTTGGGAATGCGCATTCTCCTGCGGTCGACCAGATAAACGAGTCCCACGTGAATACCGGGAGATGCTGCAATTCCTTCGAATGTTTTTGAACGACGACGTGCCATTGGTGGGATTATTCCTCCTCACCAAACAAATTGCCGATGAGTTCCTCCAATTCATCCAGGGCCTCAAGTGCATCCGGTCCATCCACTTCGACCTCTATCGTCTGTCCCCTGGCCGCGGCCAACTGTAAAACGCCCATTATGCTCTTTCCATTTACCTCCAGGTTTCCCTTTCGAACCAGCATGTCACACTGGAAGCGGTTGGCCGTCTGGACGAAGGCAGTTGCAGCACGGGCGTGCATGCCAAGTTTATTCTTGATCTGAAAAGTTCGTTTCCCTGTCAATCTGCGCCTCCGACTGAAGCCTCCATGCGCAGGTCGCTTCGCTCCGAGAGCAAATCCGATGCAAGGGCTATATTCTCCCTACCCTCTCTGACAATGGCCCTTGCCAACACAGATGGATCCGACAACGCACGACTGCGTAAGTCTATGGCTTTGAGTAACATGGCCAGGTTCAGACCTGAGACCACCTCCACCTTTCCCGGAATCATTCTTGCCAAAGACAGGTTTGCCGGCGAACCTCCGAAAAGGTCAGTCATGACCACCACTCCAACACCGTTGTCCGCCTTCCTGATGGCGCTGTCGAGTAAGCTCTCCAGTTCGCTTGGCCGCACACCCTGGTCAACAGCTACGGCAAGTAAGTGTTCCTGTGGTCCGGCAACCATTTGCACCGCATCTATGAATGCTGCACCAAGTCCCGCATGGGTGAACAAAACCAAGCCAATCACTGCATTGTTTTCGGATTTGTCATCAAACTTTGCCATCTCGTATTCCCGTATTTTGCCTAGTTTTTATCAATGTCCCTATGCCTTACAACCACCTGGGCTGAAAGCGAGTTCAAAGCTTTGCCGATCTTTTCGGCAATAGCCACAGAGCGATGTCTACCCCCAGTGCAACCAATACCTACAGTCAGGTATGCTTTTCCTTCCCTGTCGTATAAGGGTCTGAAGGTCTCGATATAATCCACCACCCGATCCACCAACAATTGGGCATCTTTGCTTTCCATCACAAAATCGTAGACCTCTTTGTCCGTACCGTTTTTAAGACGAAGCTCCTGGACAAAATATGGATTCGGCAGGAAACGGACGTCGAAAACCAAATCGCAAAGCTGGGGGATGCCGTGCTTGAACCCGAAAGACATCACCGCCAGGTTCATGGCATGACCGGCAGAGACTTGAGAAAAGTGATCCTGGACCGTATTGCGAAGTTGGTGAGGATTCAGCCCGCTCGTATCTATGACACTGTCCGCCTCGGACCTGAGTGATTCGAGTATTTTCCTCTCGGTAGCGATTCCCTTTTCCACCGAGTTTCCTGAAGACAAGGGGTGACGTCTCCTGGTCTCCGAGTAACGTCTAAGCAGCACATCGTCCTTGCAATCGAGAAACACTACCTCCACCCGACCACCACTTCGTCTGACCCTATCTATCGTGTCCTTGAAATCAGGTAAGAAGCGGCCCTCCCGAGCGTCGACCACCAATGCGATTTGCTCTATCTCGTCAGGTTGCCGAGGAAACAATTCGATCAGCTTGGGTAGCAGCACAACTGGCAAATTGTCTATACAGAAAAACCCGATGTCTTCCAGTGCCCGTATGGCAGTACTTTTGCCGGATCCGCTCATTCCTGTGATGATCACCACTCGAATGGGGCGGTACTTTTCGTTTTCAGGCAACTGGCCAACTGACGATGGTTCAATCACTCCACAACCTCACTGGACGACAGTGGTGCATCATTTTCGGAAATAACCTGGACGAGCCTGGCCTGGAACTCACGCGCGGAATGATGTCCCTGCCGCTTCAGTAGCAAATTGCGGGCAGCGACTTCCACCAGAGTCGAAGTATTTCGGCCGGGACCAACCGGAATCACCATGAAAGGAATTCCCACTCCCAGCAGTTCCCTGGTCTTATCCTCCAGACCCAACCGGTCGTATTCGGCTCCCTCAGCCCATTTTTCCAGTTCCACTACAAGTTCCACTTTTTTTCTGTCTCTTACCGCCGAGACTCCGTAAAGATCCTTGATATTGATGATACCCAAACCGCGTATCTCCATGTGGTGCATGATAAGGGGGGAGCAGCCCCCGACTACGGTAGCTGGAGGTCTCTTTCGTAACACCACCACGTCATCTGCAACCAACCTGTGCCCCCTGACCACCAGATCAAGAGCGCATTCGCTCTTACCAATTCCGCTCTTTCCAAGGATCAGCACCCCTACTCCCAGGACATCCACCAGGACGCCATGAATGTTTTCCGTCAAACCCAGTTGCTCTTGGAGTAACTCGCCCATCCTGTCTGCGAGATGGTCTGCGGCAACCGATGATACCAGCACGGGAATTGATTTTTCGTCCGCCTGACGGCAAAGTTCACTGAGCGCCGAAAGACTGTCGGCCACGACCACGCACGAAGGTTGGGACCCGAGAAAACGATCGATGAGATCCGTCAGTCGTTGGGCATCCAACGATTCCAGGTAACCCATCTCCTCGATGCCCAGCAGTTGCACTCGCCCCTCGTCCAACTTCCGTATCCCACCAGCCAGAGCCAAACCAGGTCGGTGAACCCTTGCGTGTTTGATCTCGCGAGTTCGTCCGGATGCACCTGCCACCAGTTTGACACGAAGGTCGAAATTCAAATCGTCCAGGAGATTACCCACCTGTACGGTCATGGTTCCGCCAGCTTCTCTCAATACCGATGGACTCATGCTACTCCCAAGCTAAACGTCAGCACTTGGCATCCTGTTCCAGAATCACGTCGTACAAGGCATTGGAATCTTCGGCATCTAGTAGCCGATGCCTGAAATCCTCATCCTGAAAAACCCTGTTGAGCCTCGCCAATGCTCTCAGATGACTGCCTTCAGCTTGCTCCGGAATCAACAGTACAAAAAAGAAGTGCGTTGGTTTACCATCAAAGGAAGCGAAATCAACACCTTGTTTACACCTGCCGAAACATGCCAGTAGCTTTTCCAGACCAGGTATCCTTCCATGGGGAAAAGCCACCCCTTGTTCAATGCCGGTGGAGCGAAGTTCTTCCCGTTTCAACAAAACCTTCAACAAAATATCTCTGTCCAACTCGGCATGGTTGCTTACAAGCAGGTCGACGAGCGCACCTAAAACCTCACGCTTTGAACCTGCAGGAACGCTGATCGTGATATCGTTACGATCGAGGAACGAGGAAATCTTCATGGTGGACAGCACTCCTTTCCCCAAACCCTCTGACCCTCTGGGCCGTCCTTGGCTGTTGTTGCGATCAATCGTCAGAAGAGACCCTAGTCTCGATCAGGCCAAAATTGCCATCCTGCCTGCGATAGACCACGTTCACATCCCTGGTGGAAGAGTTTACGAAAACCAAAAAATCATTGTTCAGCAAATCCATCTGCATGACAGCCTCATCCACACTCATGGGTTTGGCCTGGAATTCGCTGCTCTTGATTATTTTGGGCTCCTGTTGATCATCCAACGACTCATGATCCACGACATTATGCTTGACGATGATGTCGTCACCGATCTTTACCGGTTCATAGCGACGAATCTTATCCTTGTATTTTCTTGCCTGGCGCTCCAGCTTGCCCATGGCGATATCGATGCTGGAATACATGTCCTCGCTGTTTTCCTCACCACGCATCATGATACCGTGAGTCATCACTTTAATATCCGCGATATACCTGTATTTTTGCTTTGCCAGAACCACATTGACATCCGCCGGCGCGTCTATGTACTTTTTCAGACGCATTACCTTGTCTGTTGCATAGGACTTTAACGAATCACTCGGTTCCATTTTTCGGAAGGTTACGGAGACTTGCATGATCCCTCCTGGATGCATCAGGGTCTCGACCCTGGATCCCTGGTGAGTTCCTTGTGCTGGGCCTCAGAACATCTTCTTTCGTTTACTGGACGGGAGTATTCCCAGCATCTCCCTGTACTTTGCCACAGTACGGCGCGCTATATTGATATTGTTCCGCTTCAAAATGTCAACTATCTCTCTATCGGAAAATGGCTTCTTGGGATTCTCCTCGGAGACTATCTTACGAATACGATCCTTTACGGATTCCGATGCCACGTCATCACCCACAACCCGACTTATGGAAGAATTGAAGAAATACTTCAACTCGTAGATTCCACGAGGGGTGTGTACATATTTATTCGTGGTGACCCTGGAGACGGTGGACTCATGGAGTCCCACATCGTCTGCCACATCCCGCAGCACCAGTGGCTTTAGATGAGCTATGCCCTTATCAAAAAAATCCCTTTGAAACTTCACTATGCTTTCTGTGACCCGGTAAATGGTGCGCTGACGCTGATGGATACTGCGAATCAACCAGACCGCAGACCGCAGTTTATCCTGTATATAATTCCGGGTCTCACCACCCTTGATGGACTCGGACAGTGCCTGCTTATAATATCTACTGACCCTGAGCTTGGGCATTCCGTCCTCGTTCAGCACGATGGCGTAATCATCCGCCACCTTGTATACATAAATGTCAGGGGTGATGTACTGAGGTTCATCCTCGGCATAAACTCTGCCTGGTTTGGGTTCCAGTTGCGAGATGATACGCACCGCATCGATCACCTGCTCCTTGCTAACCTTCAAAGCACGAGCAATGCTCTGGAAATTTTTCCTCTCCACCAGAGGAAGATGAGATTCCACGATAGCGTAAACCAGTCCGTTTTCGATACCCATATGCTTGGCCTGGATCAACAAAGACTCGCGTAAATCCCTCGCGGCCACACCCACTGGGTCGAATTTCTGGATTGTCTTCAAAACTCTTTCGATTCGCTCCACCGGCTCGTCGATGGTTCGAGCCAAGGCGTCCACTGCGCTTCTGCCTGCGAGCTTATCCTCGTCATCTGCTTCAAAATATCCATCAGGGCTCAGGCTCATGATAATCTGAGCACCTATGGCTTGTTCCCGCTCGTCCAATGCGGCCATACGCAGTTGCCAGATGAGATGATCTGTCAAGGAGGTTTTTTTGGAGAGGATATTTTCAAAAGACGGAAGATCATCCTGTCCACGCCTGACACCACCACCGACGGGAATATACGACCCGTAGTTCTCCAGGTACTTTTCCCAGTCGATATCGTTGGCTCCATCTGCTCCCTTTACCTCCTCGACCTTCTCGGAACGCTCCAGACGGTTTGCCAACTGTTCGCTTTTCTCCTCCATTTTTTCAGAGGTCGTGTGGTCATCTTCACTGCTCTTCGAATCCAGGGTCTCTTCCAGTACTGGATTTTCCAACATCTCATGACTGATGAGATCATTGAGTTCCAACCTGGAAAGTTGCAGTAGCTTTATGGCCTGCTGCAGTTGGGGAGTCATCACCAACTGCAAGGTTTGTTTCAACGAAAGGACCTGCCGCATTTCGGTCATTTTCAGAGGCCTTCCTCAAGCCGGAAATTTTCGCCCAAATATGAAGACTTTGCTCGCTCATCGGCGGCCAAAGCCGCCGGCGAACCATGTCCAATTATCAAACCACCCTTGACAATATACGCTCGGTCACATGTTGACAAGGTTTCTCGTACATTGTGATCCGTAATTAATAGTCCTATTCCAGAATCGACCAATCGCCTTATTTGGTTCCGGATTTCCTCTACCGCGATGGGGTCCACTCCGGAAAACGGCTCATCCAGCAAGATATAATCAGGAGCCTGTATCATGGCCCTGGCGATTTCCAGGCGGCGTCTCTCTCCACCAGACAGGGTTGAAGCAAGGGAACCGGCCAAGGGGGCAAGCTCAAACTCCTCCAGTGCCTGCTCCACCCTGGCCTTGGCTTCTGCATTTTTTTTCCCTGACGACTGCAGATAAAGCAGGAGATTCTTTTCGACCGTCAACGACCTGAATACCGAGGGTTCCTGGGATAAAAAGCCCAACCCGGCCCTGGCCCTTTTGAACATGGGCCAGTTGCTCACGTCCCTGCTACCAAGTAAAACCCTGCCGGAATCCGCTCTTACCAATCCCATGAGCATATGGAAGGTGGTGGTCTTTCCCGCTCCGTTGGGCCCCAACAATCCCACCACTTCGCCTGGATTCACCTCCAGGCTCAGGCGATCCACCACAAGCCTGCCTTTGTATGACTTGCACAACATCTCGGCACGCAACGATTTATCAGTACCAGCCATCAATGGGAATCCTGGTTTTTTTCGTCCGATACATCGACTACTGCTCGAGGTCTGGTTACCTGGACCTCATCCTTGTCCAACAGGTACACGATCTTATCTCCGCGGATATGGCTCTGCCGATCTTTGACCCATGGATCCCCGGTGCATACCAATCGGGATTCGGTCTTGGAATAAAGAGCATTTTCACAATGTCCCGTTCTATGACCTTGCGTTATCATCACGTCGCCCGTAAACAACATGCTACGGATCTTTCCATTACTCTTTGCGGCGGGGGAACCTGAATAACTTACGGTAAGTTTCCGACAGGTTATATGAAGTTGCCCCTGTGTGACCCTGACGTTTCCGGAAAATACGGCATGGTGCTGTTTTTGCAGGACCTTCAGGGAATCCGACAGGATCTGTATCGGGGCCGATTCCAGTGAGTTATTTTTCTTTTTTGTCTCTGATTTTGGAGGCTTGGCCAAAGCCCACGAACAGGAAAAGAAAACTACGAAAAATACCATGAGCTTGGTTTTCAAACTATTCATGCAAAATCATCCATCCTGGAGAACCGGACCTGATTTTAGATTACAACGTCGGTTTTCAGAATCCGTCAGTCCCTGTTTTTCCAAACCTGTTCGAACAAAATCCCTCGTATGGGACCAGAGGCATCTAGTTGCTCAAGATTTTTACGCAATACCACAGAGCCCATGTGGACTTCGAACCTCAGGTCCGCTCCAGCGTACTGGCGAGCAATTACTCCTTGCATTTTCACCATCACGGCATCGTCTGCATGATCACCATCCAAAGGCATGTCCTTTTGAATACCGCATCCAAAAACGCCTGTGGACAAGACCCACACCAACACGAGCACTGAGACTCTCACGATAGTCTCCATGTCTTTACTTTTTGTCCTGCAACAACAAAACTCATAGATACTATCAAGGCATCCGCTCTATGAGCAATGTAAATCTAAAGCAGGAGATGATTGCTTTTACTCGCTTTTGGTTTCTGGGATGGTCTTCCATCTCCTGTGCATCCAAACCCACTGGCTGGGATAATTTTTGATGTGTTGCTCGATGGCACGGGTCATAGCCTGGGTATCTTCCGAAATAGCCTTTTGTTGGTCCGGCTCAGAGCAAAGCTCCAACTTGTTGATGTATATGGTGTAGCCTTTCCCGTCCGGATTTCTGTAATTGAAGCCCATGACCACAGGGCATCCGACCTTTCGAGCGAGCACGGCGCCAGCGGTTGGAGTCCATGCGGGTCGTCCGAAAAAGTCGACAAACACCCCTGGAACCCTAGTGTCCTGATCTATGAGCAGACCCATTATTTCGCCTCGGCGCAGGACCTTGATCATCTCCTCTACCAGGTCAGGGTCTCCCCGCCAAAGGGTCTTGACCATTCCCTCATCTCGAAAACGCTTTATCAACCTGGTAAACCGTGGGTCATAGGAACGTTGCCCTATGGTGTTGATGGGAAAGCCAAACGCGGCCAGCGCGCGAGCCATCAACTCCCAGTTGCCAATGTGGCCTGTGATGAAAACCACGCCCCTGCCCTGCGCCAAACTATCTTCCAATACTATTCGCGATTCAGGGGTCAGTTCCACGTACTCGGTAATAGGACGTATCTTACGAGCACAAGCCACCTCACCAACCGCCATGCCAAAATGTTCGAACACCCCCCTGGCCAACTCGTATCGCTCCTGCTCGGGCATCTGCTCGAAGGCCCATCCAAGATGTAGCAAGGTGCGCTCCCGCTCGACCCTGGCCCACCTGAATGCCAAACGCCCTAGCCTTCTCCCCAGTCCCATGGCGAGTCTAGGACCTAAAATCCACAACAGGCCCAAAATCATCCTGGCCGACCAGTATATGAACCAGTTTTTTACCTTCTTTTTCATCCACCACCCACACCAGGGACAAGTCTCTGGCTACAAACCTGGACTAGAACCGGTTTACAAACAATAAACATAACACAACGGCATCCATTACAAACCAGACAACCTTTGGACCTGTTTCATCAGGGACTCGAATTGTTCCACACCGAGACAGTTCGGACCATCGCACAGAGCGCGATCCGGATCCGGATGCACTTCCAGGTACAATCCATCCACACCAACCGCTACGGCAGCCCGCACCAAAGGAACAATCATATTACGAAGCCCCGAGGTATATCCCCCTGCGCCAGGCTGCTGGACACTATGGGTGCCATCAAAAATCACCGGGCACCTTGTGTCGCGAAGCCATACCAACGACCTCATATCCACCACCAGGTCGCCATAACCAAAACTGCTACCCCGCTCCGTCACCATGGCAACACCACCAGCGGAGCGAACTTTTTGAGCCGCGTACTTCATATCCGCAGGCACCATGAACTGTCCCTTTTTGATGTTCACAGGTTTACAAGTCCGAGCACAAGCCACAAGCAAGTCCGTTTGCCTGCATAAAAAAGCAGGCACCTGGAGGATATCCACTACTTGCGCAACAGCATTGACCTGCTCTACCTGGTGTACGTCAGTCAGTACCGCAACACCCACCTGGTCGCGAACCCTGCTCAATATGGCCAGTCCATCATCCATCCCCGGTCCCCTGTATGAATCCATGGATGTTCGATTTGCCTTGTCAAAGGACGCCTTGAAGACATAGGGCAAAGAGCATGCTTGGCAAATTTCTTTCAGTCTATGAGCCAAGCCCAGGGCCTGGTCAAGACCTTCCAACACGCACAGCCCTGCTATTATCAATGGTGGACCGCCTGGTTGCATATTCACGGAGTCTAGTTTGATACTTTTCCAGGAATCTCCTCCCGTCACGACTTTTTTCTCCCATTTTGTTCGATGGCGGCTCGAATAAAGGACGCAAACAAAGGATGGGGAGCCAGGGGCCTCGACTTGAATTCCGGATGGAACTGACAGCCCAAAAACCACGGATGGCCGGGGACTTCACATATCTCCACCAGGGAACCATCAGGAGACTGCCCACTGAACACCAGGCCCCGGTCAGACAATTGCCGCCTGAAGGAGTTGTTCACCTCGAACCTGTGCCGGTGGCGCTCGGATATATTGTCTTTCCCATATGATTCGTATGCCTTGGTCCCCTTGGTCAATTGGCAGGGATAAGCGCCCAGCCTCATGGTGCCGCCTTTTTCGGTCACTGCCTGCTGGCTCTCCATCAGATCGATCACTGGATGAGGAGTCGCAGGATCGAATTCCATGGAATTCGCACCTTCCAGACCCACCACATGCCTTGCAAACTCCACTACCATCATCTGCATTCCCAGGCAGATGCCGAAAAAAGGAACCCCGTTTTCCCTGGCCCACTTTATGGCGATCACTTTACCCTCTGTTCCCCTCTCACCAAAACCTCCCGGCACCAATACTCCATCCACAGTATGCAAATTCTCCAGTTCACCGACCTCCAATTTCTCCGAGTCGATATAGACCATGTGGACACCACAACTATTCGCCAGGCCACCATGCAATAGGGCTTCGTGCAAACTCTTGTATGAGTCCACCAGGTGTACATATTTGCCAACTACGCCAATGCGAACCATCTTGCCAGGCTCTCTCAGGGTACTTACCACTTTGCGCCATGGTTCGAGATCGGTGGATCTGGACCAGATGTTGAGCACATCCGCTATCTTATCGTCCAGGCCCTGATCGTGCAGTTGGAGTGGCACGGCATAGATGGTATCCACATCCGGACAATCGAAAACCGTGTCGGAGCTGGTGGAACAAAACAGGGCAATTTTATCCTTCAGGTCCTGGGGTACAGGCCGGTCACTTCTGCACAAAATGACGTCCGGTTGTATCCCCAGTTCCCTCAATGCTTTGACACTGTGTTGGGTGGGCTTGGTCTTTAGTTCTCCTGCTGCGGCGATATAGGGCACCAGGGTCAAGTGAACATACATGGTGTGGTCCGAGCCAATGTCTTGGCGAATCTGTCGAATAGCCTCCAAAAACGGCAAACCCTCGATGTCTCCTACTGTGCCTCCCACCTCTACGATGCAAACATCCACGTCCTTGGCCGCAAACAGAATACGTCGTTTCAGTTCGTCCGTGACATGGGGAATGACCTGGACCGTTTTTCCAAGATACTCCCCTTTTCGTTCTCTGGATATGACTGCATCGTAAACCTGCCCGGAGGTAAAATTGTTATCCGTGCCAACATTGATGCTCGTAAATCGTTCGTAGTGTCCCAGATCCAGATCCGACTCTGTACCATCATCTGTGACAAAAACCTCCCCATGCTGGTATGGACTCATGGTGCCAGGATCTACATTCAGATACGGATCGGCTTTTACAAGGGTGATCTTCAACCCACGGTTTTCCAACAGCGCGCCGATGGAAGCGGCTGCCACCCCTTTTCCAAGGGCCGATACTACACCACCTGTTACGAAAATGAACTTTGTCTGTTTGACAGTCATGTGGACTCACCTCCCCTGTGTGGTTTTGTGTCATCCAGGAGGGCCTCCACTTCACGCAGGTCCTCGTATGTATTTACACCGAAATGCTTTGCTTGAACCATTATGGTCTTTATTCCAAACCCAGCCTCCAGAACCCGAAGTTGTTCCAGTCCTTCAGCAAGTTCCAGCTGGCCTGCCGGCTTTGTATACATCTTCAGCAAGAAGTCCTTCCTGAAAGCATAAACACCTATGTGACCGAGCCAGCCATTATTTTTGTCGCCTGAATAAGGTATTGGGGACCTGGAAAAATACAAGGCGTTTCCATACCGATCCACCACCACCTTGACGATGGAAGGATTTGATACGAGGTCTTGCCGTCCGATAGGGGCCACCAAAGTTGCCATCTTTACCTCAGGGTCATCGAACGCAGCAGGCAACAAGGCGATGGAACTCGAATCGATGAAGCCTTCGTCACCCTGAAGATTGATGATCAAGTCAGCATCAATCTTTTTTGCCGCTTCTGCCACACGTTCGGAACCGCAACGATGCTTTGACGAAGTCATCACGACTCCGGCACCAAAAGCTTTGGCTGCCTTTTCTATCTTTTCACTATCCGTAGCGACAATGGGTTGCGGGTCCAGGCCGGAATACAGCCCCTTTGTCCATACGTGTTGCAAAAGAGGCTTGCCGTCTATAGGGACGAGGGCTTTTCCAGGCAGCCTGCCGGAGTTGTAACGAGCTGGAATTATTATTCGAGTGTGCACCCCCGAGAAAAACCGTAAGAGGCATCTGTTGTCAATGCCAATTTGTCATTTTTTTTCAAAATTCGGCAAATTTTAAAAATTTATTCAGACCTCCGACCAGTTAGAATACCCATTGCTCTGCACCAAGCAACTAAAACCGTGTGCATGAATAAATAACAAGGGCTTGTGATTTTTCCCTATTGCTGTCTATGATTTCAGATCATGAAAGCCTATATCCTGATTTCATGCCTTGGGCTGATATTGTCCTGCTGCAGCACCAAGAAACTAAAACACAATGAAAGCAATCCAGCTCAATCCCATCAATTCCAGCGCACAGCGTCCATAGTCCACCTGCAGGGACAAGTACTGATAAAGCGCAGTGGGGCCCCTGACTGGATTCCTGCAACAAAAGGCATGGAACTCAGGACAAACGACAAGGTCCGTACCCATCGTGAGAGCTTCGCCACCATCAGGTTCGAGCAGGGGGGCCTTATGCGCATAGAGCCGGAAAGCCTGATGGCCATAACCGACTTGCTGTTCGAGCAGAGAACCAAGATCAACAGGTCAACCTTCTCCCTTGAAAAAGGCAGGGTGGAAGCTGAACTGCACGCCATGGGAGACAAAAAGTCTTCGCTGAAAATCAAGACACCATCTGCAGAGGCAACTTTAGCAACCCGTGAGGTAGCTTTTCAATGACCCGGTCGTCGAGACTTATCTTCCGGCTCAACATCGCTTTTGTGCTCCTGGCAGTTGCCGCCTCGGCCCAATCACCCAACAGCACGAAGACCGCAACGTTGAAAGGAGATCAAACCCTGGAAGACCTGGCCTTGAGCCTGTACCAGGACAAAGACGCGGCGGATGAAATACGCTCCATAAACGGCCTGTCACCTGGAGACCAGCCAGCGCCGGGCGTGAAATTCAAACTTCCCGGAGAGCAACGCCAACCAGCCATAAGCGCTTTGAACATGGCGCGCCAGTCAGTGAAAAAAGCCGAGACGGAAGGGGCTGAAGAATACGTTCATGCAAAATACCTCGAGGCCCTTGCAAGCCTGCGCAAAGCACGCAGTTCATGCCGCAGGGCCAGATACCAACTATGTCAAAAATATGCGGATGAGACCTGGGTGTTGGCAAGGATGGCCATAAAAGAAAGCCGCAAGCTTCGCTCGGGTGCAAACCGTTTCGCAGTATCGGTGGACCATGAAGGCGCCACCAGGGTGGAGGTCACGGAAGGCGATAAGGTGCAGGTGACAGCTAACGACAAAACGGTCTTTGTCAAACGGGGACATGGGACCAAGGTTGAACCGGGAGGCGTTCCTGAAAAAGCCCGAAAGATTTTAGATCCGCCAAAACAGGTGTTACCGTTTTCCGGGTCGCGTCTCCTTACGACCTCCATCCAGTTCCATTGGAAACCGGTGGACGGCGCCGCCAAGTATGTATTGCTGATCGCCGAAGATGCCACGGGCAGGCGACCAGTCCGCCAGGTCACAACCTCTGACACTTATTTTCTTCTGCGCTCATCACTGCCGGATGGGAAATATTTTTGGTTTTTACGCACGGTGGACTCCCTGGGATTGGTGGGCAAATCATCACCCGCAAAATCATTCATACTTTCCACAAAAAAAAGCACTGGCGTAAAAATTGAAGAACCCCAACGCAAGCAAAAGGAGCACTGATCCATGGCTCTGACTGCATTGGTCGCAGACGACGACGCACCTGTGCGGAACATGATACGTGAAATGCTTGAATCTCGTGGGGTCCGGGTGATCACAGCCAAGGACGGACTTGAAGCCATAGCCATATTTCGCAAAGAACATGTGGACTTGGTCATAACAGACTTTCTCATGCCGAGGGTCGATGGAATGCAAGTGGTACGTGGTATTCGCATGTCTGGTGAAAAGGGAAAGATTCCCTTGGTGCTGATGTCAGCCATTTCAAAAGGACACATAGTAGACAACCAGGCCGACAAACCCGATTACTATGTAAATAAGCCATTCAAACCACGGAAGATGGAAAAACTCCTTGAAAAAGTCCTCGCAGGAATTGATAAAAAAGTATGAAGCTATTTCGCTCCATCACCCTGATGCTCGTACTGTTGGCGGCGGTCCCGGTGGCTCTCGTGGGACTGATGCTGATAACGAGCACGATTGATATCATCAAGACACTGACGTGGGAATTGGAGCAGGAACGCACCGAGCACGCAGGCAGGGAGGCAGCAGCATACCTGGAGAACATAATAGATGATCTGGATCTGCTCATCTCCAATCTGGATCTGGATTCCATGAGCATCGCTCAACACCAGAAACTCCTTGGGTACATTCTTCAAAAAAGACCCGAAATCAACATCATAGGATTTTTCGATTCCAAGGCCAAACCAATAAGAAATCTTCAAGCCTACGATGCGGAACTCATCATCCCTTCGGAAATGGCCACATTCCAACAGCACATCGGCACCATAGATCTCAGATTGGCCAACAAGGAGACAATCGCATTTTCAAAACCGTACCATTTCAGCCGGATGGCCAGGCCTGAATCCGAAATAAAATCGAGAAAGCAAGGAGCCGTAGCGGTTCTCTTGAGGTTAAACTCACACCATGTTGCTTATCTGGGGCTGGAGCTTTCCCTCTCACCCATCGATGCACTGGTCTCCAGGCTA
>CAYSLH010000075.1:0-17539 GCA_964431605.1 uncultured Myxococcales bacterium
ACGGGCAGCTACGCCTGTCGCGGACCTACGAAAGTTCTAAGGTACGGTCCTGCCTGCGGCTTGCTACCCTTGGCGGCTTTTGCCCGCGTCTTCGGTCAGAGCCAGGAGGGTGCCAAGACTTTTTATGATAGGCTTGGTGTTGTCTTGTCCAAATTTTTCATCAGCTTTGAGTGCTTCTTCCGGGGCTGCGACCACGTTTTTTTTGCCCACGCGGTTTTGCATGTTGTCAGGGACTTCAATTTTTTCAATCTTCAGGTATCCCAAGATGAGTTCCAGTACCAGGTGAGGAGGCGGATCCCTTTCCAGGAGCTTGTCCGGTCCGGCTAACGAAGCTGCCTTGTGAGTCTCCGGGTCGTCGTCGCCTACCATACCTATGACGATAATTTTTCTCCCCAGTCCGTAGCAACGAAGCTGCTTGAGAAAGCTTATGCCATCTGTCTCATCGTCGTACATGTTCAGGAATATGAGCTCCGGATGCTCACGCCTGACAAGCTCCATGGCCTGGTCCGAATCTTTTGAGCTTATAACATCTACCTTGGTCAGTCGCAAAACATTGTAGAAATCCCTGCGGCGGTATGGGTCGGCTTCGATCAACATCACGGCTTTTCTGGATCTGACAGGCAACTTATACCCCCATGCCCACGACAACATACCTTCAAAAGAAAAGGG
The DNA here is from genome assembly GCA_964431605.1 of uncultured Myxococcales bacterium. Taxonomy (GTDB): domain Bacteria; phylum Myxococcota; class B64-G9; order B64-G9; family B64-G9; genus JALVPF01. The sequence goes on from CAYSLH010000075.1 coordinate 670, forward strand.
CCGGTCGATTGTCTCCGGCCCTGGTATCAGGCGCCACCCGGATTCGAACCGGGGATAAAGGTTTTGCAGACCTCTGCCTTAGCCACTTGGCTATGGCGCCGCAAAAGCGGGTGAAGGGATTCGAACCCTCGACGTCAACCTTGGCAAGGTTGCACTCTAGCCACTGAGTTACACCCGCGCAACGGTCGCCTTATATCGCGTAATTTTATTCGATTGTCAAGCTTCTTTTGGAAGAAGCTCTTGGGGGAAGATTGCCCTATTCCGATTTGTGATGACAGCGAGGATCAAAAAACCTCTATGGTCTCTACCACCCACTCGTCGCCGTCTTTTTTGAATGGTTTGCCGAACACGGTGGTCCCTAGGTTGATGCCTTTGGCTTGCATGTTGATCCTGGTTCGTCTGTCTTGATCGTCGATTTGTTTACCATCGTGCTTGTAGGCGAAATATCCCCTGATGGGTATGGTATCGCCCACCTTTATGGAATTTCTGAACTTGCCGACGGCAGGAGTCTTTATGACCTTGATGTGAAATACCGGAACGGGCTTGCAAGGCTCCATGCCTATGACCTCGCCTACGATGTTTCCTTTATCTGCCCGCCTGTTGCCCGAAAGTTCCGGAAGGCGTATTTCCTTCGATGCCCTGATGGACCCGGCGCTCGATACGTCACCCATGGTCGGTGCGCCTGCTGTTCCCAGTTCTCCCAGGGCCGCAAGTGCGTCCTTGTTTGCTTGTTGTGCTTTTACATCAATGCCGGAAAGCTTTTCCAGTAAGGCAGGTTCGGTAAGATCTTTTCCTGAAAACACCAGTGTTACCGCGTCGGTCGCCTTGACCTGTATGGGCGCAATATCCTTGGCAATCCTGGCAGCAACTTCAGTCGCGCTGATGCCGCTTTGCAAAATGAATCTCCAGGCATGTTCTCCCGCCGGAGCCCATTGGGTTGCCGCAGCCGGCAGGAATTTCCCATCGTCACCCTTTACAACCAACGATTCTGCGGACGCGGTTGATAGGCACATGAGCATAGATGCGATCAACGCGATTAGTCTCATCATGAAATCCTCCTTCTCGTCTCCAAGCCGGCAAGAGATTATCCTGTGACAGTTTCGAGTTTAGGGTCCAGACGCGGCTCGTGTCAAACGTGTGTTTTGATATCAATGAGGCCATGGCATGCCGTGTCCCAGGATGGAGCTGTTTGGCAATCCAGTTGGCGGGCTGGTGACCCTGCCCATCAAAATCCTCGATAGTCGACGATCCCATGAAGGGTGTTTGCATAATTTGAGTTTACAATAAGGACATGGGAATCTTGTAAAGATGTTATCCAGGATGAAGAAAATCATCATGTGGATATTTGGGGTAATTGCCCTCCTGTTGCTCCTGGCATGGGTCGGCATAGTGCTCTTTTTCCCGGATGACAAGGTGCTTTCTCTTTTACTCGACGAGCTGAGGAACCGCACAGGCTGGCAGGTCGCAGCCAAGAGTCTCGACCTGGAGATGTTCCGTGGTTTTGTCCTGAGTGATGTGCAAATCGGACCTGATGGTGATTCATCCGGGCCTGCTCTTGAAATAAAACGCCTGGAACTAGGTTACGACCCGGCAGAGTTGTTCCATAAACATATCATTGTAAAGAGTGCATCCCTGGATGGTGTACGATTACACATGAGGTGGTATGACAGGGAATGGAACATTGAGACCATGTTGGCGCAGCTCGATGACAAGATGTCTGGTGGCCCTGAAAACGGGATAGTCGACCATGAGCAAGGCATCGGTTGGTCCATGGCCATTGACATGATAAATGTGACGAATTTGAGCATCTCCACCAGTGGTAGGGATGAAGTGCATCTGAATGTTGCCGGCGCGAACCTTGAACTCAGCGACATCGAATTCGTCGATGGAAAACTCAAACTGCACGCAGGATTGAGTCTGCCCGTAGCCAAAGATGCCAATGTGAGGTTAGGTACTGACGGTCTCAGGCTGGACCTAGGCACGGACCTGGCTGCGGATTTCGATTCAGCCCATGGCCTGGATATACATGGACGTATCATGGCCAGGAAGTTTCGGCTCCAGGCTGGCACGCCTGCGGTGGACTTGGACGCTTTGCTCCATGCAGAGTTGGATTCCGACTGGTCCTCGTTGCATATCTCAGACCTTGTCGTCTCGTCTGCCAATGAGCAAATCATCCATGCACGCGGTTCCATCACGTCCAACCACGGGGAATATAGACTCAATGCATCGTCAGACTTGACGAGGATCACCGGTTCCATGAAAAAACTTCTGGGGTTGACGAACCTTCATGGTGACATACGGCTCGTCGATTCCCATGTCGATTTACCCTTGGAAAATAGAGGCCCTTACCGCATGAGCACGACCCTCATTGGTGACGGGATTTCTTTTGCTTCTGGCTCCATGGCCATTGATGGTTCGGCCATACATGCCCATGTGTCGGCCCGGGCAAAGTCCGGCTGCAAGTTTCTGTTGTCGCTGAATGGAAACATGGACATGGATGATTTTTCCACCGGGCCGGTCAGTGTCCGCAGAATCCATGGGAAAATACAGATAAAAGCATCGGTGGACGACACGGTTGGTGGCTGGGGGCTTTCGATTCATGGCTCTGAGATGGATATTTCTTCCGAATCCATGAAGTCAGGCGATATTCGTACAAAGAATGTCCATGTCCAGGGGAATATGGAGGCGCGATGTAAGGTGGAAGGCGAGCAAGGCGTACCAAGTCGTTTGGATTGCTCCAAGCTGGATACCGTGGGAACCTATGACGCTGCAAGGGTCTATATGAAGGATAAAAAATTATGGAATTCAAGAGGATCCTTCAAGTGGACGATTGAAAATATGCAAATGTCCGGGAATTTGTTCGAGGTCCAACATTTGGTGGCCGACACGAGATTTCGCGCGGGTGGCATTAGGGCGGGCACGTTCAAGGCGGGAGCTTCTAAGATCCATGTCGAATTGGATGGTCGTCGTTTCCATCGAGATCGTTTCCGTTTTCCTGCCGGGCTTGAGATTGGATTGGACATAGATGGCGCGTCGTATGCTGACGAACAGGCAGTTGTGTCCCTGGATGAACTCAGTGCACATCTCAGCACAAGATTTCGTTCAAACCGGGACCTGGATTTTCCGGTTTCTCTCAAATTACGATCCTCCTCAGTGAAAATTACCAACCAGCACAATGGGGAGTCCTGGATTGTGGGAGGGCCGTTATCTTTGGATGCCGAGGGCATGTTGGGGATGGCAACCGGGAAAATTCACTTTGACAAGGTGGCGATCATGGCCAAGGACTTGATGGATGTCACCCTGTCGGGATCAGTGGATTTGCGACACGCCCTGGTGGACTGCAAGTTTGCCACGGGAAAACATGATCTGAAGAGTATCAGGGCCCTTGTGCCGGAAGATATCCGTTCTCACATTCCCCGTGTATGGGGAAAGGTCCGGGTGGTAGGCAGCGTCACAGGAAAACTCGCAGTGCCGAACGATTACAGGCACCTTCCTTTTTCCGTGGACCTGTCAATACTGCATGAGGACTTGGGCTTCAGGATTGATGAGCTGGGGATCGAGGCGAGTCAGGTACATGGGCCGATCCAAATAAAAGCCGGGCCGGAATACGGCAACGAGATCCGATCGAGTCTTCGAATGCATTCGGACAAGTTCCGTTTTGCCAGGGCCCAAATGCTTGCAACTGGTGTGGACCTGAATCTGGCTGGTTCTCTCGATGCGGATACCCTGAGTACCGACGGTTCCGTCAGGTTTGAAAAGCTCGAGCTCCCCGGCGGGTGGCCAGCTGCATTGGGTGATGTGGGTGTGAGTTTTTCGTCTCAATTCGTTGGGTTCAAGGATATGCGCCTCAACGAGTTCAAGGTGATAGCCCCAACACTCGGGGTGACCATAGCTGGACAAGGAAAGCTCCTCCTGAAAGAGGGGATAAAGGATTGGACAGATCTTCGCATGGCCATGGAAACTCGAACCTCTTTTGATTCCATCAGGCCAGTGAAGTTTCCTGGAGGACTTGAAATGAAAGGAAACGCGGAGGTCGTTTTGAACGTGGAAGCCTTGGCGTCCGGTGTCGTCTCGGCAAAAGGTGGGCTCAAGATGGCGGGGTTGGATGTGGATTCACCCTGGTTTTCCATGAGGGATGCAAAGGGAATGATCCCCATATCCCAGCGACTGTATGCCAAACCGGATTTTCGATTGGTAGGTAGAGGGGGGAGCTCGGGCCGCTCCAGGTCGACTCGCGCTTCAGCATACCGCAAGGCGCTGTTGCCTCTCAAGGGTGCCATGCGTTCTTTTTCCGTGGGAAAGTTGAGGTTGGGGAGATTGGAGTTCACAGATTTTTCTGGAGATCTGAGCCTGGATTCCGGTCGGGTGGATTTGAGCGACCTGAATTTCAGGTTTCTCGGAGGTGACGTGATCTCCCAAACTTCCATAACCCTGGCACCTGAACAGCAAAGGGGTATGTGGCTCGATGCCCAGATGAGTGGCATCGACCTGGCCCGACTGGGTGCTTTTCACGGGGAGGGTAGTTCGGATTTGAGCGGGAACATGCGCATGTCTCTCGATTGGAACCACCGGGACCTTTCTTCATCGATACACTTGACGAGCATTGGACGGAGCACGTTGTTGACCTTGCTCTCTGCACTGGACCCGGAAAAAGCCAGCAAAGGATTGCAAGAGTTTCGTGGGTTTTTGGAAAAGTATGACGTGGTTCCAAAGGAGGCGCAGCTAGACATTCGCCATGGCCTGGCATCCATGATCATACGTCTTGACATGGGTGCCTTGGCCAAGATCGCTGCAGGGTTCATCCATGGTTACAGGAGAGGTTCTTTTTATTTGCCATCTGTCCAAGTGGGAAACATCCTGTCGAAGTACCTTCGGTTTTAGCTCTCGGATTATCGGTGCCTAGGGCTTCTTTTTCCATTTGCCATCCGGACCCTGGACCCATTGCCCGGCTTTCGCTCTTTGTATCCTCATGCTGGCCCAGGTGTTTGCGAGTGCTTTTCTGTCGTCCGAAGTCAGGTTCGGGCTGGTGGCGATGATGAAATCCATCAGCGTTTTTCGTGCGGAATTTTCCAGGTTGGTAACCCTCACGATGAGACGAGCTTTACGAGGGTCGGAGGAAAGTTCACATGGCCTAGGTCGAATCATGGCGTCCATGCTTTCTCCCAGGCACCCTGCTGCCTTGAGAGAATCCACGTCGTCCTGTATGAATTGTTGGACCTGGCGGGCCCTGAGCGCTTGGGTTCTGATTTTTGAGAGTGCCTGTTGAGCGGGATGGTTGGCATCTTGCTCTACTGCCCGGACCGAGGACAGAAGTTGAAGGTCCTTACTCAGCTCTTCATAGGAGCCGATTATCTGGTTTTCAAGGGCTGTTCGTTGATCCACTATCTGGATGTTGGCTCTGACGCATCCGAAAACACAAAGAGTTGCTGATAAAAAGATCGCCCTTTGAATGAGAGGCGTTTTGGAGCTTGTTATGGTGTTTTTTCCCGATGTGAATTGTGTGGGCTGCATCCTGTGTGCCCAATCCGTTTACCTGCCTGATTGCTACTTTTTATCCTTGCACTCCAGGCTGGAGTCGGCGGGAAGTTTTCCGTTGGGGAACAGAGATTCGTCCCATTCGATTTTCCGGCAATATTTTTTTACTAAAAGGGGACAGTACCTGTAGCATAAGCAAGCGCAGCATCTGGAGTATTCGCCATATTGACACAGTTCGTAGTCGTAAGTGTACTTGCCGCCCTCTTCCACCGTTCCGGGACATTGCTTGCCCCCGCCCAAGTCTGTGCCTGACGACAGGCACGAAGGAGTACACTTCGTGTCATCGGTGGAAGGATCCTCCACGTCTCCACCCCAAAGGGATTCGTCGTCGCAACGCATGTTTTCTTCGAATGGAGCCAGCCGTACACAACGGTATCCCTTGGGACAGGATGCATCGGAAAGACATTCCTTGGTGCAGTATCCCATGCATCCGTATCCTGCCTGTCCTTGGCCGTTACACTCGTTGCGGACCACATCCGTGCTGCATTGGCCGTTTATCAGTTTGCTGGGATCGTCCTCAGAAGAACCACTGGGGGCTTTTTCCACCTGGGTTGCGGCACATATGAGGTTCGTACACTCGAGGGAAGCAAACTGGATACAATCCAGCGGGCATCGATCGTTTCTCGGTTCTTGCCCCGGCGTCGTGCTCGTATCCTGCAAGGGCGCACATGCGGGGTAATCAGAGCAATCAGATTGACCATCTTGCTGGATTGGCCAAGCGAAAGTGCAAGGTTGACCGATAGGTTCGTCACTGCATCCTGAAAAAATCATAAGACCCAAGAAGACTCCCGTGATCCAGATCACAATAACCGAACCTGCCATCCGCATAGGAGATACTCCTTTTCCATTGCCAGCGTTGTTTTACAGAGCACTCCTGGTTCTTTTTGTCTCCGGGAGCACGAAATATCTTACCAGAATTCACCCCTTATCACATATCTCCTTTGGAACACAAGAAAAAAAAAGGTATACACGATGCTGCCTCAGGAGATGATTTTTTGAAAATACCTTGACAGTGTCACTTTTGCCATAATATCCTCTTTCCTTGATTATGTTGCACTTTTTCGCGATGTTAGGGTCAGTCCGAGGGATTTGGACCACGATTCGAACTGATGGTCGATATGGTATCGTCTGCGGGGCGCTTGATGCCTCGAGGCACTTGGGAATCGAGAGGCGACATGCACAGAAAAATCATGTGGCTGGCGGTGTTTTTTTCACTTGTCTGGGCTATTCCATGTAGAGCCGAAGAGCAGGGAAGGACTTTAAAGGATAGGGTAAAAAGCGTATCCAACAAGCTCTACGTAAAGAGCGGAAGGCTCGAGCTGACCATACTGCCTTTGACCAGCATCAGTCTCAACGATGCGTTCTATCAGAAATTCGGGGGAGGACTGGGCCTGGCCTATCATTTCTCCGAGAGTTTGTCCCTTGGCTTTACCGGCACTTACAATCTCAATGTCGAGGTGTCCAACGCTTCTTATTTCGGACGCAAGGACGAAAGCACTCCAAGCGCCGGCAAGCGTAACTTTTTAGTGGGACTCAATCTCATGTGGGCTCCGGTCTATGGCAAGGTCAATTTAGCCTCGGAGTGGGTCATGCATTTTGACACATATCTGAGCGGAGGATTGGGAGCCATCGGTTCGGTGCAGGTGGACGACAGCACCAATTTCGGCTTCGCTGCCTCTTTCGGGTTGGGCATTCGCCTGTTCATCTCCCGGATGTTTGCCATCAGGGCCGAATTGCTGGATTACATGGTTTTCAATGACAAGGTTACCTTCGGCTCTGCTGATTTCAGCAAGGAGAGATCCGATTTCCAGCATCAACTGATGTTCAACCTGGGGCTGAGCATGTTTTTCTTAGACGGCGACGCGGAGGACTGAGATGAAAGCAATATCACAGATAGCGTCGTTGCTTTTCTTCTTTTCATTTGTTTGTTTTCCTGCCTTGGCCGCGGGCAAACAGGAGAAAGGCGACGAAGGCAAACCGGCCGTCAATGCGCAACAGAAGCTGGAGCGATCTTCGAAGAAGAAGGTTGAAGTCAGAGAGGACAGAATAAAGAGTGTCCAGAGGAAAGTTTTTCTCAAACGTCATCGCTGGGAAATGGCTCCGGCAATAACATTGAGCCTCAATGATGCTTTCTACCAGAAGATGGGGGGAGGTGCTCAGTTGGCATTTTACCCCGCTGACAGCCTCGGTATAGGGCTGCAGGCCATGTACGTGGGGACGGTACAGACAGACATGGTAGGTTATTACCAGCAAGCCAACCAGGCTTTGCCAAAGGTCTCAAACATTCGTTTCTGGCTCCTTGGGGATCTTATGTGGTCGCCTTTGTATGGAAAGCTTTCTTTTGTGACAGACGAGATAATCCACTTTGATGCGTACCTGATAGCCGGGTTCGGCATGGTATATACCGAGACAGGGGCCAAGTTCGCTACCAATTTCGGTATCGGGTTGAGGTACTTTCTTTCTTCCTGGCTCGTGTTCAAGTTGGAGGTCAGGGATCTGCTCTACACGGAAACTTTCCACATGGACGTTCAGCGTACCGAGTTTTCCGACATTCAAAACCACGTGATGCTTTCGGCTGCGGTGAGCTTCTTTCTCCCCGCGGACTTCGATTATGAATACCAGTGAGCGGAGGTGGGCTATGGGCGGCAACACGACAATGCGCTCCTTGGTTTTTGCTGCAGCCATGGGTTTGCTCCTCGGTCCTTTGACCCCATGGTTTTTGCTCGACTCGGCCAAGGCGGGTGATGATTTCGGTTTTGACCTCACAGGTGGCGAAAAGAAAAAGACCAAAAAGAGAAAAAAGGCGAAAAAGAAAAAATCATCCAATAAGGCCAAAAAAGCGGCTGAAGCCGGTAACGCAGGGGGATTTGGATTCGATGCCTTGGACGTGTCGGTCAAGAGCCCGGAGAAGCAGGCGATGGAGAAGGCTTTGGACATGATGCAGGATCAGGACTATGCCTCCGCCGCCGTGGCCTTTTGGGACATTTACAACAATCCTCGTGCAAAGCAGTACTTTCAAAGTGCTGAATACCAGTTGGCGAAGTCTTTGTATCGTATGCGCATGTATCATTCGGCTCTCCAGCATTTCGGACAGATCCTGGAGAAGGGGCCATCGCATAAATATTTCAAGACGTCCCTGGAGTGGTTGTTTTTCATAAGCCACAAGATAAAAGATCAACGAGAAGTCCTGGACTACATAGCAAAGTATTCAGACGTGGAATTTCCCAAAAAGTACCGGGACGAGTTTTATTTCCTGCTCGCAAAGTATTTTTATTTTCGTGGTCTCGACTTAGAGGCAGGCCGTAGTCCAAAACCCGTAAAGAAACCGAAGAAAACCAAGCCGAAGGCCGGTGACGAACTGGGTTTTGACCTGGGAGGTGGTGAAGAAGACTCAGGCATGGAAGGACTGGATCTTTCCGGTTCCGGGGAGAAAAACACGGACAAAGGTTTGGAGTTGGACTTGTCTTCGGGCGACGGTGGGGATTCTTTTGGCCTGGATTTGAAAGTTGAGAAAAAAACCGGTCCCACGGCTTTACCAACCGATGTGGCGGGAATGTTGTCCAAGGCCCGAGCCATGGTCTTGCAGATAAGCGATAGCAGCAAGTGGTATCCAAAGGGAAAGTATCTGGACGGAATCATCTCGTTCAAGGAGGAAAATTACCAGGATGCGGTGGATTCCTTCAAGAAGGTAGTCAGGATTCTTCATCCCAAGAAGGGTAAGTTCAGGGACGATCGCTTGAGGGAAATGGCCTTTTTCCAGTTGGCCCGCACTCACTTTGGACACAAGCAGTTCAACTATGCCTTGTTTTACTATGACCATATCAAGCGGGACAGCATCAATTGGCTCGAATCTTTGTTCGAGTCTTCCTGGGCCTGGTTCCGCCTGGGCAAGTACCAGAAAGCACTAGGCAACCTCATTACCCTGGATAGTCCGTTTTTCAGAGACGAATATTTCCCTGAGGGCTTGGTCCTCAAGGCCGTTACTTACTATGAGAACTGCAGGTATCCGGAGTCGAACCAGATCGTCTCCGAGTTCAGGGCCAGGTACGAGCCGTTGTTCCACGAGTTGGAAAAGCTCACCAAAAAAGGCCTGGCCCCGGAGAAATATTACAAAAAATTACTGGCTATTCAAAAAGCGCCTCCTTCCGGGGAGTCGGGACGCCTTTTGCGCCGGATCCTGAAAGTCGCTTTGGCCGACAAGGATCTCGCTCTCGTCAACCAGTCCGTCCTTGAGATCGACAAGGAGATGCGTCGTATCAGGCGAAAAAAGGGCGGAGGGTTTTCGGCGAGCAAGATCGCCACATCCCTGCTCAAGCGGCTGGGCATTCAAAGGGAAAAGTTGGTCTCCAAGGCAGGAGTGTTGACCAAGGTACGCCTGGAGCAGGAGAGGGATTTTCTCGCCAGTCTCATGACCCAGGTCCTGCGCATCAAGTTGGAAAACGACAACGCGGAACTGGACATGCTCAAAAAGGCAAAGGCAGGCGAATTGGACCTCGGGCCGACTTTGCTGACCTATGACTGGACCGCTGCTACAGATGACGAGAAGATCTATTGGCCCTACCAGGGTGAATATTGGCGGGATGAACTGGGGACATATGAGTATACGCTTACCTGGGGCTGCCGCAAGCATGTTGAGTAGACATTTTTGGTGATGGTTTTTGGAGGACACGATGCTGTCTAGAATAGCCATAGCGTTAAGTTTGGTCTTTTCCCTGGGGACCATGGATATGGGGCTGGGAACAACCGCCCTCGCTTTTGAGACGGGAAAGAAGGCCAACAAGAAAAAAGCTCGACATCGACCTGTGTTGGATTACAGGAAAGCAGGGCGTACGAGAAAGATCGACATCAAGATGGCCGAGAAGCGCAAGGCTATTCGCGATCAGCTTCAGACTTTGCTCAAGTACGAGAAAGACGAAAAGGAGCGACCCGCTCTTCTGTTCAGGTTGGCGGAAAATTATTTCGAAGAAGCAGAGGCCTTTTTCAACAAGGCCATGGAATTGGATGACCAACTTGCCAAGGATCCGGAGAACGAGTCTTTGCGCAGGCGCATCGCAGCTGCGAAGAAAAAGCTCCGGGCCAAGGAGACCGAGTGGCGAATGAAGGCCATTGACCAGTACCAGGCCATAGCCAAGGAGTATCCGTCTTATCCCGGCAGGGACAGGTGCTTTTCTATCTTGGTTCCTCTCTCTGGGACCTGGAAAAATACAAGGATGCTTTGAGTATCTACAAGGAATTGATAAGGGCTTATCCAGATTCCAAGTGGATTCCCGACGCTTACTTGGCGTTCGGGGAGTACTATTTCGACAAGGCCGATCTGGACAGGGCCCTGATGGCGTATAAGAAGGTCTCCGAATACCCAGATTCGGAGATATATCCATATGGCCTGTATAAGCAGGCCTGGTGTTATTTCAACCTCCATGAGTGGAAAAAGGCCAAGGACAAGTTTCGGGAGGTTATTGCCCTGGCCGACATGGAGAAGGGCACCACAGGTCGAAAGATCCAGATTCGAAAGGAAGCTCTGAACGATTTTACCTTGACTTACTCCCATGAAGGCAGTGCAAAGGACGCTCCCCGGATATTCACCGACATGGCTCCGGAAGAGGCCCACAAGTTGCTGGTGAACCTGGCTGCCATGTATTTCGATGACGGAAAGGACAAAAAAGCCGTCATACTTTATCGCTGGCTCATCAACAAGGAAAAATGTTCCTCGGAGATCCCTTTCTATCAGGGACGTATAGTGGACGCGGCATCCAGGGTGGGCAACAAGCGTTACACGGTTATCCAGGTGCGCGAATTGGTGAGAAAGTTCGAGGAAGTCAAAAGGTGCGTAAAGAATCCTGACGAGCGACAGAAGGCTCGGATCAAAGAGGCGGAAGAACTTGCAGAGGTTACCTTGCGGAGGTTGGCCGGGACCTGGTACAAGGAAGCCAAAGAGACAAAGCAGAAAGAGACTTTCGAATACGCCCAGGAGCTTTTCGGCGACTACTTGGATCTTTTTCCCAAGTCCAAGGATGCTTATGACATACGGTTTGCATATGCCGAGTTGTTGTTCCACAGGTTAGCCCGTTTCGAAAGGGCTGCAGTGGAGTATGGAAAATTGGTCCAAAAGGACTTGGCCTACCTGAAAAAGCACAAAAAATTCCCCAAGGGAAAGGTCAAGAAGGGCGATCCATCCCCTCCCGGGACCTATTTTTGCGATGCCGCATATAAATCCATGCAGGCGCATCGCGAGATCATGAAAAAATCCCGCCGCAAGGAAAAGAAACGTCTGAAAAAAGAAAAGACCCGTCTTGCGGCAAAGGCAAAAAAGGCGGGCAAGAACATCGAAAAGATGCCTATCCCCAAGTATAAGAAGCGATTCATAGCAGCTGCGGAGATTTTTTTAGACTATTGTCCCAAGGACGAGGACATCCTGGATGTCAAGTACGATATCGCAAAGACTTATTATGACTACTATCACCTGGACGAGTCCATCGAGAGGTTCGACGAGATAACCAAGGATTTTCCTGAGTCGGAGCTGGCAGTGTATGCGGCTAATCTTGTGCTCGATGCCTTGTATGAGCGTGAGGATTTCGATTCGCTCAATAAATACGCTCGAAAGTATTACAAGAATCAGCGCCTGATGAAAAACGAAAAACTACACACGTATTTGTCTAACCTGATCCCGAAAATCGCTTTCAAGCGTATCGAAGGCCTGGAGCAAAGACTCAGGAAGGCCAAGAAAGGAAACAAGCCCCTGAGTGAAAAACGCATTTATGCGAAAGTCGCATATGCGTACATAAAGTTTTGGCGGGAGTTTCCAAAGCATGAACTGGCCGATGAAGCATTGTTCGATGCCGGTATCAAGTACGAGCAGGCCGAACTCCTGGACAAGGCCAGGAAAGCAAGGCAACTTCTCATCGACCAGTATCCAAAGAGCGATCTGGTTCCTGGAACCATTTTCAACCTGGCTGAAAACTCCGAGAGGCTTACCGATTTCGACAAGGCTGCGGAACTTTACGAGCAATATGCCAGGACATACAAGAAGATGAAGGGGCTCGGCAAAGCTGTCTCCTACAAATCTAAATCGCGCCGACATAGACGCAAGAGGAAAAGAGCCAAGGCGATCGAGAAGCCTTCAAAGAAGGAAAAGCGATTCAAAGGAAATCGCCGTACATGGAATTTGGAAGATGCGAAGGTGGCGTTGCTGAATGCTGGTATATACAGGGAGGCTTTGCATCAGTATAAACGTGCCATTTCCGACAGGATGGAGTACGTGAAACTCTTTCCGAATTCCAAGGAGGCTCCCCAGGTATACTATTCCCTTGGCCTTTTGTATGAGCGCCTGGGACGTCTTTCAAAGGCGGCGGAAGTTTTTAAGGGTTACTACCAACGGTACATGGGTGCGAATCTGGACAGGGCCATCGCGTCACACATGAAGAGATACGTGGTTTTGAGCAAGCGAAAGAGGCCCAATCGCAGGGAACTCAAGAAGGAGTTGGAGACGACTCTTTCGCTCTATAATAAATACAGCCGCAGGAAAAGAAAGAAGAAGAAGAAGTTACTAGAGGCGGCCGAAGCCGCCGCCCATGCGGCGTTCATCATGGCGGAACCAACCTATAAGGAGTACATAAGGTTTCATTTCACCAGGTCGAGAAAACGGGGCGCCAAGGCCGAGCAAAAGCATTTCAAGAAACAATTGGCTCAAAAGGTCAAGCTCTTCAAGAAGGTCGAAAAGATCTATACGGCTGTGGCAAAACGCAAGCAGGCGGAATGGGCGATTGCAGCTCTCTACAAGATAGGAAGGGCGTATGAAAACTTCGCAGAGACTTTCTATCGTGCGCCTTTGCCCAAGGGCCTGACACCGGAACAGCTTGATTTGTACAAGAGCACACTGAGAAATATGGGACAGCCTTATGAGGACAAAGCCGTTGCCCACTTCGAGGCAGCGGTCAAGAAAGGGTCTGAACTGGGGTTCTATTCCCGTTTTACGCAACTGGCGCTGAAAAAGCTACAGCATTACAGACCCATGGAGTATCCGAGGGAGGACCTTGGTTTCAAGTTGGGAGTAGTGAGTGATCCTGCGTCTCGCAGCCCATTGTTGCTGGGATTATGGGACGATGTAAAGAAACATCCTGAGGAACTCAACCAGGCGCCGTTGACTTTCAAACGTGAGGGAGAGCCTGAAGAGAAGACGACCGCAGCGCCCACGGAAAGCCGGGTCGATAAAACGCCCGAACCAAAGAAGTCACCTGTTGCCAATGAGAATAAAGGTAAGGATGAAGAACCGAAGGCCGAGCCAGAGATGGCTGACCCTGCTTCGGATGTTTTGGACGAGGATGAGCCGGAGGACGGTTTCTAAAAGCGCTGTATTCGGATGTGAAGGGATGAGAAAACAATGAAGACCCTGAGCCACACCATTGGATTTTTGCTGGTAATTTCGTTTGCCTTCTCTTGTTCCACTGGTCCTGATACGAAGCGGGACCAGAAACTTCGAAACGCCAAGACTGAAGCCGTGGTGGAAAAGAAGGCTCCCGTGGTAAAGGTCTCCCGTGAGGCCAGGGATGCTTTGGAGCAAGCGGTCAAGGCTTATAAGCAGCAAAAAAAATCAGGCCGTATCGACTATGACGATCTGCTCGATCGGTTCAAGGCGGTACTGGAAGTGGATCCCAAGATGGCGGAAGCCCATTACAACCTTGGTTGTATATACGAGGCCATTCATGATGATGACAATGCTCAGAAACATTATAAACGTGCTTTGGAGCTAAGACCTGATCTATATGTTGCTGCTGCTAATTGGGGCGCGCTTCTGGCCAGGAAGGGCAAGAGAGACCAGGCGCTCGCCATATACAAAAAGGCCCTCAACAAGGACGCGAAGAATTCTCCGGTTTTGTTGAACATGGCAGGTATTTACCGTTACCAGAAAAAACTCGATCTCGCCTTACAACGCGCCAGCGAAGTTCTGGTTCGTGACCCCACCAATATTGGAGCGTACAGGATAATGGCTTCGGTTTATTATGATATGGGCAAGTTCGACATGGCTCGCCTGCTGTGTTTACGCGGTTTGGAGGTCAAGGAAAAGGACCCGAGCCTGCTCAATACCCTGGGGCTTGTCCTGTTGAAAATCAAGAAGGTTCCGGAAGCCTTGGCAAATTTTCGTAAGGCGCTCAAACAGCGGCCGGACATGTTGCCCACTCGATTCAATATTGCCAAGGTCGCCTTGGACTACAAGGATTTCAGGGTGGCCAAGGATCAATTTGAAAAGATCCTGGAATACCAGCCGGACAACCACAAGGCATCCATGGGACTGGCAATAGCGCTCAGGGGAATAGGCGAACTGGATGCTGCCAAGGCCAAGTTCGAGCAATTGGCAAAAAAGTACCCCAAAGCTGTTGCGCCACAACAATGGTTGTGCAGGATGGCGTTGCGAAACTTCAACGATCCTAAGTCGGCAAAAAAACAATGCGGGCTTTGCATCAAGAGGTACAGGAAAAAAATCGGGGATCGGGATAATCCCTGTGTCGCCATGTACAAAGAAGCGACCCAGGGCATAGAGATGGAAAAGAAGATGAAAGAGGCGGAGGCAAAAGCCCTGGCGGAGCAGAAGCGCTATGAGCAACTCATGGCAAAGCTCGCCAAGCTTCGCAAGGAGACCGTGGAAAAGGCATGGGAGAGGGCAAAGAAAAATTGCGGAGTTCTTCCTCCTAAAAAACTCGATACGTCGAGTCTGGAATTCGTTTTAGATCCACTGGCTGTCACACCTGACAAAAAGACCAAGGTGAAGTTGGTTGGTGCGTTATTCAAGGATGGCGTCAAAAGAGTAAACGTGGGAACCATAAAGGTCAAGTGGCGTAAACTGGATGATCACACCCTTGAAATCATTGTTCCAAAGGGGTTGGATTTAGGGCCTTGGGACGTATTGATAACCTTCAAGGATAAGTCCGAGATGTTTTTTGGTGGTGGTCTCTGGATAGGCAAAAAGCCTAAGTGCAAAGAGCCTGAAAAAAGCGAAAATAAGAACCAAACAAAAGAAATGAAGAAAAAGGGTAAGCTCCAGGGCGATGACAAGGGTACCCCTTCCGGTAAGGACACCGCCGAAAAAAAAGCTTCATCGACATCGGAACCATCCCCTGTCAATGCTGTCAAAGAAGGCAAGGGTGCAACTGGTGCGGACAAAAAGGAAAAAAAGACAGGAAAAGACAAGAAGCTTGATGATGAGCCTGCGGATCCGGATGAGTCACCTGGCCTGTGACGGCAATACATGGTCTGTTTGCTCCAAGGAGGTATGAGCCATGTCGTATTTGAAGAGAATTTGGTTGTTGCCCGCAGCGGTGTTGATTACCACCTTGTTCATCTGTGCAACCGCTGGTGCCCAATCGGACGATGCCGTGATCTACAAAAAAAAGACCGTTTATAACTTTGATGATGATACAATCACTGGAGACTTGACCAGGCCGGACCAGGAGTTTCTTACTGGAAGAAAGCTCGCAAGGCACAAGAGTCTCATCAGGGTCCGAGAGAACTTCAAGGACAGAGTGCTTCAATCGGTCAAGGACCTTTAGGCCCTGGTCTAAAAAGTTGTCCGCCCCAAGGGGCTCGAGCTTTTGCCCCAAAGGAGTTTGTAATGAGCAATCTTACTTTCAAGGTGTATCGCCGGGGATTGTTACAAGCCACGGAATCGTTCGACAGGGATATAATAAAAATCGGACGTCTTTCTTCCGCACACTTGAGACTGGAAGACGAAAAAGTCTCCAGAATACATGCCGTGGTGGAAGTCTCCGCTTCCGGGGATGTCAATATAATCGATATGGGATCGGCGGAGGGGACTTTTGTAAATGGAGAGAGAGTGACCAAAGCTCTTCTGAACCCTGGTGATGAAATTCGCCTGGGAGACACCAGGCTCGTTTTCCAGGATGACCTGGTGGATTCAGAAGATGATTCCGCTTCCGTGGGTGTTTCCGAGGAGTTGGACATCGAGGATGCACCAACGGCCCGTGGAATGGACCCGGTGGATATGGGAGCGCAGTCACCCGAGGCACAGGAAAGCTATGATGCGCCTGATTTGGGCGAGCCGGATGACATGAGTGATGACTATGCCGGACAAGACACACCTGAGCAGGATCTCGACGCATTGCGCGAACAGAATGATTCCCGGCAGCGGGAGGATTATTATGACTCTCCTGACGGTCGTGGATCCGATATCGAGTATGTGGATGAACAGCAGGGGGGTTTCACAGAGGACGAAGGGTACTTTACTTATAGGGTAGCTCTTCCTCCGCCCAAGGAATTGGGTGAGTTGGATGATGATGAGGCGGTTAAGGGTGCCAACTGGACCCCTGAAATTTGGTAGGCTTGG